>NZ_CP139698.1:2731817-3063634 GCF_034372165.1 Christiangramia sp. OXR-203 | reverse complement strand
GGCGAAAAGAAGAAAAATCGAAATGAAATTGCGATAGCTTAATTTCTGAAAAATATAGTAATCTATTCGCTCATCGATGTCGAAGATATTACCAATGATCTTTTCAACTCCGGCTTTCAATAAAATAAGACAGGTATATCCAGTAAGAATGCGAATGAACAATACAATAGAGTGAAGATCTGTTTCAAAAAAATATCTGTATCCCAGAAAGATAAATAAAGAGACTGCGATCGCCTGTACAGAGAATAATATAATGTTAAAACCATGAAAAGCCTTATTCTCTTTTCCTTTAAAGGCTATAAATTTACCAGAGTTGAGAAGCGATATAAATTCTTCAAAACGTTGTGGAAAGGCGACACGGGCTAATACCAGCAAGCCAAAGCATAGAAGGAAAGTGATCGTGATCCAATCCTGATATTCACTTAATCTTGCCGTCGCCTGCATTTAAATTTTTTTACAAATGTAAAATTTTGACCCTATTTGCGGTTGCTTTCCATGAAGATTTGAAGTTTTAATTTGCATACATTTGCGCAAAAGTTTTAGGAATGGGAAATGGGATTATTATTATACCCACCTTTAATGAAATAGAGAACATTGAGCGCATTGTGAGAAACGTTTTTTCACAAAGACGCAAGTTTCACGTTCTCGTTGTGGATGATAATTCTCCAGATGGTACAGCAACCAGGGTTCGCACTTTGATGGCTGAATTTCCTGAAACATTGTTCCTTGAAGAAAGATTAGGTAAGCAGGGATTAGGAACTGCTTACATTCACGGATTTAAGTGGGCGTTAAAAAGAGATTATGATTTCATTTTTGAAATGGATGCAGACTTCTCGCATAATCCCAACGATCTTATACGACTGTACAATGCCTGTAAAAGGGATGGAGCCGATGTCGCCATTGGTTCGCGCTATATAACCGGTGTTAATGTCATTAACTGGCCTATGAACCGTGTTTTAATGTCTTGGTTGGCATCGAGGTATGTACGCTTTATAACTGGTATGGACATACAAGACACCACGGCCGGGTATGTATGTTATAAAAGTGAAGTTCTAAGAGCAATAAACCTGGACCGCATACAGTTTGTAGGATATGCTTTCCAGATAGAAATGAAATTCAAATCCTATTTAAAAGGATTTAAGATTATAGAGGTTCCGGTGATCTTTACAGATAGAACTCGAGGAACATCAAAAATGAGCGGCTCCATTATTTCTGAAGCCGTTTTTGGGGTAATAAAAATGAAGCTGAAAAGTCTGTTTAACAGGAAAAAATTCTGATGAAAAAGGTTTTAATCAAGAACGCTAAGATTGTAAACGAGAATAAGATCACTGAAGGGGATGTGTTCATCGAGAATGGAATCATCGTTGAAATTGCAGAAAGCATAAGTGCAAAATCACCAGATGTAATTATTTATGATGCTGAAGGCACCTATTTAATACCTGGATTAATTGATGACCAGGTACATTTCAGAGAGCCAGGTCTTACTCATAAAGAAAATATAGAGACGGGGTCGAAGGCAGCAGTAGCCGGTGGTATTACCACATTCATAGAAATGCCGAATACCTTGCCGCAGGCCACAACAGAAGAGTTGCTGGAAGATAAATTCAGTATTGCTGAAGAAACTTCCTATGCGAACTATTCGTTTATGTTTGGCGGGACGAACGATAATCTTGCGGAGATCGAAAAAATTGATCCTAAGAAAGTTGCTGCTTTAAAACTTTTCCTGGGCTCCTCTACAGGGAACATGCTGGTGGATAATGAAAAGGTATTAGAACAGATCTTCAAAAAGTCACCTGTACTTATCGCCGTACATTGTGAAGATGAGGAAACCATTCAGAAAAATCTGGAAGAAGCCAAGGCAAAATTTGGTGATGATATTCCTATTGAAATGCATCCGAAAATTAGAAGTGAAGAAGCTTGTTACAAGTCCTCTTCCAAAGCTGTGGCTCTCGCGAAAAAAACCGGCGCTAGATTACATGTCTTTCATGTTTCTACTGCCAAGGAATTATCTCTGTTTAATAGTAAGAAGCCATTAAAGGATAAAAAGATAACGGCTGAGGTTTGTATACACCATTTATGGTTCAACGATCAGGATTATGCCACAAAGGGAACATTAATCAAATGGAATCCGGCAGTAAAAACCAAAAAGGATCAGGAAGCATTGCTTCAGGGGCTTTTGGATAATCACCTGGATGTACTTGCAACAGATCATGCTCCTCATACCAAAGAAGAAAAGAAAAACGTTTATACCAAAGCTCCAAGTGGTGGACCATTAGTTCAACATGCTTTACCTGCCTTGCTACAAATGCATCATCAGGGGAAGATATCTCTTGAGAAGATCGTGGAGAAAGCCTGTCATAATCCGGCAATTCTTTTTCAGATTGAAAAAAGAGGTTTTATACGTGAAGGATACAAAGCAGATCTTGTTCTTGTAGATCTTAACTCACCATGGGCTGTACAACCAGATAATATCTATTCGAAATGCCAGTGGTCTCCGTTTGAAGGAACAACCTTCAAATCACGTATCACTCATACTTTTGTGAATGGTAACCTGGTTTATAAGAACTTCAAACATCAACCATTTACGAAAGTCGCTGAAAGACTAACATTTGATCGCTAGAAAGCCCTACATATTATTACTTGCACTGTCCATCTTTCTGATTGCCTGTCAGGATCTGGATAAGACTGAGAAGCCAGACAACCTCATTCCGGAAGAGAAGATGGTAGATGTGCTTACCGAGTTATCGTTGGTTCACGCAGCAAAGAATTATAATAAATTCAAGCTTGAACAAACTGGTATACAACCAGACAAGTTCGTGTTTGAAAAATATGATATTGATAGTCTTCAATTTGAACAGAGCAGTAATTATTACTCAGATCAATACGTGATCTATGAAAGAATTTACGATTCTGTAAGAGGTCGAATTAAAGTAATGAAATCAAAATATGATTCTTTGCGTGAAGTGGAGATCAAAAGAGAAGATAGTCTTAAGCGCTTGCAAAAAGATTCTTTACAGATGATGGATTCTATCATGGCCATTCCAAGATTAAGAGATTCTGTGCAACGAAGCAGGTTGAAACTGAAAGATGATATTAAAGGAAAAGAAGAAAAACGGGACAGCTTGATTGCTCCCGTGAGCATGAGGGAGGATAGTAACTAGTTCTTAAAATTACTGGCAGTTCTTTTGACAGCACTTTCCATAGGCTCGAACTGATAATTGATTTCCTGGATGATCTTGGAGTTATCGTAAAAGCTTTCTTCATGCAGACTATTGATAGTTTCATAAGTGATAGATCTTTTTCTTCCGAAAATACTTCCAGTTTTTTGAAAGAACCATCCAAATGCGATCATCCATTTTTGAAGTTTTTGCTTAGGTTTAGTCTTGTTCAATGCTTTTGCAGCCCACTCGAAAACTTGCCTAAATGAAATATTTTCTGAAACCAGAACATATTGTTCGTTCACCTTTTCAGAATTCATTAGAATAACCATGGATTTTGCAACATCCTGTACTCCTACAAATCCTGTGACTTTTGGAAAGTAATAGGATAAACCGGAATCTATCTTTTTAAAGATTTTGCCAGATCCCGAATTCCAGAATCCTGGACCAATAATCACTCCGGGATTCACAATAATGGCATTGACACCTTCCTGTGTTCCACGCCATACTTCGATCTCTGCACCATATTTGGAAATTGCATAATCGTTGTGCTTTCCTTCCGGATTCCATTTACCGGTTTCATCTATTTTGTCTGCATTTGTGATGTTGCCTAAAGCAGCGATACTACTAACAAAACATAATTTATGTACTTTACAGGAAATGCAAAGGTTAACGATATTTGCCGTGCCTTCAATATTGACTTTTCGTAATTCTTGCTCATCGGCGGGATCAAAAGATACCAGGGCTGCCGAGTGATATACTTGCTGTACCTCTACAAATGCTGCGGTAAGTTGTGGAATATTGTTAAGATCTGCTACTTTCCACTCAATTTGATGGAACAGTTTCTCTGCTTCTTCAGCTTCAGAATAAAAAGAAAATACTTCGAGAACCTTATTCAAATCGCTGTTCTCACGATGAATAGCACGAATTTTTTCACCAGCACGCACCAGCTCATATAATAAATGAGCGCCTACCAATCCCGTACCACCAGTCACAAGTATCATGAGGTAAATATAGTTATTGCACTTAGGAAAAATAAGAGTAAATGGTATCTTTACGACTATTTTTACCTGAATTAGCATATTATGGAGAAGAATTTCGTAAAAGAACTTACCTGGAGAGGGATGTTGCATGACACCATGCCTGGAACCGAGGAACATTTAATGGAAGAAATGCGTGCGGCTTACGTGGGGATAGATCCAACGGCAGATTCGCTGCATATTGGTCATCTTGTGGGAGTCATGATGTTACGCCATTTTCAACTTGCGGGGCACAAGCCTTATGCCTTGGTTGGCGGTGCTACTGGAATGATCGGGGATCCATCGGGGAAGTCGGCTGAACGTAATCTGCTTGATGAAAAAACTTTACGTCACAACCAGAATTCCCTAAAAGAACAACTTTCGAGATTCCTTGATTTTGATTCTGACCATGATAATGCGGCAGTTCTGGTAAACAATTACGACTGGATGAAAAACTTCTCTTTCCTTGAATTCATCAGGGATGTAGGGAAGCATATCACCGTGAATTATATGATGTCCAAAGATTCAGTCAAGAAAAGATTGTCTTCTGAATCTTCTATAGGAATGTCTTTTACTGAATTTACTTATCAGCTGGTACAGGGTTATGATTTCCTGCATTTATACAGAGAAAACGACTGTACACTGCAAATGGGTGGAAGCGATCAATGGGGGAATATCACTACGGGAACGGAGCTTATTCGCCGAATTGGAAATGGGAAAGGTTATGCTTTGACCTGTCCTTTGATCACCAAGGCTGATGGAACTAAATTCGGGAAGACAGAAGGTGGAAATATCTGGCTTGATAAAGAGAGAACTTCTCCTTATAAATTCTACCAGTACTGGTTGAATACCAGTGATGAAGATGCTGAAAAATATATCAAGATCTTTACATTTTTGTCCAAAGAGGAGATCGATTCTTTAATTGCTGAACATAAGGAAGCGCAACACAAACGTGAGCTACAGAAGGAACTTGGAAAACAGGTTACGACAATGGTACATTCAGAAGAAGATTATAACAATGCTCTTGCTGCTTCTGAAGTTCTCTTCGGAAAAAGTACGGCAGCCGACTTCAGGAAGCTTGATGAAGCGACCTTTCTGGATATCTTCGAAGGCGTGCCGCAAGCTGATATCGCAATGACTGAAATTGAGAACGGACTCGACATGATCGCTGCGCTTGCTGCTCAAACCAATTTCCTAAAATCGAATGGAGAGGCCAGACGTGCGTTAAAAGAAAATTCGGTAGCAGTGAATAAAGAGAAAATAAAGGAAGATTACACGATCACTAAAGATGATCTTATCAATAACAAGTATGTTATTTTAAATAAAGGAAAGAAGAATACCTATATCATTAGAGCGATTTAAAACCTTAGAAAGCCCGACTTCGTAGATAGAAGTATATGGCTAAGTTCAAGGAAGAAGATATAATAAGGGCGATCATTTTCATAATTTCAATGGGAATGATCGTCTTTCTTGCATTTTATAGTTAATCATACCGCTTGGAAGGCTTAAATACAAAAGCCTTCAGGAAGAACCTGAAGGCTTTGTAACTAACTAACCAATCTAATATGAAAATTCACTTAGCGCAAAATGAAGATATGAACCTTCTCCATCTTACAACTATTGAGTCGCACTCAACTTCAGTAAATTACAGCTTGAAAAGTTAAAATTTCGATTATAGAACTAGAAGGTTACAACCTCTGATGTCGCTATTGTCAAAACGCCCCATGATCTCTATTTGGTCACTTGAAATCTTCCCAAGATCCTGGGTGGCAATAAATGAACAGGAGTTCAAATTCGCCAGATCTATTACATTAATACCACCGGTTTTACCATCCTGTACGTAACTAAGTGCATCTTCCGGATCCCGTATAAGTATATTCATCCAGTTGGGAGTTTCAAAAACTCCATTCCCATTAGAGTATGCCTGAGATAAAAGTTCAGTCATTCCATATTCACTATGTATATGATTAACCCCAAAACCAGAGCTTAGGATTTGGTGCAGTTCTTCTCGTATCATTTCCTTCCGTCTGCCTTTCATTCCTCCGGTTTCCATCACGATGGTATGCTGTAGATCGAAAGTTTCATTTTCTACGAGATCAAGAAGGGCAAAGGAAACTCCAATCAGGAATACTTTCTTTCCAGACTGGTCCAGTTTCTTCAGTTTTGAGGAAAGAGCTTCAAGATCATCAAGGTAGAATCCGCTATCGGTCTTGTTTGATCTTTTAATGAGCGCATCTGCCATATAGATAAGAGAACTTCCTCTGCGTTCAAGGTAACTTGGTAGAAGTGCCAGAAAAGTATAATCCTCTGGAGAACCGTAGAATGCTTCAAAAGCTTTTAAAAAACTCTCTTCATAGATGCCAAGATCGGCAACATGATGCTTGCTGGTCGCAGCTCCGGTAGTTCCACTACTGGTAAAAGTGATCTCTGCTTTCTGGTCCTCAGTAATGATGTTTTCCTTCTTGAAAAATTCTATTGGTAGAAACGGAATCTCTCTGATAAAAGAGACATTTTCTGGGGATCTATTTAATAGATTACAGAATTTTTGATAAACAGGATTATGCTGATATTGATATTGGTAGACTTCAAGGCTTAGCTTTACAAATTCTTCCGAAGAGGAAATATTGAAGATTTTATTTTTCAGCATAAAGAAACATTGGAGATTCAAAATTAAGCAATAAAAAAGCCTCTTTAAAAAGAAGCTTACATATTATGACTTGGTGTATTTTATTTTACCACCAGTTTGCGGGTAGCTTTTGATCTTCCTTCTTCGATCTTAATAATATAAATTCCGGGAGTAAGTGTTGAAACGTCTAGCTCTCTACCTCTTAATCTGGTCTTAAGAACTGGCTTGCCTAAAACATTATAGATCTCGATCTTCTTTTCCTGGTTTTTGGTGGAAGAAATAAAAACTCTTCCTCCAGTAATCGGGTTGGGATAGATAGATAAACCATCTATAGAAATTTCTGTTCGAGCTGAAGCAGATAAAGAATCCTGAGCGTTCGCAGGGATTGCCAACATCAGGAAACTAAACAATAAAAAGCTAAATAGGTACTTTTGCTTCATTCTCTTTGGTACAGATTAGACAAACTTACAAATAAAATTTCAAAAATCCTGCCACAAAATGCTGGGTTGCCGGAATTTATAGATAATAAAAAAGGGTTACCAGATGGCAACCCTTAATTTTGGCTAATTATTGACTTTCAATATTTTAAGCTAAATTTCGATTTTAGTTTACCCAATCAAAATCTGCAGCATCTACAGTCGCATCTGCATCATAAGCTGCTTCAACGTCTGCATCCTCACCGTCGATCTGGATTCCAGAAAGATCTGTTCTTGTATCATCTGCGATATCAATATTAGTTTCAAAACCAGATAAAGAAAGACCAGTGATCGTTGCTCCAGAAAGTTTCTTGAACTGTAATGCTGTTCCTCCAGCAGTTGAAACTGCAGTGATCTGGTTAAGAGCTGGCATATTGTTCTCTCCGTCTGCTTCTACAACAGTTGAGAAGTTATCGATAGTCAGATTGATATAAGCATTTGTAACAGAACCATTCCAACCTTCAGTCCAGTCGATCTGGTCATCTTCATTATTTTCGAAATATGCATTTGTTACAGAAACAGAACCTCCAAAGAATTCAACTCCGTCATCTGCTCCATTAATAATTGCGATGTTGTCAATTGTAGTTCCAGATCCAACAGCGTAAAGGGATAGCCCGTTATACTGAGATTCAGAATTGATCTGTGCTCCGGCATCTCTTAAAATCAAATAAGCGATAGAACCTGAATTATCTTCAGCATCAGAACCTCCGTAAACGATTCCACCAACCTCAGCAGTAGCATTTAAACCTTCAGTAGTTGCTGCATTTCCGGCGATCACAAGACCACCCCAGCTTCCGGCTTCACCAGAAGTTGAAGACATTACCACAGGATTTGAATCGGTTCCCTGAATATCGATCATTGCTCCTTGTTGTACTACGATATAAATGCTTGTTGCATCTGTATCGGCATCACTTCTGGCAGTGATCTTTGTTCCAGCAGGAATAGTAAGTGTGGCACCAGCATTCACAGATACTACGTCACTAATTACATATTCACTATCCCCGTCTAAAGTAAGATCGCTATCAATGTTATTTGGAAGTACAGATACCTGTCCACGATTAGAGATCCAATCAAAAGTAGATTCCATTACTGTTGGAGTAAGAGAGTAGGAGTTATCCAATTCAGCCACAGATCCATTCAGGTTTATTCCTGATAGATCTGTTCTGGTATCATCTGCGATATCTACTGACGTATCATAACCATTCAAAGATAATCCAGTGATGATCGCACCAGAGTCTTTCTTGAATTGTAGCGCAGTTCCACCTTTTGTAGAAACAGCGGTAAAATTGTTGATTCTTGGTTCCTTATTCTCACCATCGGCTTCGATCGCTGTGGAGAAGTTTTCAATAGTATGAAGAACATAGACATTATCGATTGTTCCATTCCATCCTTCAGTCCAGTCTACTGCATCATCTTCGTTGTTTTCAAGATACAGATTCGTAGCATTTACAGAGCCTCCGAAGAATTCAACTCCATCATCTGCTCCATTGATTAGTGCAACATTCATAATGGAAGTTCCCGAACCTACTCCGTATAGAGAAAGTCCGTTAAATTGAGATTCAGAATTGATCTGAGCTCCGGCATCAGAAAGTACAAGGTAGTTGATAGAACCAGAATCATCTGCAGCATCACTACCACCGTAAAGAATTCCACCAACTTCAGCAGTTGCATCAGTACCTTCAGTAGTTGCAGCATTACCAGCGATGATTAGTCCACCCCAGCTACCTGACTGTCCATTAGAAGAACGCATGATCACAGGAGCAGATGCAGTACCGTTAATTTCGATATCTCCACCTTTTTGAACTACGATATAAACGTTAGTTGCATCACTATCATCAAGATCTGGATCTGCAACGATCTCTGTTCCTGCAGGAATTGTAAGGGTTACTCCACTTTCTACGGAAAGAATTCCGGATAATTGGTACGAAGTATTAGCATCAAGAGTCATGTCTTCATCAACGCTTCCATTCAGGATGTTATCTGAAGGTGCTGGATTTGGTGTCCCAGTGTCATCTGTAGGATTAATGATATCAATATCATTGTCATCACTACTACAACTTGTGATAAGCAAACCGCCAAAAAGCGCGCTCATTAACAAAAAGTGTCTTGCTGTTTTTTTCATAATTTAAGTTTTGATTGTAATAGGTTGTGTATATAATTTGTGGTTAAAAAATTAGAAGTTGTAGCTCAAGCCAAGGCTTAATACGGCTCCTCTGGTGTAAGAACGAACGGTTTGCTCTGCCTCTGCAGCATTACCAGATAATGGTCTAATTGCCTGATATCTTTCTATTTCAGGGTTAAGTAGGTTCTGTCCTTTGAATTCAAGTTCAAAATTATTTCCGAACTCTTTAGACAGGATCAAATCCAGGGTTACAAAACCTTTTTCAATGATTTCGTCGTTATACTGGATATCAATAAAATCAAGGTTTTGAGTATCTGGTGATCCAAGCGCGTAGATCTTATCTGAAGCGTAGTTTGCTACGATAGTTCCACGGAATGGATTTTCTGTTTCTGTACTAAAGTTTGCCGATGCATTCACGATCCAGTCTGATGCTCCCTGAAGTCCAATCTCATCGTTTCCATTATATCGGAATGTTCTTACAAAAGATCCATCTTCAGCAAAAACATCTTTAAGATCCTGACTGTGCCACATTCTAGTAATATTTCCAGATACACTTAGATCAAGACCATTGTCATTGTCATTTTCGATCACGTCCATTCTCGCTTCAAGCTCCAGACCATAAATGTTGGCTTCGTCACTGGCATTGAAATAAGAGAATACCCCTGAAGCACCACGTGCCTGAGTTCGGTTGATCGGGTCAAGGATCTTTTTATAAAAACCTGTAAGAGATAGTAACTCACCTGAGCTTGGGAAAACTTCATATTTAAGATCCAGATTATAGTTATTTGAAGCTTCTAAATTTGGGTTACCGCGAGTGATCTGTCCAATCTGTGAAACATATTCGAAAGGAGCGATCTCTTTAAATTCAGGTAGAGAAATCGTTTTGCTGGCTGCAAGTCTAATATTCGAATCTTCGTTTGGAGAAAACTTGATGTTTAAGCTTGGATAAATGTTATCGTATTCCTTGAAGGTGAAATTCGGAAGATTCTGAGGGTAATTGTTCACATCAAAGATCACATCTACCTGATCCTTCTGGTATCTCGCACCTGCATTAATATTCCATTGTTCGTTTCCAATATTGAAAACTGCAAAACCACCGTAAGATTCCAGCGTTCCATTATAGATATCTGGGGTAAGACGATTGAATTGTAATAACCTGTTATTGAAGTTTTCTGTAGTAAAGCTCGCTCCAAGATTATCGATAGATGGAGGGTTTACGGTATTGAAGTCGGTTTCTTCAGCTCCAAAGAATTGGGAAAAGAAATCACGCTCTTTATTTCTATAGTTACCACCAAGAATAAGGGAAGCATTCTTAGAATCTTCGTTATCCATGCTCAGAAAATTATAGGTGTTCTCAATTCTGGCATTGAACTCAGTATCATCGATCTCCTGCGTTGACTTTCTTTGCTGAAAACCTCCAGTCCTGGCCAATTGCACGAAGTTATTGTCTCCAATATTCACTTCATTACGAATACGGTTTGGCTCATCTGCATTTACCAGGTTGAATCCTGCAGACCATTCCAGTTCGTTCTTCCCATCAAGAAAATCGTGGAAACCATGTAACTGATTTACCCAAAGCCTGGTTTGTTTGATATTTTGATCACGTATAAACTGGTTCAGGTTTTCACCTCTGTTTGTTTCCTCGAAGACAAAACCTTCGCCGTTTCTACCAGCTTCATAAACCTCATCGGTTACTTTGTTGATGAATAAACTGGTTGCTTTCAAGCGATGATCATCATTGATCTTAAAACCAAGATCTGCCATCAATGTATTATTATCTGTCTTTTTGAAGTTTTCAGCATCTGTAAACTGATCTTCAAGAACGTTCGTTCGATAGTTCCTGAAAAGACCTTCGTTATATTCGAAAGCAACCGAATTAGATGCAGTAACAAATGCTCTAAGTGGTCCAAATTCCTTTCCAGCAGTAATACTTACTTTTCTATTTACCGGAACTGAAGTCTGTGGATTCCAACTCTGATTGTTTAAAGTAAATTCTGTTGGAATGCTCTGATCGTAAACGCCGAAATAAGTGTCTTCCTGATTTGGAGAAACTTTAAAATTGCTGAATTCTCCAATAGCATTCGTATTCACTCCACCCTGCACACTAATTCCTAATTCATCCTTTCCTCTTAATTCACGAGAAGAAATATCTACATTTCCAGAAGCCTGATCTGCAGAACTAATTGCAGAATACGCTTTGCTTATCGATACGTTCTGAATCACTCGAGTTGGAAACAATCCCAGATCGATATTCTTTCTTTCCACATCATCTGATGGTATAGGAAGACCATTCATGGTACTATATAGATAACGATCACCAAGGCCACGTACAAAAAGATCGCCGGAAGCCTCACTGGTGGTTACACCAGAAATCTTGGTAGTAGCAGTAGCCGCATCAGATACCCCTAATTTTGCCAGTTCCTGTGCCCCTATACTTTCCTTTATTTCTACTGAATTCTTTTGCTCTACTAATAAAGCAACTTCAGAATCTCTTCGAGAGACCGTAGTAATAACTACTTCATCCAAAGATGCTGCACTGGATCCTAGTTCTGTATTGACTTCAGTCACTTTTCCAGCTTCTACAACCACATCTGGAACTTCAAGAGTTTCATATCCTACAAAACTAAATACGACTGTATAGGTTCCTGGTTGTAGTTTATCTAAAAGATATATCCCGTCGTAATCTGAAGTGGTTCCTTTAGAAGAATCTTTAAGGAGAACATTAGCGAAAGGAAGAGGCTCACCACCCATTTCCTTATCGGTCAATTTTCCACCAATGGCGCCAGTTGTAGTTTCCTGTGCTTGCACAACACCAACTAAAAGAAGTAGTGTTAGTAAAAAGAATTTTTTCATTTTTTTTCTTGCTATAAAATCTCGCTGCAAATAAACGGCAAGAAAGCCGCGACGATGTTACCTCAGATTTAACCCTTTGTCATTAAAGAGTTAGTTTAATGTTACCAATAGATTAACCTCAATGCTAATCCAAATTAATCCTTAATTTTATGGACTGTTAACCATAGTTATACACCATGAAGAAAAAAGACATTCAGATTTTACTAGTAGATGATGAGCCGGATATCCTGGAAATAGTAGGGTATAATCTCTCTTCGGAAGGTTACCAGGTGATCACTGCAGATAATGGTGCGAAAGCTGTTAAGCTTGCTCAAAAACATAAACCGCATCTTATTATTCTGGATGTCATGATGCCTGAAATGGATGGTATCGAAGCCTGTGAGCAAATAAGAAAGATTACAGATCTTGAGCATACGATCATTACATTCCTAACTGCAAGAGGAGAAGACTATTCGCAAATGGCAGGTTTTGATGCCGGAGCAGACGATTATATCACTAAACCTATTAAGCCAAAAGTTCTGGTAAGTAAGGTGAAGGCATTGTTAAGACGCTACCGAGATGAAGAGGCAGGTTCCAATATTGTAAAACTTTCCGGGATCACTATTAATCGTGATGAATATAAGATCGAACAGAATGGTGAAGAACGCAGTCTGCCCAGAAAAGAATTTGAGTTGTTATCTTTGTTAGCATCCAAACCGGGGAAAGTCTTTAAAAGAGAAGATATCCTTGACAAAGTATGGGGTAATGATATCGTAGTGGGAGGAAGAACTATAGACGTTCATATTCGTAAACTACGTGAAAAGATCGGTGACGATAAGATCAAAACCATCAAAGGTGTTGGGTACAAGTTTGTAGTTTAATGGCGCAACAATTTAAGAGGTCTTATAGATTTGCAATAAGGACTGCTTTATTTATCAGCCTCTTCCTTACCGCGATACTGGCGATATTCATCTTTCTGGATTTGCAGAACTGGTGGATCGCCCTTCTTATTTTTGCAGGCTTGTGCTACCTGTTCTCTTTTTTAATCATTCAGTATAGAGTAGAGCGTTTTATTTATCGCCGTATCAAGAAAGTGTATGATAATGTTTCACTTCTCGATTCCAAAACTTTAAGCCCTAACCAGATCACCACAGATATGTCCAGTCTTACTCGCGAGGTTAAGAAATTCGCCGAGGACAAAAAGCTGGAGATCGAGACCTTAAAGGTAAGAGAAGCTTACCGTAAGGAATTCATGGGGAATGTATCGCACGAGCTAAAAACTCCTCTTTTCACTGTTCAGGGTTATATCTTAACTCTAATAGATGGAGCCCATAAGGATAAGGTGATTCGTAAAAAATATCTTGCCCGTGCTAATAAAGGAGTAGAGCGACTTATTTATATCGTGAAAGATCTTGACATGATCACCAAGCTAGAAACCGGTGATCTACATCTCAAGTACGAGACTTTTGATATAATCGAATTAATACAGGCGTCTTTTGATCTATTGGAAATGAAAGCTGCCAAAAAAGATATAACACTCACATTTGATCTGGATTACTCAGAACCTATTCTCGTGAGAGCAGACAGAGAAAGAATTCAACAGGTTTTAACCAACCTGATCGTTAATTCCATCAAGTATGGAAAGAATGGTGGAACTACAGAGATTAGTATTGAGAATCTTATCAAAAATAAGGTTATCGTGAGGGTGACAGATAACGGGGAAGGTATTGCGAAAGAGAATATTCCACGTTTATTTGAAAGGTTCTATCGTGTGGACAAAAGTGGTTCAAGAAGAGAAGGAGGTTCAGGCCTCGGACTTTCAATTGTAAAGCACATTCTGGAAGCGCATGAGGAGAAGATCTATGTAGAAAGCGTCTTTGGTGTGGGAAGTGAATTTTCATTCACTCTCGAAAAACGCAAAGAGATTCCGGAGAACTCGGCCATCACCGAAATTACTTAGGCCGGTATAATTCTCAACTTCCTTCAGTTTTTCTAAGCTGAATTGATTTTGCGTACAGAAAGGAGCAATGCCCTGCCGTTCCAGTCTTTTTGCAAGATATTCCTGTTCTTCCTGTCCAGGTGTAGGAATAAAAAATGCTCTTTTTTCTAATTTTGCCAGATCCATCAGCGTGGTGTAACCTGATCTTGCAACGATGGTTTCACTACTGTTTATAGCTTCTTCCAGTTCTCTTCCGAAGAGATAATTACGAATATGTAGGTTCGGATTACTCGTACTAAGCTGTTTTTCTTCGGAAATTACTCCGCGTACCAACAATATACTGTCATTAGTATTACTGAAGCATTCGAGCAATTTTTCTTCAAGCAAGCTGCGCTGAGGTTCCGGACCGCTAAGCAGCAGCAGGTATTTGTATTTTGTTTCCAATGCACGCTTTTCAAATCTGCTCAAAGCACCGATATATTGGCATTGCTCGGGCAGATCTTTTACATGGCTCAGTTTCCCGCTTAAATTCCTTTCACTGGAATCATAATCCGGAATCCAGATCTGGTCGAAATTCTTCAAATGCTGCCTATTTATATAAGTAGACAGGAGGGTTGTGATGCCACTTAGAACATGGATTTGGTGAGTGATAAAAACATTTGTCTTCAGTTCATCGCTATAAACCCCAAACCGATTGTCGGAAATGATTCCTTCAATTTGATAATCTTTTATAATCTGCCTGGTCTGCTCATTTTCCGCAGCGATCGTATTTCGAATATGGCTGGTTTGTGCAATGATCTTCCAGTTAAGAAGCCAGCCTTTTTTTGCATAACGAATGTTATAACCGGGTAATTCGAGATGAATTAGGTCCGGAAATTCCTTTTTTAGTAATTGCAGTGCTGCACCATCTGAAGCCAGAATAGGTTCGTAATGTTCGTTTCGAAGCGCTTGAATAACAGGGGTACTGCGGGTGGCATGTCCCAATCCCCAATTCATCACAGCCACCAATATTCGTTTCTTGGACATATTCAAAACTATTCTTAGCCGCTCCTAAGCTAATTTCTTTAATTTTGCCAAAATATCAATTTTAAGTGGGAAGCAAGAATAAACTTAAACGTTTCAGAGAGAACGAGCAGTTCGAAAATGTAATTCAGCCGTCAAGAGAAGAACTTACGGAGAATGAATTTGCGTTAAAAGGAAACTGGTGCAAGGATTTTTTTAAGAATAACAATCCAATAGTTCTGGAACTCGGCTGTGGAAAAGGGGAATATACCGTAGAGCTGGCCAGGCAGAATCCAGATAAGAACTTTATAGGGGTGGATATAAAAGGAGCACGTTTCTGGCGCGGTGCTAAAACTGCCATCGAAGAAGGAATGGAGAATGTCGCTTTTATAAGAACGCAGATTGAACTGATAGAATATGTTTTTGCTTCCGCAGAAGTTAGTGAGATCTGGATCACATTTCCAGATCCACAAATAAAATATAAGCGTACAAAACATCGTTTGACTAATGCAGAGTTTTTAATTCGCTACAAGAATATTCTCAAAGTCGACGGACTCATGCACTTAAAAACAGATTCTGAATTCATGCATGGTTATACTCTAGGCTTATTACACGGGCAGGGTCAGGAGATCCTTTATGCTCATCACGATATTTATAGTAATGAATATTCTCCAAAAGCAGTAACCGGAATTCAAACTTTCTACGAAAAACAGTACCTTGAAAAAGGTAAACCTATTACCTATATTCAATTCCGGATTAAATAAGCATTATTGGAAGAAACGAAGATTTTCCTAATTACCTATTTTGCCGCCTTTATTGGTGTGGTGCCTCCAGGTTTGGTGAACATGACCGTGGCAAAGACCTGTGTGGAAAAAGGTAAAAAAAACGGACTTTACGTTGCCGTTGGGGCAGGTATCGTAGTATTTATACAGGCACTCATTGCGGTACTGCTTGCAGGTTATATTTTTGACCATCCTTTTGTGAAAAAGATGTTGCTGCGGGCGGGATTAGTGGTCTTCTGTATTCTGGCAGTGTATTTCTTCATTCAGGCACAGAAGAAGAAAAGAATTGACCCAAGTAAGCGAAAGGCGAATGCCAATAGTATCTATAAAGGAATGTTTATCGCTGCCTTAAACGTTTTTCCCATTCCTTATTTTGTTGCAATTGCAGGGGCAATGAATCTTAGCGGTGGTCTGGAATACGACTGGTCCTTAAATTCATCCTTTTCTATCGCCGCGTGTTTAGGAAGTTTTACAGCTTTGTATCTCTACGTAGTACTCTTTGATAAGATCGAAAAGAAAGCAGAGTCATTTGCTAAGTATTCCAATTATTTCATGGCAGCATTAATGGCAGTGCTTATCGTCATTGCCTTGGTAAGAATTCTGAATAATTAAAACTTGAAAGATAATTCCGGTTTTTTTGATAGGGTTTATGAAGTCTGCCGGCAGATTCCTGAAGGGCGGGTGACCTCTTACGGAGCTATTGCAAAATATCTTGGTGCAGCCCGAAGTGCAAGAATGGTAGGCTGGGCAATGAATAACTCTCATGACAAAAATGTTCCGGCCCATAGAGTAGTCAATAGAAACGGAGTGCTTTCCGGGAAACATCACTTCTCTGGAACCAACGCCATGCAACAACTTCTGGAAGCTGAAGGTGTTGAGGTAAAAGAGCTGCAGGTAGTCAATTTCAAGGAACTCTTCTGGGATCCTATGAAAGAGCTTTAACTGAATACAAATTACCATAAATTACTGCTATCCAGCTATCGATCTAATATTCCTAAATTCTTCGTATTCTTAGCTTTTACCTTTATATTTGCGTTTAGAATCAGTCTAATTAAGCTGTAAAAAATCTGATTAAAATCAGTCTATGAAATTGAACAGAAAAGAAATTTTATCCGCATTAGAAACTATTTCCGTAGCCGGCGAAGGCGCTAATATGGTTGAGAGTGGTGCGGTTCAAAATGTAATGACCTTTGGCGATGAAGTGGTAGTGGATCTTGTATTGAGTACACCGGCTCTTCATATTAAAAAGCGCGCAGAGGTTGATGTGATGAAAGCCATTCATGAAAAAGTTTATGAAAAGGCAAAAGTTAAAGTAAATATCAAGATCGAAGCTGCTGAAAAGAAGCCGGAGATCAAAGGGAAACAAATTCCCGGTATAAAAAATATAATTGCCGTGGCTTCTGGAAAAGGAGGCGTTGGTAAATCTACGGTCACTGCAAATCTTGCAGTTACCCTGGCAAAAATGGGATTCAAGGTAGGTATTCTGGATGCAGATATCTATGGTCCATCTACCCCAATCATGTTTGATGTGGAAGCTGAAAGACCCTTATCTGTTACAGTAGACGGGAAATCCAAAATGAAACCGGTAGAAAATCATGGAGTGAAGATCCTGTCTATAGGATTTTTTACCAAACCTAATCAGGCAGTAGTCTGGAGAGGACCTATGGCCGCGAAGGCATTGAATCAAATGATCTTTGATGCAGCATGGGGAGAACTGGATTTCATGTTGATCGATCTTCCGCCTGGAACTGGAGATATTCATTTATCCATAATGCAATCCTTACCTATCACCGGTTCTGTAATTGTAAGTACACCGCAGAACGTTGCTTTAGCCGATGCTAAGAAAGGAGTTGCGATGTTCCAGCAGGAAAGTATCAATGTTCCGGTACTTGGAATTGTTGAGAATATGGCCTATTTCACTCCGGAAGAACTTCCTGAAAATAAATATTATATCTTCGGAAAAGAAGGTGCTAAAAATCTGGCAGCAGATCTGGAAGTTCCATTCTTAGGAGAGATTCCGTTACTGCAAAGTCTTAGAGAATCCGGAGATATTGGAAGGCCGGCAGCTTTACAAACTGCCACTCCGTTGGAAAGCGCATTCGAGGAGATAACTCGTAATATGGTGCAGGAAACGGTGAACAGAAATAAAAATTTACCACCTACAGAAGCTATTAAGATCACAACGATGGCTGGATGTAGCGCGGTTAAGAAAAAATAAATGACAAGCGAAGAAGTTAAAATAAATGTTGAAAAGGCACTTGCCGAAATTCGTCCATTTCTTGAAAGCGATGGAGGGAACATTTCCCTCGTATCTATCGAAGAAAATGACCGTTTGGTAAAAGTACAGCTTGAAGGAGCTTGCGTTGGCTGTTCTGTTAATCAAATGACCCTGAAGAGTGGTGTGGAAATGACGATTAAGAAATATGTGCCCCAAATAGAAAAAGTGGTAAATATTGATCGATCTACCCTTTAAAATTTTGCTGAAGAATGATTAAAACTGATATGCTCATTATCGGTGCAGGTCCAACAGGATTATTTGCCGTTTTTGAAGCCGGACTCTTGAAGATGAAATGTCACCTGATCGATGCTCTTCCACAACCCGGGGGACAATGTTCAGAAATATACCCGAAAAAACCAATCTATGATATTCCTGGTTTCCCTGAAGTACTTGCAGGAGACCTGGTTGATAATCTTATGGAACAGATCAAACCTTTCGAACCTGGATTTACTTTAGGTGAGAGAGCAGAGATCATAGACAAACAGGAAGATGGAAGTTTTATCGTTACAACCAGTAAGGGTACAAAACATCATGCTCCGGTAGTAGTGATCGCTGGTGGTCTGGGGAGTTTTGAGCCTAGAAAACCACCAATTCCTTCTATCAAAGATTTTGAAGATAAAGGTGTTGCTTATATTATTCGTGATCCTGAAGTATATCGCGATCGCAAGGTAGTGATCGCCGGTGGTGGAGATTCAGCTTTGGACTGGAGTATCTTTTTATCAAATGTTGCTTCGGAAGTTTCTCTGGTGCATAGAAGAAAAGATTTCCGGGGAGCTTTAGATTCCGTAGAAAAAGTTGAAGAGCTTTCGAAAATTGGAAAGATAAATCTGATCACAGATGCTGAAGTTGTGGACCTTCAGGGAAAAGATGAACTTAATGCTGTAGTTATTAGGCATAAAGATGAAGCAAGAGGAGAAGAGATCAAAGAAGTAGATGATTTTATTCCACTTTTTGGACTGTCACCTAAACTTGGTCCAATTGGAGACTGGGGACTGGAAATAGAAAAAAATGCTATTAAGGTTGATAATACTTATGATTATCAAACGAACATTCCCGGGGTTTATGCCATTGGTGATGTAAATACCTATAAAGGAAAATTGAAGCTTATTCTTTGTGGTTTCCATGAAGCTGCGATCATGTGCCAGAGTGCTTACCAGCTAATTAACCCAGACAAGAAGTATGTGATGAAATATACTACTGTAAGTGGAGTTAGCGGTTTCGATGGAAGTAAGAAAGAAGCTAAAAGAGAAGTCGTAAAAAGTATAAATTAGAAGCAATTAAATGTCTGACGTTAAGATCACCATAATAGACCGTGAAGGCGAGGCTCATGTTATCGATGCCCCAACAGATATGAATATGAACCTTATGGAGGTTATTCGCTCTTACGAGCTCGCTCCTGAAGGCACCATTGGGATATGTGGTGGTATGGCGATGTGTGCTTCTTGCCAGTGTTATATGCTCAATTATCAGCATATGCTTCCGGAAATGAGTTACGAGGAGGAAGATATGCTGGATCAGGCATTTCATGTGGAAGATAATAGTAGGCTGAGTTGCCAGATACCTATAACAGATGAACTTGAAGGATTGGAGATTCGAATAGCTCCAACGACCGAATAACAAAAAAGCCTGAAGTTTTAACTTCAGGCTTTTTTTAATATTTATTCTAAACCTAAATGGTTTGTAACACTTTACGCTCTTCAATTTCAGCTTTGATACCGTCCCAGAATTCAAGTCTGCTTTTTAAAGACTTTTCAGCAACAGCTTTTACCTCCTTCCACTTTTTATCATCATTCCCGCACAATTGTTCAACCATTCTAAAGGCCATTGGACCATGCTCATCTTCATCCAGTTCGATATGACGATCAAAATAGTATTTGAACAGACTAAGATCTTCTTCAGGGAACTTTTGCTGTACTTTGCTAATGATTGAGGTAAACATATCTGGAATCAGACCTTCGCGTCCAAAGGTGAAAGCAGAAGCGATCTTATGTGGTTCCTGGCTATAAACTACTTCGAAAGTATGCTTCAGGAATTGTTTGATGCTTACTGGTAATTTGCTAGTCGCAATGATCAGGAAAATATCAGTGCCATGAGTTACCTGCATTAAAAGATCCTCGATTTTGGACTTGTTTGCACCCGCAGCGCTCATCGCATCCAGATACATTTCAAAATGGCTCTGGCGTTCTCCCTGCAAGTTGATATCGGTTTCCTCGGCGAGAACGATCTCATTGATCAGGTACCTTGTCTCCGGATCTCCTACCGGCAGCCACGGATTGGTGGTTTTAGTAAGTTTTTCCTGAAGAGCAGTTAGTAAAGACATGAAGTCCCATACGGCAAAAACATGATGTTCCATAAACAATTGCAGATGTTCAGGACTGTCGATCTTCTGGTAAAGTGAATGATTAATTAACTGGTTGGTTAGAGGTTTTAAACTTTCGTTTATCTCTTTAATCATCATAAGGTAATTTTCGTGCAAAGTTAAGAGCTAGCTCACATATTATAAAAACATTAGCCAGTTTTTACAGCTTGTTTAACTAAATCCTGTACTTAAATCTGTACTTTGAAATATGCTATTAAATGCAGTGCTAATCTTCTATTCCGAAAAATCTGTAGAGTATTTACAGGTGGACGGAGTGGTGGCTAAAAAGCCGAAACCTCTAAAATCAAAATGCTGCGAGAAATATAAAAAGGGCAAACGTTGCAAACGCTGCCCTTGTGTTGATTTGTTATAGGATTTTATTTTTTCAGCTTACCGGTATAGAATGTCACTTATAGCCGGACTGAGCTTGTCGAAGGCTAGTTCAATTTCAATGCGCTTCGACAAGCTCAGTGTAGCAATTCAAAGAAGAATACTTTAAAGCAAAAGCGCTTTGTATGTTTATATTGCCAGTTTAAAATGCAGCGTGTCCGGTAATATCCAGTCCGGTAATTAATAGATGAATATCATGAGTTCCTTCATAAGTAATTACACTTTCCAGGTTCATCATATGTCGCATAATGCTGTATTCACCGGTAATACCCATACCACCTAGGATTTGTCTGGATTCCCGGGCGATTTTGATCGCCATTTCAACATTATTCCTTTTTGCCATGGATATTTGGGCTGAGGTGGCTTTGCCTTCATTTTTCAGAGTTCCGAGTCTCCAGGCCATTAACTGTGCTTTGGTGATCTCAGTGATCATTTCAGCTAGCTTTTTTTGTTGTAATTGCTTTGCAGCAATAGGCACTCCAAACTGTTCTCTTTCCTTGGCATAACGCAATGCAGTATCGTAACAATCCATGGCAGCGCCAATAGCACCCCAGGCGATACCGTATCTGGCCGAATCAAGACAGCCAAGCGGAGCTCCCAATCCAGATTTATTTGGTAATAAATTTTCCTTGGGCACCTTTACGTTATCTAATATCAATTCTCCAGTGGCACTGGCTCTTAAAGACCATTTGTTATGAGTTTCAGGAGTGGTGAATCCTTCCATTCCACGCTCTACGATCAGCCCGTGTATACGTCCTTCTTCATTTTTAGCCCAGACTACGCCAATATCAGCAAATGGTGAGTTTGAGATCCACATTTTGGCACCATTTAATAAATAATGATTCCCCATATCCTTAAAGTTCGTGGTCATTCCTCCAGGATTTGAACCATGATCCGGTTCTGTAAGACCAAAACAGCCTACCATTTCTCCGGAAGCTAATTTTGGAAGATACTTTTTTCGTTGTTCTTCAGTTCCATATTGAAAAATTGGATACATCACCAGGGAAGATTGTACTGAAGCTGTAGATCTAATTCCGCTGTCTCCACGCTCAATTTCCTGCATGATCAATCCGTAGGAGATCTGGTCAAGTCCTGCACCGCCGTATTCTTCAGGAATGTAAGGTCCAAAAGCGCCAATTTCAGCAAGGCCTTTTAAAATCTGTTTCGGGAATGTGGCAGTTTGTGCTGCTTCCTCTATAATTGGGGAGACTTCTCTTTTTACAAATTCACGGGTAGCGTCGCGAACCATTTTATGTTCACTTGAGAGCAACTCGTCAATCTGGTAATAATCAGGAGCCTGGAATAGATCTGGTTTCATTGTGTAGTGTTTCTAACAAATGTAACCAAGTCTTTATTGAGAAGCAATTATAATTTCAGGTAGAAATCCTTTACCAGATTAGTGTATTCTGGAGTATAGTTATGTCTGGAAATTTCAATGATAAGATCTTCAATTTCGGCTGAAGTTTCCTCAAAGCTGAAGCTCATAAGACTTCTTTTTACGGGTGCTTCGGCATTTCCCTTTACTCTGGTGATTCTTGTAGGATATAATCTATGAGTCTGGGCAATCTTAATCGCAGTGTCCTCTTCAGAAAAAGGAATGATCATATCAAAGCGTCCGTTTTTAGATAGCAGGAGGGAGGCGCCTTCTAATAATTCGGCGAGAGGCAAAGCTTCAGCAAAACGGGCCTGATCTCGATGATCATCGCCTGTTTTATAATCTTCAGTATAAAAGGGAGGATTGGAAAGAATTAGATCGTAATGCTCTTCATCATGTATCTCTTCCACAAATTCATCAAATGCTGCATGATAACAGAATAAGCGGTCACCCCAGTCACTGTTTTCAAAATTATCAACAGCCTGTTCGTAAGCATTTTCTTCGATCTCAAGCGCATCAATAAGTTCCGCACCAGATCTTTGAGCCATCATCAGGGCAATAAGTCCGGTTCCTGTGCCAATATCGAGGATGCTTTCAGGTTGATGGGCAAGGGAAGACCAGGCGCCAAGAAGCACTCCGTCTGTTCCAATTTTCATGGCACAACGATCCTGTTCTATTGTAAAATGTTTGAATTTAAATGGCCTTGCAGTCATGAATGATGATTTTTAATTCAGTTGAAATTCTTCAGCTATGGTTACATTTCAGCTGAGCAGTCAAAAATATAAGTACAAAAAAAGAGGTTTTAAATACATAAAACCTCTTTTGATATAGTATTCAGAATAAATTATCCTAGAGCAACTCTTTCGAAAGCAACTACTTCAAGTTCGCTGTCTACAGACTTCACGTACTCAGCAACGCTCTGCTTGTTCTCTTTGATATAAGCCTGGTGAACCAAAGTGTTATCTTTAAAGAAACGCTGAAGTTTTCCCTGAGCGATCTTGTCAAGCATATTTTCTGGCTTTCCTTCCTGTCTCAAAGTATCTTTAGCGATCTCGATCTCTTTATCGATAGTTTCCTGATCAACTCCAGTTTCATTAAGAGCAACCGGGTTCATAGCAGCAGCTTGCATAGAAACGTTCTTCGCAGCTTCATCAGCTCCATCAACGCTTTTAGAAAGACCTGTAAGAACAGCAATCTTATTTCCAGCGTGGATGTAAGATCCTACGAAAGGAGCTTCAAGAGTTTTGAAAGCACCAATTTCGATCTTCTCACCAATTACACCAGTTTGTTCAGTAAGTTTTTCCTCTACAGTGATCCCTTTGTAATCAGCTTTAAGAAATTCCTCTTTAGAAGAATAGTTAAGAGCGATTGCAGCGAAATCGTTAGCCATTTTGATGAAATCATCATTCTTAGCAACGAAATCGGTCTCACAGTTCAGGGAAATGATAACACCTCTGGTATTTTCAGTATTCACCTGAGCAATTGCAGCACCTTCAGAAGAATCTCTGTCGGCTCTCTTTGCAGCTACTTTCTGACCTTTTTTACGAAGCAATTCGATTGCAGCGTCAAAATCACCATCAGCTTCCACTAATGCTTTCTTGCAGTCCATCATTCCTGCACCAGTAGCTTTTCTTAATTTATTTACTTCAGCGGCGGATATCTTAGCCATAATATTGTTTTTTTATTGAAAAAAGTCGTTTAGAAACTCACTATAAAGAAAGAAGCTAAACGACTTTTAGATTTTATGTAAACGTTATTTTATTCTTCTTCGTTAGATGATTTGGCTTTGTCTAAAGTTTCACTTTTAGATTCAAGCTTCACATCATTCTTAGCCTCTTTCATTGCCTTTTTGTCTTCGGCATCTTTAGAAGGAACTTCAGCTTTCTCTGCTTTTGGAGCAGCAGGTTTTGCTTTTTTCTCTTCTGAAGCATTAGAATCCTCTTTTTTCTTAGCTGGTTTCTCAGATTTTCTTTCTGAAAGACCTTTTACGATAGCGTCTGCAACGTAAGAAACAACTTTGCTAATGGATTTGGAAGCATCGTCATTAGATGGAATTAGATAATCAACCTCACGTGGATCTGAGTTGGTATCAACCATCGCAAAAATTGGAATGTTTAGTTTTTGTGCTTCTTTGATCGCAATGTGCTCACGTGTAGTATCTACAACGAAAAGCGCAGCTGGAAGTCTTGACATGTCTGAGATTGAACCTAAGTTCTTTTCTAGCTTAGCTCTAAGACGATCTACCTGTAAACGTTCTTTTTTAGAAAGAGAGTTAAAGGTTCCGTCTTTCTTCATTCTATCGATAGAAGCCATTTTCTTTACAGCTTTACGAATAGTAACGAAGTTTGTAAGCATACCACCAGGCCAACGCTCAGTGATATAAGGCATGTTAGCCTTTTCCGCCTGCTCAGCAACAATCTCTTTCGCTTGTTTCTTTGTAGCTACGAAAAGGATCTTTCTTCCGCTTGCTGCGATCTTTGCAAGAGCATCACCTGCTTCCTGCATTTTAGCAGCACTTTTATATAGGTTGATGATGTGGATCCCGTTACGTTCCATATAGATATATGGAGCCATATTTGGATTCCAACGTCTGGTTAAGTGTCCAAAATGAACACCAGCATCAAGTAATTCTTTTACTTCTACTTTGTTTGCCATTTTTGTAATAGTTTACGTTCTGTTGAGATAGCAACAACCAGGTGGCTACTTAAAAGTATGGCCCTGACTGTTTAGATGCTAAACTAACTTCTGCCCGGCATGAACAGAATAACAACAAAAAATTAATTTTTTTATGAACTCCCCGGAAAATATCCCGGTAATAATATTAACGTTTAGAGAACTGGAATTTCTTACGGGCTTTCTTCTGTCCGTATTTCTTACGTTCTACCATACGTGGATCTCTAGTAAGAAGACCTTCTGGCTTAAGTGCGCCATGATTTTCCTGGTCTAGCGCCACCATAGCTCTGGATAGTGCCAGACGGATTGCTTCAGCCTGTCCAGTGATACCTCCACCGTAAACGTTAATTTTAACGTCGAAGTTTCCTTCATTTTCGGTAAGCATCATTGGCTGGTTCACTTTATAAAGAAGTGGTCCAGTTGTGAAGTAATCTTTAAGGTCTTTCTTGTTTACGGTAATGTTTCCCTGTCCTTCTGAAACATATACACGGGCCACAGCAGTTTTTCTACGGCCAATTTTGTGAATTACCTCCATTACTTAACGTCGTTTAAGTTAATAGTTTTAGGTTTTTGAGCTTCGTGATCATGTTCAGATCCTACATAAACCTTTAAATTTCTGAATAGTTCTGCTCCAAGTTTGTTCTTAGGAAGCATCCCTTTAATTGACTTTTCTACTAGTCTCTCAGGACTTTTTTCGAAAAGTTCTGAAGCTGTCAGACTCTTTTGACCACCTGGATAACCTGTGTGACGGATGTACTCTTTCGCGTCCCATTTCTTTCCAGTTAAGTTGATTCCCTGCGCATTCAATACAATTACATTGTCTCCGCAATCAACATGTGGGGTGAAGTTAGGCTTGTGCTTTCCTCTAAGTAGATATGCTACTCTTGAAGCAAGACGACCTAAATTTTGTCCGTCAGCATCTACCACAACCCATTCTTTGGTTCTGGTGGCTTTGTTAGCCGATACTGTTTTGTAACTTAATGTGTCCACACCAATTGATTTTACTAATTATTAAACATTCCAATCCCGTTTACCCGAATCTCAATCGGGAAAACAGGGGTGCAAATGTACAATTATAAATTCATATAGCAAACAGCACTATTAAAATTTAATCTGACTTAAATCAGCTGGTTTTCAGTATGATAAATTCTAAGAATTTTAAGGCTTGATTCTTTCAAAGGATACCTCAAAACGTAAGTAACGGACTTCAATAATGAGTTTTGGATGCGTTTTAGATCGATAAAGTACTTTTTTGTGCGTTTAAAGTCAATTTTTGATGTTAAGGATTCCTTAATTTTTAACATTCTGCTGTATGTTTGTAATCCCTAAATATATATCATGAAACGAATAATGAATGTTAGAGTGTTTTGCTGGCTCCTACTCGCTGGACTTTTATCTCAAAGTTGTAGTAAAGAAGATATTTCTCAGGAATCTCAGTTAAAGATTAGTAACGCAACCACGGTTACTACCGCAGATATGGTTGGAAGCTGGGATCTAACGAAAATGATGGCAGATGTGGAAGTTGATCTCGACTCTACTCCGGGTGGGAGCAAAAATCTTCTGGATGAAACTGATTGTTTTAACACAATGAGTATAACATTTGATGCTAATGGTACGTTTGTAAGTAACAATGCCAGCATGAGTTTTGAATCTGGAGATGGAGATGACTTCTCCTGTTTAACAGATAGAATGGATTCTGGAACCTGGAATGTTGTGGATAATAAACTGATACTGAACATTAGTATCAATGGATCTGATTATACACATGAAAAAGCGATCGATCTTGGATCTGGAACTTTCGCTTTTGATGTTAGCAAAATTGAATCAGATCAATATGTAAATGATCCCGGTAATACGAGAGCTTCTGAAATCAGAATTTTGATGCTGGAGTATACCAAAGTGATTTAATAGTAAGAAGTAGTTTATAGTGTTAGTCAAAAAACCTCGTTAGTATTACTAAGGAGGTTTTTTAGTTAAGAATGTTTATTGTTTTCTAGTGAGCCTCCAACCAGTTCTGTCCAATTCCAATTTCTACATCTAACGGCACCTGCAGTTTGTAGGCATTCTCCATTTCTGTTCGAATCATGGTTTTCATCTCTTCCAGTTCTTCCTTGTGAGCGTCGAATACCAGTTCATCATGAACCTGTAACAGCATGCGTGTTTTATAGTTTCCAACCTTCAGTTTGTTATGAATATTGATCATGGCTAGTTTTATGATATCTGCTGCACTACCCTGGATTGGTGCATTCACCGCGTTTCTTTCTGCAGCACCACGTACCACCTGGTTTCTTGAATTGATATCTTTTAGATAGCGTCGGCGGCCTAGTACTGTACTTACATACCCATTCTGTCTTGCAAATTCTACCTGGTCTGCAATATAACTACTCAGTTTAGGATAGGTTTTATAATAGGTGTCGATCAAATCTTTTGCTTCACTACGGGAGAGAGAAGTTTGATTACTCAACCCAAAAGCTGAAACACCATAAATGATCCCAAAATTCACCGTTTTGGCGTTGCTTCGTTGTTCACGGGTAACTTCTTCCAATGGCACATTGAAAACCTTTGCAGCTGTGGAAGCGTGAATATCTTCACCTTCTTTAAACGCTTTGATCATATTCTCTTCATCACTTAAAGCGGCGATAATACGCAATTCGATCTGAGAGTAATCGGCGGCCAGCAGTACGAAGTTTTCATCTCTGGGAACGAATGCTTTTCTAACCTGTCTGCCCCGTTCTGTTCTTATAGGGATGTTCTGTAAATTCGGGTTATTGGAACTTAATCTTCCGGTAGCCGCAATAGTTTGTACATATTCGGTATGAACACGTCCGGTCGTTTTTTCTACCTGATTTGGTAGCGCATCCACGTAGGTGTTCTGTAGTTTTACGAGTCCGCGGTAATCCAGTACATGTTGAACGATTGGGTTCTCTTCAGCTAAAACAGAAAGTACGTCTTCACTGGTGCTGTACTGACCCGTTTTTGTTTTCCTAGGTTTCTTGGAAAGTTCCAGTTTTTCAAAAAGAATGATTCCCAGTTGTTTTGGTGAACTTATAAGGAATTCTTCTCCTGCTTCCTCGTAGATCTTCGTTTCCAGATCTTTAATATCATTGGTTAATGCTTCGGAAAGGGATTGCAGGTAATTTTCGTCCAGTTTGATTCC
This sequence comes from Christiangramia sp. OXR-203, assembly GCF_034372165.1. Lineage (NCBI taxonomy): Bacteria > Pseudomonadati > Bacteroidota > Flavobacteriia > Flavobacteriales > Flavobacteriaceae > Christiangramia > Christiangramia sp. OXR-203. The sequence continues at coordinate 3,035,446 of NZ_CP139698.1, read as the reverse complement.
TTCCAGTTCCATATCTGCCAGTACTTCTACCAGCGGAATTTCAATTTCATTGAATAATTTTCTCGTGTTTGCATCTTCCAGTTCTTTCTCAAAAAGTGTTTTTAGCTGAAAAGTGATATCGGCGTCTTCTACTCCGTATTCAGTTTGAGATTTCAGATCCACATCACGCATGCTTTTTTGATTCTTACCTTTCTTTCCAATAAGTTCAGTAATCGGCTGCGGAGTATAATTAAGATAAGTTTCCGCCAGAACATCCATATTATGACGCATATCTGGATTGATAAGATAATGCGCGATCATAGTATCAAAGATCGGAGATTTCACCTCGATATTATATTTGTCCAGAACCTTGATATCGTATTTAAGATTCTGACCTATCTTTTCTATAGACTCATTTTCAAAGAAAGGACGTATTTTTTCTATCAATTCCTGTGCTTTCTCGCGTTCCTCCGGAAACGGAAGGTAATAACCTTTCCCGGCTTCCCAGGAAAAAGCGATTCCTACTAATTCTGCATCCAGTGGATTCAATCCAGTGGTTTCAGTGTCGAAACAAACACTTGTCTGCATAAGCAGTCGTTCGAAAAATAGCTTCTGTGCCATTTCTGTTTCAAGTAACTGGTAAAAATGCGGAGTATCAGCCAGATTTGTTCTTGATGATGTTCGTTCGATTTCTTCACTATCGCCACCAAATAATGAAAACTGTCCAGCCCCGGCAGTTTGCGCATTTTGGTTTGCTGAAGGCGAATTACTCACCTGTGTAGGGGTGGTCTCTTCCTCTCCTGAAAATAATTTCAGAAACTGATCTTTCAATCTTCTGAATTCAAGGTCTTCAAAGATCTCCTGTACCTTTTCACCATCGGGCATGGAAAGTTCGTAATCTTCAGCATGAAATTTTACATCACAGTCAACAAATATGGTAGCCAGTTTTTTGGATAATCGCCCTAATTCAGCGTTCTCGATGACCTTCTCCTTCATCTTTCCTTTAAGGTCATCGGTATTTGCCAGTAAACCTTCCATGCTTCCGTATTTCTTCAGAAACTTCTTGGCGGTCTTTTCACCAACTCCTGGAAGTCCCGGAATATTATCTACAGAGTCGCCCATCATTCCGAGGAAATCGATCACCTGCTCCGGGCGTTCCACCTCAAATTTCTTCTGAACTTCAGGTATTCCCCAGATCTCTATCCCATTACCCATTCTGGCAGGACGATACATGAAAATATTTTCTGAAACCAGCTGAGCGAAATCTTTGTCTGGCGTCACCATATATACTTTATAGTTTTCCTTTTCTGCCTGCTTGGCAAGAGTTCCAATGATATCATCTGCTTCCATTCCGGCACATTCCACCACTGGGATATGCATGGCGCGAAGAATTTCCTGGATCACAGGGATGGATTCACGTATAGGTTCAGGAGTTTCATCCCGGTTCGCTTTATAGTCTGAAAACATTTCAGTTCTGGCTTCACTACCATCCTTATCGAAACAAACCGCTAAATGATCTGGTTTTTCTCTTCTTATAACATCGAAAAGAGAATTTGTGAATCCCATGATCGCCGAAGTGTTGAAACCTTTGGAATTGATTCGAGGGTTTTTGATAAAAGCATAATATCCTCGGAAAATTAATGCGTATGCGTCCAGTAAAAAAAGGCGTTTTTGATCGGCCATTAGAAATGTTTAATAAAATTCGTGATTAGCTCAAAATTACAAAGATTATATCGTTCCGCAGAAAGATATAAAACTAAGAATCCAAATAAGAAGGGCTCAGGTTGTTGCTGCTAATTCCTTCATGAAACTTAGCATAACTGAAGCCTTTATGGATACAGTATGATCCAATTTCCCCGGCTTTGTTGAGTGCTACATAAGCGATCTGGAAATCTTTGTGATTTGGTGCTTTGCGAACAGTTCTCATGACCGCTTCCTTACAGGCATCCTGCGGAGACATTCCCTGTCGCATTAATTCCACGATCAGGAAACTCCCTACACTTTTCATAATTGCTTCGCCCATTCCGGTACCCACAGCTCCACCAATTTCGTTATCCAGGAAAAGACCTGCACCAATAATAGGAGAATCACCAACACGGCCATTCACCTTATAGGAAAGCCCGGAAGTTGTACAGGCTCCGGCGATATCACCCTTGTCGTCCATACATAGCATCCCGATGGTATCATGATTTTCAATATTTATAATAGGTTTGTACTCCTTGTGTTCCAGCCATTCTTTCCAGGCTTTTTCAGAGCTTTCGGTAAGTAGGTTCTTCTTTTTGAAACCCTGCTGAATGGCAAATTGCAAGGCACCTTCACCGGCAAGCATGACATGCGGAGTTTCTTCCATCACTTTTCTGGCAACCTGCACCGGATGTGCGATCTCCTTCAGGTAAACCACTGCGCCGGCGTCTCCGTCTGGTGACATGATGCAGGCGTCTAAAGTAACATTGCCGTCCCGGTCTGGCGCGCCGCCGTTACCAACGGTAGTATTCTTTAAATTGGCTTCTTCTACCATCACTCCCTGCTCCACAGCATCTAATGCGCTGGATCCATTTTCCAGCATTGCCCCAGCTTTTTTAGTTGCATTTTGAAAATTCCAGGTTGCGACCGCAACAGGTTTTGGTTTGGTGTTCATAGGTTCTAATATATTTTGAGGAAACAGGCTGGAACTAACACTAAGTGCTCCTAAGCTGATCCCGGTTTTCTGAAGAAATTGCCGACGTTTCATGATATTAATCTCTTGCTAAAGGTAATATTTCAAAACATGGTTTTAAAATAAAGAATAATAGAATGCTTTGATGAATTAGGAGCTTAAAGAATCGTTAATATGCAGGGGTTCGCTGCAATTACAATTATCTTCGCAAAAAACTACTTAATGCGCTGGTTGATTCTTGCCGTTATCTACATCATCGTAGATCTTTACGCTTTTCAGGCTTTACGGGTATTTTCAAAGAATGTTTGGGTAACCTCGTTCTATTTCCTGATTTCGATCATAGTAATTGCTAATCTTTTCTATCAATTTAACCAGCCCAATCCTAATGATGGTTTTGGAGGAGGTAGAGGCTACGCGATAGGTGTTTTTCTTGCATTCTTTGTAGCGAAAATTGTACTAGCCTTAGTTCTGCTAGGGGAGGATTTTCTAAGACTTCCATTTGCAGGTTTTCAAAAATTATTCGGCTCTTCGGAAAGTTTTTCCATTCCATCAAGAAGAAAATTTATAAGTACCGTTGCCTTGGGTCTTGCGGCAATTCCTTTTGCTGGTTTGTTGTATGGAATGGTAAAGGGGCGGTACAACTTTAGGGTGTTGCGATATACACTGTATTTTGATGATCTTCCCGAGTCTTTTGATGGTTATACCATTAGCCAGATTAGTGATGTGCATAGCGGAAGTTTTGATAATAAAGAAAAGATCCAGTATGGTGTTGATCTCTTAAAAGAGCAGGAAAGTGATCTGGTGGTTTTTACCGGAGACCTTGTGAATAATAAAGCTTCGGAAATGGAGAACTGGAAAGATGTATTCTCGCAGGTAAATGCCAGGGACGGTGTATATTCTATCCTCGGAAATCATGATTATGGAGATTATACGCAGTGGGAAAGTCCGGAAGCAAAAAAGAAGAATTTACAACGCCTGAAGGATACGCATGCAGAAATGGGCTGGAAGTTAATGCTGAATGAACACAGTCTTATTGAGAGAAACGGAGAAAAGATAGCGCTGGTTGGAGTAGAGAATTGGGGAATTGGCGGATTCAAAAAAGCCGGTGATCTTCAAAAAGCCGGAAACGGACTCTCCAGTAAAGATTTTAAAGTATTACTTAGCCACGATCCTTCTCACTGGGAAGAAGAGGTTAAGAAGGACGAAAAACATTATCATTTAACGCTTAGCGGCCATACTCACGGGATGCAATTTGGGATCGAGATCCCGGGTTGGTTAAAATGGAGTCCGGTGCAATATCGTTACAAGCACTGGGCTGGAATTTATGAAGAAGCAGGACGCTATATTAATGTAAATAGAGGCTTCGGATTTCTGGCATATCCTGGTAGAATAGGAATATGGCCTGAAATTAGCGTCATCGAACTGAAAAAAGGACCTAAACCAGCTTAATACAAAGAATTTCCTATATTTGATTATAGCTGGCGAACACGGTAAATAACCGAAAAAATAAATACTGAATTATGTCAAAATTTGGTGAACTAGTAGATCTGAACATTCCGGTACTTCTGGATTTTTATGCTGAATGGAGCGAAGCTTCCGAAGCCATGCATCCGGTATTACGTGATGTCGCGGCCGCTTTAGGTGATAAAGCCAAGGTCATCAAGATCGATGTGGATAAGAATTCGCAGCTTGCTGAAGCCTTGAGAGTAAAGGGTTTGCCAACGCTTATGATCTACAGGGATGGTGAAATGAAATGGCGCCAAAGCGGTGAGCAGAATGCAAATACGCTTATTGGTCTTTTAAAGGAGCATCAGTAAGCCTTTTGAAAGTAAAGCCTTTTTCAGCATAGTATCTCAACACTCTGGGTAATACTTCCCTGAGATTTTTAAATGCCTTTTCTGAATCATGGAAGACGATCGTACTTCCAGCGGCAGCATTATTTATGACATTCCAGTAGCACTTTTCTGCTGAAATACTGTGGTCATAATCACCACTTATTACATCCCACATCACAATTTTATAATCTTGTTCCACAAGTTCTCGCGCCTGAGCATTCATGATTTTACCATAAGGCGGTCTGAAAAATTTTGTCTCTGGAAAAAATTTGTTAGTAGTAAATACTTGCTGAGTTTTCTGGGTATTCTCGATATAAGCAGCTTTGCCAGTTTTCCAGCCATTAAGATGATTATACGTGTGATTTCCCACTGCGTGTTCTTTTTCTAAAATACTTCGGAAGATTTCCGGGTGCTTTTCAACATTCTCTCCAATACAGAAGAAAGTAGCTTTTGCTGAATAGTCTTCGAGCAAATCCAGAACCCATGGAGTGATCTTTGGGATTGGGCCGTCATCGAATGTCAGATAGATAACATTTTCATCCTGTATTCTGGAAATACGTTTAGGATAAAGAAGTTTCAGGGCTGAAGGATATTTAGGTAGGAATAAACTCATCGATATTCAAAAATAAAAAACCCGGCGCAATTGGCCGGGTTTAATTTTATTGCTGATCACTTTGCAGCGAAACCGAATCGTCCGGTTGCTCTATGGGAGTTGCGCCATCCAGCGCTTCCAGTATCTCCTGTTGCGGAGATTTTGCTTCAGCATCTATTTCTTCATCCTCACGGTAGAAATGCCTGAACTTTTTTAGATAGGTATTGAATTCTTCGGCTTTTTCTCTGGCTGTCTCGCGATCCTCATAAACCATCATAATGTCAACCAGACCGCGGTAACGTTCCATATCTGTAATGATCTCATCTGCATATCTGTATTGACGTTCTACTTCCCAGTTACTATAGAATTCCAGGTTCTCCTGATATTTCTTAGTCACTTTTTCCCAGATCTCACGGGCTTTCTGAGGTTTATTAACTTCGTAATAACCGGTAATAAATGGTTCTAGTAACGTGTAATATTCATAATGCTCTACCGGCATATGTTCCATTCCCAGGTCAAGGATCTCTTCAGCATGTATAGTATCGCCTTCATTAAGGAGGTTTTCTGTCAGTCTTGCCAGGTTGCTTCTATAGGTAATAGAGTTTTTGCGGGTTTCAGGATCATGATAAATTTCTGAAGATCCCATATTTCCCCAATTCCAGTTCTTCACGATATTGTACATCTTCTCGGTATTCACACGACCCATATCGAATGGATTTCGGGGATCAAGAGGAGTTTGAATAGGAACCAGTTTATAGGTGACTCCTTCTAGTTGAAGATAATCTTTCATCCATAGATAATCATCATCTCCAAAACTTCCGCCGGTAAAATATATAGGGCGTTTCCAGTCGTTATTAGCAATAATGTCGAGCATCAACAACCTGTTTTTGTAAAGCACCTGGTCACCAATCTCAATATCGATATGATCAACGATCTCATCTGCTTCAGAACGGTCTACGATATTATTGTCCAGTACATTCTGTTTATCCACTGGGATTCGGACATATTTAGAAGGGAAGGTGTTGATCATGGATCCGCTTTGTAATTCGGCCATGGTTCTTGGGTCTTCATTCTGAATATAATTCATCCAGGTTTTGATACCAATAGTATCCTGAGTTACTTCACGCAGGAAGATAGCATCGTTCTTTCCATTATACCAGTCCTGTGGTAATTGCGACGGGATCGCATCACTATCAAAAGCTTTTCGCTTCATCTGGTCAATATACCAGTCGGTTGCCAGTAAACTTGTATTGATTACGCGAACATCGGTACGGTATTTTTCAATTTGCTGAACATACCATAGCGCAAAAGTATCATTATCACCAATGGTAAATATAATGGCGTTCTCGTCGATGGAATCCAGGTACATCCGGGCCATGGTAAGCGCCGTGTCTCTGCCGGAGCGATCATGATCATCCCAGTTTTCCGAAGCAAGCAGCGTTGGTACAGCAAGTAAACTTGCGATCACCACTACCGGAGCCAGAATTTTAGGACCAATCTTTCCTTTAAGTTTATCGAAGATGGCATAGACTCCAAAGCCTATCCAGATAGCAAAAACATAGAAGGATCCAACAAGTGCATAGTCTCGTTCTCTGGGTTCAAAAGGCCTTTCATTCAGATAAACTTTAAGCGCAATTCCTGTAAAAAGAAAGAACACCATAAGCACCCAGAAATTCTTCTGATCTCTTTTCATCTGAAAAATGAGTCCGATTAGTCCGAGTAGAAGCGGTAGGAAATAATAGGTATTTCGAGCTTTATTATTTTTTACATCTGAAGGTAAATTCTCTTGCGAACCAATATGCCATTCATCAATAAAATCGATTCCGCTGATCCAGTTTCCATGCAGATCTCCAAATTTTCCCTGGATATCATCCTGTCTTCCGGTGAAGTTCCACATAAAATAACGCCAGTACATATAGCCAACCTGATACTCCAGGAAGTAGCTGATGTTAGACGAGAATGAAGGTTTTTCTACATTGATATAATCGCTAAACTGTCTTAAGAAATTATGGTAGTCTTCCATATCTCTCTCACCACGGGAAAACTGAGAGCGGAATTCATTAATAGCACTTATAAGCCTTTCTTCATTTTGAAATTCTGGTTTGATCGTGAATTCCAGAGGACCGGTAAATTCCATGTAATTGGTAGCATGCTCGGTACTCCACATTCTTGGCAGAACAGCCTTATGATCATCGTCCAGGTTCTGGCGTGCGTTCTTATATTCATTAACGATCACATACTTTCCAAGTTCCTCGTCTTTTTCATATTGAGGTTTTCCATCACGATAAGGATTATCCTCATCAAGTCCGGAATACATCTCAGACCACTGAGGGCCATAAAATAAATGAGTTTCCCCATATTGTTCACGATTATAATAGGCGAGTAGCTCACGTGCATTGTCGGGACTATTTTCATTGATCACGGTTGGCGCATTACTACGTACCGGTAGCATTACCCAGCTGGAGAAACCAATTAGAACAAATAGTACACAAAGGAGTAGTGTGTTGTACTGATACAGGTTACGCTTGCGTGTTAGATTGATCAGGAAATAGAATACGGCGATGATCGCAAGTAGAGCGATAACCGTTCCCGTATTAAACGGCATTCCCAGGGAATTGGTAAAGAACAATTCTGAAGCAGAAAAGAAAGTAAGCGTATAAGGTAGTAGCAGTTTGAAGATAAACATAAGAACAGCGACCACGACCACGTTGGCGATGATGAAGTTCTTGACGGTAACCTTCTTATAGTTTTTAAAGAAATAAAGGAATCCGATTGCCGGAAGGGTCAACAGACCCATAAAGTGAACCCCAAAAGAGAGACCTATTACCAGGGAGATAAGAATGATCCAGCGATTTCCACGCGGAGTGAACATATCCCGTTCCCAGAGTAGTCCCAAATAAAACATGACCGACATAAAGCAGGCGGCCATGGCGTATACTTCGGCTTCCACGGCATTGAACCAGAAGCTGTCGGTAAAAGTAAATGCAAGTGAGCCAACAAGGGCACTTCCCAGAACGGCTATTTTCTTAGCATCGGTTAGAGTTTCACGAGGTCCGGCGATCTTTAGAACCAGTAAGCTTATAGACCAGAACATAAACATGATGGCTACAGCACTGGCAAAACCAGACATAAAATTGATCATGAGGGCGACCTGGGTATTGTCTGCCGCAAAAGTGGCAAAAAATGCGCCCATCATTTGATAGAAAGGAGCTCCCGGTGGGTGACCAACTTCCAGGTTGGCAGAGGTAGCAATATATTCACCGGCATCCCAGAAACTTGCCGTTGGTTCCAGAGTAAGTGTATAGGTGGTGAGGGCAATAAGAAAAACCAGCCATCCCAGGATTTTATTCCACTTACTGAAGTTGAAATCTGTCATAAATACTCGTGTAATTCTACTGAAGTGGCGAATTTAATAATAATATGCTGAATGCTTTACAAACGGAATGGAAAAGCGAATATTTTGGAAGTGTCTGGAAATGAATAGAAAATATATACTTTCAGAAAAAAAATGAAATTTTAATGAAAATCTTTTTGAAAAAGTTTGCGCGATAGAAACTTTGTCTTAAATTTGCATCCGCATTTAAGCATTGGCCTATGGTGTAACTGGCAACACGTCTGGTTTTGGTCCAGAAGAGTCTAGGTTCGAGCCCTAGTAGGCCAACAAAAATGTTAAAAACCCAAACTGAAAAGTTTGGGTTTTTTTGTTTTACAAATTATCAGGGCATGGAGCGTGTCCCGAGCCTGTCGGGGGAAGCTTGAAGAAAGGTGCTTGCCTAAGGATACTCTTGAAGTTGTTTATGAAATGAAATTTCATATCAGTAAATCTTATAGTGTGTAATCTTATAATAGCTTAGTTGCCATCCTGAGCCTGTCGAAGGAAGTCTGTCGGAGGGAGCCGGTCGAAATAGATGTTACAAGAGATAATGTTGTCATCCTGAGCCTGTCGAAGGAAGCCTGTCGAAGGGAGCTTCTGGAAGCAATCCTGCCGAGAAAATTCAGGTAAAAGCAAATAGAATATCTTCCTGAAAATTCTTATGGTAAGTACTCTCTAACAATGTTATTACAACCCTGAATCTGATTAAATAAAGTCGACCGCACTAAATCAAAAGCGAACCTTAACATTATAAACTCGTCGAAATTTTACTATCGCCTGTCTTCCGGGATGATAACGACCATTTAATTAACCTCAGCTCCACAACTTCCAGAAAAGTATCAGGTGTTGAATTTGAAGCTTGTAAAAAATTGTTCCCTGCCTGAAATTTCCGAACTTTACATCAGAATAGTTTATGCACCCTACTGTGAAACCGAATACTCATTAAACCCGTCGCAGTATGCCCTGGTACGTAGTAAGAACCAAATCACAACACGAGATCAAAACTTCAGAATATCTATCCAAATTAGGAATAGATATATTCTGCCCTACAATAGTGGAAGTCCGTCAATGGAGTGATCGTAAGAAGAAAGTCACCGTTCCATTATTCAGATCCTATATCTTTGTAAATATCGTTGAAAGCGAAAGGTCAAAGGTTTTTGATGCTCCCGGTGTGGTTAATTTTTTACAATGGCTCAATAAACCTGCAATCGCGAAGGATGCTGAGATCGAAGCTATACGCTCCTGGCTTAATAATGATAAGATCTCAGATCTGGAAGTTACCCAGTTTAAACCCGGAGATCAGGTAAAACTAAAATCCGGTAAAATGGCCAATCAAACAGCAGTGATCAAAGAGGTTGGTGATAAAAAGCTGAAACTGATCCTCGAAGAACTTGGATGGATACTTACAGCCAGCGTGCACGACGTGGTTTAGGAACACTTAGCTCCTTAAAATTATATTTTATCGGTTTAATCCAATATTTTAGCAGCGAACTGACAGGACACGGATTGTTTTCTGCAGTTTTTGATCGTTTGAGCTTATAATCTTTATGAAGATATTAGTTACCGGGGCAGCCGGATTTATTGGATTTCACCTGTGCAAAAAACTTTTGCAGGAAGGTCATACCGTAATTGGTCTGGATAATCTCAATGATTATTATTGCCCTTCCCTTAAAATTGCACGTCTTGCCGAATTAGGAATTATTACAGCGGCAGATTCCGCATATAATCAGCCGGTGAAGAGTCAGCAATATACCGATTTCATATTCTACAAGATGGATCTTCAGGATCGCGAAAACTTACCTGGACTTTTTAAAACTTATAAGTTTGATCTGGTGTGCAATCTGGCTGCGCAGGCAGGAGTACGATATAGCATCGAAAATCCTCAGGCTTATATTGATAGTAATCTTGTGGGGTTTGCTAATATTCTGGAATGCTGCCGACTTTACAACATTAAAGATTTTGTTTATGCCAGTTCTTCCAGTGTATATGGACAGAATAAAAAAGTTCCATTTTCCGAAGAAGATAGAGTAGATGAGCCTGTTAGTTTATATGCGGCAACGAAGCGCAGCAATGAACTAATGGCGTATACCTACAGTCATCTCTACGGAATTCGCTGTACAGGTTTGAGATTTTTTACAGTATACGGACCCTGGGGAAGACCAGATATGGCGATGTTTCTATTTGTAAATGCTATCAAAAATGGAGAACCTATCCGGGTGTTTAACGAAGGGAATCTGGAAAGAGACTTTACCTTTGTAGATGACATCATTAATGGAGTGAATGCGGTGATCAATGATTCGGAAACAGATAAAAATGCACTACACCGCATATTTAATATTGGAAATAGCCAGCCGGTAAAATTGCTGGATTTTATTGAGCAAATTGAAACACAGCTGGGGATTAAGGCTAAAAAGAATCTGATGCCCATGCAGCAGGGAGATGTGAATAGAACCTGGGCAGACTCCCGGCCGCTTATGGAACGCTATGGCTATAAGCCGAAGGTAGATATAAAAGAAGGAATCAAAAGATATCTTGAATGGTTTCAGCGATATTATAAATAATCACAAATTACGAGAAGACTTTTATCATATGGACAAGAATTTAGAGATTGCGATCAAAGCATCATTGGAAGCGGGAAAGCGGATCATGGAAATTTATGAGCATGAAGACTTTGAAGTAGTATTAAAGAATGATGACTCTCCACTTACCAAAGCAGATCTGGCATCACATGAAATCATCATGCAACATCTTTCTGCTACAGATATTCCGGTACTTTCAGAAGAGGGTAGGGATCTTTCTTATGAAGAGCGAAAGCACTGGTCTAGCTTATGGATCGTGGATCCTATCGATGGTACGAAGGAATTTATTAAGAAAAATGGGGAGTTTACAGTAAATATTGCCCTGGTTAGGGATCAAAAACCCGTGATGGGAGTGATCTATGTTCCGGCGCTTAAGGAACTGTATTACGCTGCTGAAAATATGGGTTCTTTTAAGGTAGATGATATCGTAGATTTCGACGGAATGGAAAATTTAGAATCTTCCGCAGTAAAACTTCCGAAGAAAAATCTGAATAAAAAATTCACCGTAGTAGCGAGTAAATCCCATCTTTCCGAAGAAACTAAAGATTATATCAGTCAGCTTGAAGAAAAGCACGGAGAAGTAGATAGCATTTCTAAGGGAAGTTCTTTAAAGCTTTGTATGGTAGCTGAAGGTAAGGCAGATGAGTATCCGCGTTTTGCTCCAACCATGGAGTGGGATACGGCAGCGGGACAGGCGATCTGTACTTTTGCTGGTAAGACTGTGTATGATCATAATACAGGTGAAGAAAGGTTGTATAATCGCGAAAACCTGCTGAATAACTGGTTTCTGGTTAAATAGCTAGATTTGTAGCAATGCCATATAAATTTTAGAAAATGAAAGGAATTATTCTTGCCGGAGGTTCAGGTACCCGATTATATCCTATTACTAAAGGAGTGTCCAAGCAGTTGCTGAATGTGTATGATAAGCCAATGATCTATTATCCGCTTTCAGTATTAATGCTTGCCGGGATCAGGGAGATTCTAATTATTACAACACCACAGGACAGAAGTAACTTTGAAAAACTACTAGGTGATGGAAGTGATCTTGGTATGAACTTTCAATATGCTGTACAGGAATCACCAGATGGTCTTGCGCAGGCTTTTATCATCGGGGAAGAATTTATAGATGGAGATGACGTTGCTCTGATTCTCGGGGATAATATTTTCTACGGACATGGATTTACAAGTTTGCTTCGGAAGTCGGTCGCTACTGTGGAACAGGAGAAGAAAGCCGGAGTTTTTGGATACTACGTAAATGAGCCATCCAGGTACGGGGTGGCAGAATTTGATGCTGAAGGGAACGTTCTAAGCGTAGAAGAAAAGCCGGAAATACCAAAATCCAATTATGCGATCGTAGGGCTGTACTTTTTCCCAAATTCGGTTGTGGAAGTTGCTAAAAATGTAAAGCCCAGCAAAAGAGGTGAACTGGAGATCACTTCGGTGATCCAGTCATATCTGGAGGATCAAAATTTGAAAATGGAGATCATGCACAGGGGTTACGCCTGGCTGGATACGGGAACTCATGAATCTATGCTGGAAGCAGGCAATTTTATTCATACCCTGGAAAAAAGACAGGGACTTAAAGTAGCCTGCCTGGAAGAGATCGCTTATGAAAAAGGCTATATAAACAAGCAGGATCTGGCGCAACTTGCAGGAAAACTGGGGAAATCATCCTATGGTGAATATTTATTAAAGAGAGCAGGACAATGAACGATCTAAACAAAACGATCCTGGTAACCGGTGGTGCTGGTTTTATAGGATCTAATTTTATACCCTATTACCTGGAGCAAAATCCGGAACAGCATATTATTAATCTGGATGCACTTACCTATGCCGGTGATCTGGAGAATCTAAGCGAAGTGGAATCCAACCCTCGCTATCAATTTATAAAAGGAGACATCCGCAATCGTGAGCTGCTGGAAAAGATCTTTCAGGATCATAATATCCACGGAGTTGTTCATTTTGCTGCGGAATCTCATGTAGATAATTCTATTAGTAACCCAGGTGTTTTTATCGAAACCAACGTGAACGGAACTTTTAATCTTCTGGATGCTGCGTTTAAGACTTGGATGAAAGCGCCTTTTGAATACAGGGAAGAATTTAGAGATTGTAGATTTCATCATATATCGACCGATGAGGTTTACGGAAGTCTTGGTGATACCGGATATTTTACTGAAAAAACCCCATATGCTCCAAACTCTCCTTATTCGGCAAGCAAGGCAGCTTCAGATATGGTCGTGCGTAGTTACCATCATACTTATGGAATGAATACGGTCATTACAAATTGCTCTAATAATTACGGTCCCAAGCAGCATAAAGAAAAGCTGATCCCAACGATCATTCGTAAGGCTATAAGCAGGGAGGATATTCCTATCTATGGCAACGGAAAGAATGTGCGTGACTGGTTATATGTGCTGGATCATGTAAAAGCGATCAGTTTGGTTTATACGGAAGCTAAAGCAGGCGACGTATATAATATTGGAGGTGACGCAGAAATGCAGAATATAGAGCTTGCTCAAAAGATCTGTAAATTGCTGGATGAACTTAAACCGAAGGATTCCGGAAGTTATAGTGAACAGATCACCTTTGTTAAGGATAGAGCCGGGCATGACCAGCGGTACGCTATAGATGCCAGTAAGATCAGGTCTCAATTGAACTGGAAAGCTGAATCAAAATTTGAAGATGCGTTGATGGAAACAATAAAATTTTATCTAAAATAATATCATTCTAATTTTTGCTTAGTCCGAAATTTTAAGGTTTAATTAATATCAAATAGTTAATATTGATTCCATGTTTCTGAGTATTTTCTAAGATTATTCTTATTTCACAAATTAAAGGGGAATAATCCCCTTCTCAACCGTTAAAATTTTAACAAATTTAATTTTTACAGGCCGATTATCCAGCCTAATTTTGCTGCATCTAATCAACCTGATCTGCTTAACCCTACTTATGTGTTCTTGGTCGATCCCGACCAAGGATTTTCCTTCAGGTTTTACTAAAATATTATTACGGGAGTTACTTTATGTGACTCACGACGGCGAAGCCCTGTTTTCATTATGACTAAAATTATTCATGTTTTGTTGACCGGTGGAGTTGGTAGCCGACTATGGCCACTTTCCAGGAAGTCAAGACCTAAGCAATATATAGACCTGTTCGGGGGATACTCCCTTTTTGAACTGGCAGTTTTAAGAAATCAATCTTTATGCGATCAATTAATAGTCGTGGGAAATTGTGATAATCATGATCACTCACTTCACTCCTTGTCCAAACTTGGGATCAGTGATTCCAAAACCAGGAATATAGTAGAGGCAGCGCCCAGGAATACAGCAGCTGCGATCGCATTTGCTGCTTTTGCGGCGAGTGCAGAAGATATACTGGTGGTTACCCCGGCCGATCATATTATCGAAAATGATAAGGCATACCAGAAGGCGATTGAGGAAGCGATCAACCTGGCAAAAGAAAATAACCTAGTAACTTTTGGAGTTCAACCAGACAGACCGGAAACCGGCTATGGATATATCGAATTTTCCGGGAATGATGTGATTGGATTCCGGGAAAAACCAGATGCTAAAACTGCCGAGGGCTTTTTACAACAAGGCACATTCCTCTGGAACAGTGGGATGTTTTGTTTTAAAGCTGCTACTTTTCTTCAGGAACTAAAAAAATTCGAGCCTGAAGTTTACTATAAAGCACTGAGTGCATGGGAAAGTTCAGATGACGGCATGCTCAAATTAGAAGAGTCCATGCAGATCCCTTCCATAAGTGTGGATTATGCAGTAATGGAAAGGAGTGATAAGATCAAGGTCATCCCGGCTAGTTTTAGCTGGAGTGACATGGGAAGTTTTCAAGCGATCTATGATCACCTTATCAGCAATGGTCATAAGATTGACGACAATGGAAACATGGTGATAGGCAGTGATAAATTTACCGCCTTTGTGGGGCTTAGAGATACGATCATGGTCTGTACAGAGGATGCGAATCTCTTGTTGCAAAAGGAATGTTCGCAGGATGTAAAGCAGGTATTTACAGATCTGGAAAGTTCCAGGCCGGAATTAATAAACTAGATAATCGATAGTAGTTCATATAAAGAATGAGTAAAGTAGCATTTATAACCGGGGTCACCGGACAGGATGGAGCCTATTTAAGTGAGTTCCTTTTAAAGAAAGGTTATACAGTACACGGTCTTAAAAGAAGATCTTCACTGTTTAATACAGATCGTATTGATCACTTATACCAGGATCCTCATGAAGATAACCTGAAGTATATCCTGCATTATGGGGATATGACAGATTCCACGAATCTTATCAGGTTGATCCAGGAGATACAGCCAGACGAGATCTATAACCTTGCCGCTATGTCTCATGTAGCAGTTTCATTTGAAACTCCGGAATATACTGGTAATGCAGATGGTTTGGGAACTTTACGGATCCTGGATGCTGTAAGACTATTAGGTCTGGAAAAGAAGACAAGAATTTACCAGGCATCTACTTCAGAGCTTTATGGAAAAGTGCAGGAAGTGCCACAGTCTGAAACTACGCCATTCTATCCACGTTCTCCATATGCTGTCGCAAAAATGTATGCTTTCTGGATCACGGTGAATTATCGTGAGGCTTATGGCATGTATGCATGTAACGGAATTCTGTTCAATCACGAATCTCCGCTAAGAGGGGAAACATTTGTTACCCGTAAGATTACCAGGGCAGCTTCAAGGATCGCTTTGGGTCTTCAGGATAAATTTTACCTGGGGAACCTGGATGCGCAAAGAGACTGGGGACATGCCAAGGATTATGTACGTATGATGTGGATGATCCTTCAGGCAGAAGAGGCGGAAGACTGGGTGATTGCTACAGGTAAAACAACTCCGGTAAGAGATTTTGTACGTATGGCTTTTGCTGAAGTTGGTATAGAACTCGAATTTAAAGGAGAAGGTGTAGACGAAAAAGCGTATGTAGTATCCTGTTCCAATCCCGATTTTCAAATTGCTGAAGGAAAAGAGGTGCTGGCGGTAGATCCAAAGTATTTCAGACCAACTGAAGTTGATCTATTAATAGGAGATGCTACCAAAGCAAATACCAAGCTGGGCTGGACTCCGGAATATGATCTTCAAGACTTGGTAAAGGACATGATGCAAAGTGACGTTAAACTCATGCAGAAAGATCAATACCTAAAAGATGGAGGGTATCAGATTCTTAATTATTTCGAATAACTAGATCGCACGGATTAATAATAAGATTTCACGGATTTGTCAGCACTACTGTTTGAGAATGAAACTTATAAGATCATAGGTGCTTGTATGAAAGTTCATAAAGGCCTCGGTCACGGTTTTCTTGAATCAGTATATCAGGAAGTGTTAAGTAAGGAGTTTAATAAGTTTTCAATTCCTTTCGAAGAACAAAAAAAGCTCAATCTATATTACGAAGGTGAAAAACTGGAGAAATATTTCAAAGCTGACTTTCTTTGCTACAACAAAATTATAATTGAATTAAAATCAGTAGCTTTTTTAAACAAGAGTCTAGAGAGCCAGGTGATCAACTATTTGAAAGCCACAAACAAGGAGGTTGGTTTACTAATCAACTTTGGAGAAAAGAGTCTAAAATGGAAACGCTTCGTTAATACGGAAAATTCTTAGAAGGAATCCGCGCAATCTGCCATAATCTGCGCAATCAACTGAGAAAACAATACAGCGGTCAGAACACCTAACACACCGTAAGAAAGAATTAGAATGAACAAGAATACCAAAATATACATCGCCGGGCATAGAGGAATGGTTGGTTCTGCTATATGTCGAAAGCTCGAGAAAGAGGGCTACACCAATCTAATTGGCAAAACCAGTAGCGAGCTAGATCTCCGCAACCAGCAGGCCGTTAAGGATTTCTTCGAAACTGAAAAACCGGAAGTAGTCATTGATGCTGCGGCGAGAGTTGGAGGTATTTTAGCAAACAATGATTATCCCTACCAGTTTTTGATGGAGAACATGCAGATCCAGAATAACTTGATCGATTTCTCTCATAAGACTGATGTTAAGAAATTTATCTTTTTAGGTAGTTCCTGTATTTACCCAAAACATGCTCCGCAACCACTTAAGGAAGAATATTTACTCACAGATAGCCTGGAGCCGACTAATGAATGGTATGCGATTGCTAAAATTGCCGGTGTAAAAGCCTGTGAGGCGATCAGGAAACAGTTTGGAAAGGATTACGTAAGCCTGATGCCAACGAATCTCTACGGTACCCATGATAATTTTGATCTGCAAACCTCTCATGTGTTACCGGCCATGATCCGGAAGTTCCATGAAGCTAAGCTGAAAATGGAAGAGACTGGCGACAGTGAGCCTGTCGAACTATGGGGTAGCGGATCTCCCATGCGAGAATTCTTATTTGTAGATGATCTTGCTGATGCAGTTTGTTTCGCTTTAGAAAATAAACTTCCAGAGAATCTTTATAACATTGGGACTGGAAAGGACCTAACCATAAAGGAACTGGCAGAAACCATTCAGAAAATTGTAGGTCATACCGGGGAAATAGTTTGGGATAGTTCCAAGCCAGATGGTACGCCACGTAAATTGATGAATGTAGACAAATTGAAGGGTGCCGGATGGAAATACTCGGTAAACCTGGAACAGGGCATTCAAAGAACTTATGAATGGTTTTTAAGTAACCAGGATAAATTTAAAGAAGTCAAATTATAATTGAAGGTGAAGGCTGCTCTTTCCAATATTAATAAAGGTTTCCTAATTTCTACCAAATTTGGACACCTAATTAATCAAATACTATATAGTGCATTCTCATTTGGAGTGTCCTTTATTGCAGCAAGGTTATTAACTGTAGGTCTATTCGGTGAATTTTCTTATGCAATATCTTTATTTCCATTATTGGGTATAGTGCCCCTATCTTTTATTCATTTTCCTTTTATGAATTTTTATTCGAAATGGGGAAAAAAGAAGAATGAATTTTATACTGGAAATTTAATAATAGCTACGGTTTTAATCTTCATTATCTCTTTGTTTCTCATTGGGATTCTTATTCTTACTAATACTCTCAAGGAATATCTTCCTTTAATTTTCACTTATTTTTTTCTTTATCAGATTTATGATTTTCAGAGAAAAGTGAATTTAACCATATCGAATATTTTATTGCTCAATATTACTGAACTATCCCGGGTGACACTATTACTTGTTGGGTTAATAATATTGAATTATATGAATATGTTCACTTTAAATTTTTTTTTAATCACTTTAGTTTTAGTTCTTATAACTAGTTTATTAATACCAGTATGTTTCTCCAAAAAGCATGAATTTAATTTTGAGAAATTGGCTTTTGCTAAAATATATAAGGAGTCCTTTCAATTTGGAAAGTTTATTTTCTTGTCAAATGTTGTACAAAACATTAGTGCTAATTTATTTTTATACATAAGTGTTTTTTTGCTTTCAACTGATTCAATTGCCAGACTAAATGCTCCAAAAATCATATTAGGGGTTAGCTCTATTTTCCTATTAAGTATGGATAACTTTTATACACCGAAAATTGCAGAAAGAATTAATGGAAATAAGAGAGATATCTCGCATGAAGTTTTTAAAATTTTTAGAGATATCAAAATATTTTATATAATTCTAGTTATTGGTTGCATATTTTTAATAACCATACAAGACTTTATAATTCAAATATTGTTTGGGGCAAAATATGCTCAAGGTGAAAATTTTCTTTGGGGTTTTATAGTGGTTGGTCTTTTATATTCATTCTCTCGTCCTTTTTTAATTGTTATTCGTGTTTTTGAGCGAACGAAATTTTTATTTATATCATCTTTATATATATTGATTTTTACAATGCTTTTAACCTATCCGTTGATGCATTATTTTGGTGCTTTGGGAGGTATATTGACCATGATACTAAGCGCTCTATTTCAGTTATCCATTTTTATTTTCGATTTTAAACGTAATGCTTAAAAATTTTTTACAGGAATCTTTTGAAGAGTTAAACCAGACCTATAATTATTGCGTCCTTCGAAACTATGAAGGATTACCTGAATTTGCTGGGAATGATGTGGATATTCTTATAGAGCCTCAGAATCTGAAACAGATAGAAGAAGTATTTAAGGCTAAGGCAAAATTGAATAATTTACATTTTTTAAAAAGTGTATCCCGATTTGGTTATAAAGGCTTGTATTTTTTTGACTTAAACGTTTCAGAGGTTATATTAATTGATTTATTTTCTAGCCTTCAAAAAAGATGGAGGAAATATATTGATTCTTCTTTAGTTTTAGAAAACAGAATGAAGTTCAATGGTTTTTACGTAATAGATCCCCTACACGAAATATTTTCAATTGCTTTAAAGGAAATACTAACCTATGGCTACATCCGTGATAAATACAAAGGGCGCTTTCAGGAAATAGATATAGATTTTGAAAAGATCAGACATCTTGCAATTAAAATTTTAAGTGATGCAGAAGTCCAAATATTAATTGAATATTTGATAGATTTTCAAAAAGATAATAGTCCCGATTCAATAAATCTATCACTAAAAGGAAAAGAGTCTTTTCTAAATGTATTTCAATACAGTTGTAATTTTGTAAAAGGAAAAATTATTAATTTATTGGGGGTAAACCCTGTTGTTTGTTTGATAGGGCCTGATGGTGTTGGTAAAAGTACAATGTCCAATGCTTTGTCCAATACTGTCACCGGCGCCAATCTTTTTTCAAAATCTACAGTATATCACCATCGATATGAAATTCTTCCAGCTTTAAATAGTATTCTAAATATTAACAATGAGAATGAAAATAAAGTAATTGATGAAAGTAAGACAATCGGTAAGGCACACCCAGTTTGGAAAAATTTAATTTATCTAACATATTACAGTTTAGACTTTTTCCTAGGTTGGGTAATAGTAATAAAGGCAAAGTTGAGAAACGAGTTTATAATATTTGACCGGTATTATTACGATTTCTTCATTCAAAATCATTACTCTTCCTTACCCAATTGGATATATAAATTTTTCTATTGGTTTCTTCCTAAGCCGAATGTTGGAATTTTCTTATATGCTAATCCATATCAAGTGGTTGAAAGAAAAAAGGAGTTAACTATTGAAGAGCATTTGATTCAAAACGAAAAATGTTTTTACGTTATGAAAAACGTTTTTACGAAACCGATATTTCTTAATTGCAATGGTGGTTTGTCTGTTTCCAAGAAGAAGATTAAAGAAACAATCACAAAATTATTTTGAGAGACTACATTTATTTCTTAATTGGAACCTTTCTAGTGTTTGTTTCATTTTTTAGTTGTTTACTCTTCGATATTCCAATATTTTTAGAAACGTGGGTAGCTTTAGGATTTATAATTTTTTCAATTATTACGAAAGAATTTGTGCGATTATTTTACTTTAATAAAGGAAATTTAACATTATTAATTTTCCTTACATTCTATTTAATCTTAGTTATTGCGGAACCTTTATATTCAATTATTTCATCAGGTGATATCAGTTATGAGCACAAGTTTGGATATTATAATAACGATTCCTTTATAATAGTTGGAATTTCACATTCGCTGTTTTTATTAAGCATACTCATATTTAATTTAAAACTTTCTAATGAAAAAAATTCACTAACAGTAATTCCGCCACCTAAGGTTAGTTCAAAATTATTTTTTTTCTTCTTTTTTCTTTTTATTCTTGGTCTAATCCCGTACTTAAAAGATGGGTTGCAGGGTTTTTTAAATCTGATTCTTAGTTCTAGGGCTAATGGAAATAGCCAATTTGAAAACACCGGGATTGGTAACTCAAACCTTTTGATACATCTAAGTACTATTCTAATTAGTGTAGGTACGCTAAGCGCATTTTATTTAATTCATAGTCTAAAAGGGAGAATTCATAAATACATATTATGGACAATTTTTGCGATATCGCTTTTAATTATTGGTAGTAGTGGAACAAGAACTAGGGTAATTCTTCTATTAGTACCTTTAATATCCTACATTTTATTTTTGAAGAAAAATTTAATTATAGATATTTCAAACAGAAAGATTCTGTTCTTCTGTATAGCAGGAATAGTGTTACTATCGCTAATGGTGGAGTTTCGTAATGTTGGATTTGATACACTAACTACCTCAGAAATTTCTCAGCCTAAGTTTGACGGATTAGACCTTAACAACGAATTTGTATATATAGTAGATAATTTTCAAGATCCGGTCAACGGTCGCTCACTTTTCGAAACAATTCTATTACCTATTCCAGAGCAAGTTTTTAAATTTATTACTAATCCAATTCCCAGAATTATTTATCCAGATAAATATTTAGATCCTAGTTTTGCGGTTTTTAATATGAAGAGGATAGGGTATACAGGGCTGGATGAAACATTTAATATAACACCGACCATATTTGGTAGATTTTATTTATTATATGGTTTTGTTGGTATCATTTATCTATCCTTGGTAACAGGTTGGATTTTAAGGGTATTAGAAAATAAAATTAATAAATCTGAGAATGCCTATTCACTTATCCTACATTTCAGTTTTCTAGCATTCTTATGCCAATCATTGAGGGATCTAAGCCCTGGCTGGATTTATTCCTTCGTTTTTCTTTATTTAATTATATATTTAATCAAAAAGGCTAGAGTAGCGTGAAAAATCTCACCCCTTTTTTAGGTAATTATTTTAATTTAATTTGTGGAAAGTTTGAAACTACAGTTTTAAAAGACTTAGTGAATTACTATCCGATAAACTCTTTGAAAAAAAGAATAATATATTTTTATTTGCAAACTTTGTTCTTTACAAGGTTATATAAAATCTTTCCGACCTTTCAAAATAATCAAATAAAAAGCAAGCTTAGAAAAATTGACATTTTAGCAAAACAATATTTTGTCTTTAGTCAAGACGTTACTTTAAGGAAAAGGCTTTATGCAATTGGTATTGATTATGAGAATAAAGCTTTTTTTACAAAAGTTATTTGGGGTGCTGAAAAGGAATTTGCAATTAAGGAATTAGAAGTGGAAAAATATTTTGGGCGAGCTTTATTGGAAAAATCTCATTTACCAAAGCAGGTATTTCGTTCTGATGAAAATATAGTTTTACTTTATGATTTACTTCCTAAGACATCCAAAATTCTTAATCAAAGACCGTTGTCTCTTTATTCTGATTTTTTAGAGAATAATCTGGATAGAGGCTTATTGCATCAAGTTTCTATTAAGGATTTTAATGAATTTGATTGGTGGCTTTCATTTCATTCAACCAGGCATAAAAATTTTCAGGATTATTTTATGCAAGTAGTTTCCGACGAAGACAAGTTTTATGTAATGTTTGCCCATGGCGATTTGGGTTCAGATAATTTAATTGATGTTGATGGAGAATTGCGAATAATTGATTGGGAGAAGTCTCATACTCATGCCCCAAAAATTACTGATTATTTGGGTATACAATTGGGTAATCATCATCATTCAATTATTAGGGATAAAAATTTAAAAAAATCACCTGGAAGTCTTTGCAAATTTTATAGTCAATTTATTGATAGTGAATTGTTTTCCTTTCCAGAATTTTTATTGGGTTTGTCTTTTTATTTAGGCACTAACTTCAATTTAGCAGAATTTTTAATTACTGATTTCGAAGTATGAAAATAGCATTGGATAATATTATTTATAGTCTGCAGAAATCAGGTGGCATTAGTAAAGTTTGGACAAAAATCTTGGAGATATTTTTGAATAAAGAGGATCTGTCTTTTTATTTCGTTGAAAATAATTATAGAAACAATATTTTTAGTTCTACCCTAGATTTTGCTGATCTGCCTAGCAAAAAATCTAATCGAATACCTAATTCAATAAAAAAATTTCTGCCCGTATATCTAAAAAATGAAGTAGATATTTATCATTCGAGTTATTATAGGCCACTTTCCAGAAAGAATAATACTAAAACTAAAGTGGTTGTAACCGTGCACGACTTTATTTATGATAAATATGAAATAAATTGGGTGAAAAGGAAACTTCATATTTTTTTAATGAAGCGCGCACTTTATCAGGCAGATGCAATTATTTGTATTTCCAATAATACAAAAATGGATTTATTACAATATTATCCAGAGCTCAAAAAGAAACGAATATTTATAG
Source organism: Christiangramia sp. OXR-203 (assembly GCF_034372165.1). Classification (NCBI taxonomy): domain Bacteria; kingdom Pseudomonadati; phylum Bacteroidota; class Flavobacteriia; order Flavobacteriales; family Flavobacteriaceae; genus Christiangramia; species Christiangramia sp. OXR-203. The sequence goes on along the minus strand of NZ_CP139698.1, from coordinate 3,012,351 downwards.
TCTCTAATGGAGTTGATGAAGAATTTAGATCAATTGAAGAGATAACTAAAATTGAGGTGAAAGGGACGAGCATAGAATCAAAAAAATTTCTTTTATATGTCGGAAACAGAGGCTATTGTAAGAATTTCGATTTTGTAGTTTCCTTGTTTAAAAGTAAACGATTTATAGATAAAGGGTTTAAATTAGTATTAGTTGGTGGAGGAGATTTGTCAAAAGATGAACTAAGGAAGTTTGAAGTTTCTAATCTTAAATGTGGGAATATTATCAAATTAGAAAAGATTAATAATCAGGATTTAAATATACTGTACAATAATGCTCTTGCACTTCTTTTTCCATCCTTCTATGAAGGATTTGGAATTCCGGCTCTAGAAGCGGCAAAGGCTGGGTGTCCTGTCTGGGCTTCCAACAGTTCTTCTATTCCGGAGATACTGGGGCCTAACTATAATTATTTTAATCCGCATAACTGGAAAGACGCTGAGAAAAAATTCAGTAAAATATTGGATGTCAAAGAAAGAGATAAATTAATAGAAGAAGGAAAGTTTCGTGCTCAAATGTTTAGCTGGGAAAAATGTGCTAACGAGACTTTGGATGTGTATAAAATCGTTTTGGATGGGAGATAGTTTCATGTCAGCTATTATTCTTACTTACAATGAAGAAAATATTCTTGCAAAATGTTTATCAGCATTAAATTTTGTCGATGAAATAATTGTGTTTGATTCTTTCAGCACCGATAAGACTTTGGATATAGCTCGTGATTTTGGAGCGACTGTAATTCAAAGAAAGTTTGATAATTATGCAAATCAGAGAAATGCCGCTTTAAAAGAAATAAGCCCAAAATCAGATTGGGTATTAATGGTTGATGCGGACGAAATTGTTCCTCAGGAACTGAAAACTGAAATTTTAAGTACTATTTCTGAATCCAATCCTGCATTCTTATATAGAGTACGTAGAAAGGATATGTTTCAGGGCAAATGGATTAAACAAAGTAGCGGATATCCTACTTGGTTTCCAAGATTATTTAAGAATGGAGAGGTAAGGGTTGAACGTGAAATCAATGAGGAATATTTCACAGAAGGTAAAGAAGGAAAGCTAATGGAACATTTGATTCACTTTCCATTTAATAAGGGTTTGAGCTGGTGGTTCGATAAACACAACCGTTATTCTCTTATGGAAGCTGAAAAGCTAAAGGAAGAATTAAATGAAGAGGTTGAAATAAGGGATCTGCTTTCTAAAGATCCTGTTCTTAGAAGAAAAACACAGAAGAGACTTATATATAAATTGCCCTTTAAACCATGGATAGTATTTATAGGACTATATGTGTTTAGGGGCGGTTTTCTGAATGGTAAGGCAGGATATACTTTTTGTAAGCTTAGAAAAACTTATGAATGGATGATAGATCTAAAATTAAAGGAGCTTTCCGAAAATTATTCTAAATAATGAAAATCTCAATTATAACAGCAACTTTTAATAGTGCCGCAAATATTGCTTCGGTTATCTCAAGCCTTGAAGAACAAGATTATCCAAACATTGAGTGGCTGGTTATAGATGGAAAATCTAAAGATGATACCTTATTAAAGGTAGAAAGATATCAGGGTCAAAAAAATATCATATCTGAAAAGGATAATGGTATCTATGATGCTCTAAATAAAGGTGTCAACTTGGCTACAGGCGAAATTATTGGCTTGGTACATTCCGATGATTTTTTAGCTACTTCAAATATCATTTCAGAAGTGGCACTTGCTTTTCAGGAAAATGGTGTAGACGGAGTGTATGGAGATCTTCAGTATGTGAATAAAGAGGACACTTCTAAGATAATTCGATATTGGAAAAGTAAGCAATTTGCTTCAGATTTATTGAAAAAAGGTTGGATGCCGGCGCACCCTACTTTATTTCTTAGAAAAGAAGTATATGAGAAACATGGCAACTTCAATTTAAATTACAACATTGCTGCAGATTATGATCTAATGTTGCGTATATTTTCTGATTCCAATTTAAAATTTAAATACTTACCTAAAGTAATTACAAAAATGAGAGTAGGTGGGGCAAGCAATCGTAGTATAAAAAACATAATTATGAAATCAAAAGAAGACTTTTCTGCGATTTCTGCAAACAAGATTGGTAATCCTTATAGAATATTGATTTCTAAAAATTTAACGAAGGTAAAGCAGTTTTATCTACGTTAAAATTTTTAACTTTGTATTCAAATTAATCGACCAAAAACCATATCTCCCTACAAGATGCAGGTTAAATTGTATTTAACCCTATAATCTATTTAGAATGAATATTTTAGACCATCAGGTGCTTCTGGATCTTTTCCATAGCAATTTCGGTTTCTTTACTGCTTCTACCTTCCTGTTAGCCTTTATCCTTACCTGGTATTTTATACCGAAGGTTTTATGGGTTAGCCAGGAAAAAAGACTGGTAACCGAGATCAATCATCGTAGTTCACATACACTTAAAGTTCCCGCTTTTGGAGGGGTGGCTTTCTTTGTAGTCTTGATTCTCATCATTTGTTTGCTCCAAAGCTTAAGAACTTCCTTTACCGGGAATCATTTGATCATTGGGCTTACTTTACTCTTTATGGCTGGACTTAAAGACGATCTGGTAATATCTACCGCAAAACTGAAGCTGGTTAGCCAGGTCTTTGCTGCAGGATTTATCATATTCTCACCCGAGTTGCATCTGGAAAGTCTTAATGGATTTCTAGGGATTGGTAACTTGCCACTTATAGCAGGCTATATTTTAAAACTCTTTATAGTTGTTGCTCTCATCAATGCTTACAATCTTATTGACGGTATCGATGGTCTGGCAAGTATTGCAGGGATCGTCATATGCAGTGTTTTTTCTTTCGTATTTTTTACGGTAAAAGAGCCTTACTATGTTTTGATAAGTATAAGCGTTGTGGGAATTCTGGCGGCCTTCCTACGCTTTAATTTTTCAAATTCCCGTAGAAAGATCTTTATGGGAGATGGTGGATCGCTTATCATAGGGTTTATTATTGCCTTTCTTAGTTTAAAGATCCTGGTAATGAAACATTCTCCTGAAATGATGGCGGAAGGATTTATGCCTGAAAACAGACCTCTTTTTTTATTATCTGTTCTCTTTTTACCAGTGTTTGATACTCTTAGGGTGATGATCATCAGGCTTAGAAATGGGAAAAGTCCTTTTGAAGCAGATCGTAATCATTTACATCATGTCATGCTAGATAATAAAATGAGCCATGTGCAGGCAAGCATGAGTCTTGGTTTTATAAATCTTGGGGTAGTGGGCGTTTATATACTAGCGGGACCATACCTTAATAGTATGTTATTATCGGGACTAATGCTTGTCGGTTTTGTTTTTATGGCTCTGGTTTTTGAAACCCTTAAAAAAAGAGCTGAATACTACAAAGAACATATTACACTGCGGCCAAATGGGGTACGAATTAAACTTCGAAAAGTATTGCGTGCAGCGTCGATCTATTAAATCTTAACTACTAATTCTAACTATACTCAACTTCAATTTCAATTAATCTTTTTTTAAAACCAATTTTATGAAACATAGCTTTACCAATGTACTTGCGCGTCCTGCGCTTTATGTAAGTCTTGCATTTGCAGGTCTTATGCTAACTAACTGTAGCAACGACGATGACAACACTCCGGAAGAATTTGAATTCGAAGAACAATTCGAAGATATAGGTGAAATGCCTGAACTTGATATCGAAGAGATCACTTTAGAAGAAGTAGATCTTGGAGGAGTAGAACAATCAGAAGCTACAGCAAATGTACTTAGTGACTTGGAAGCCGGTGGAGATCTTAGCGCAGAAACCCAGGCGAATTTAAATACAGCAGATAATTTTGCGGCTACCTTACCCGCCGGAGTTCAGGATGAGGCAGCAAATTTAACCGATGCTCGTATAGATGAGATCCTTGCTATGAGTTCATTGGATGGTGATCTTGCTGAAGCAGCAACAGCACTGGAGAATGCTCCGGCAGATGTTCTGGCATTATTGCCAACGATCAATTTTAGTGCAGATTTTGATACAGCTTCTGCACTATCCAGAAACGGACTTGACCTGGATTCAAAAAATGAATTTAGTGAAACTTTTCAGGAAGGACCTTGTTATGATGCTGCGAATGAGGCATTTGATGCTGCCCTTGAAGAGCCTACAGCAACACTTGCTTCACAATTGGAAGAAATCACCAATTATGAAAATGATAAGGTTTCCAATGCTAATACTATAAAGGAATCTGCTGAGACTAATATTACTGCTGGAACTCAAACTTACCTTGCTGAGATTGCGACTGCTTCCAAAGCACTATTGGCTTATGCACAGGCGACCGATGATGATGCTCGTGCTGCTGCACTTAGAAAGTATGCGGTACTTTACCTGATCAAAGGAAAATCTGATGTTTCTAAATGGAATTCTGCAGCCAACGCTTTAGTAGCACAAAGATTGACCGAGAACCTGGCGAGAATCACTGCCCAGATCTTAAGTCTTGAAAATACTGCAAATGGTAATTTTGAACAGATAAGAACCAGAGCTTTAACCGTATTAAATACAGCCTTGAATACCTGTCATAACCAGGGTGGTGGTAACTAATATTTAATGATCAATCTATAACTGCCCTTTCACAATGATTATTGATGATTAGGGCAGTTTTTATATCTATAAATTGCTAAGCTTAAGGTATATATTTTTATTGTTATCTACTTCAGTATTTTCCCAGGTGAACATCATGGGAAAGCCTGGTACTGTAAATACTCCTACAGCATTGTGGCTGGAGGAACAACCTTTGGGTCTCTCCGTAGCAAGATTGCCAGGGGAATACAGCATGTTTACACGAGAAATAGGGGATGAGGTTTACTTCTACAACGCCCGGGTTAATTTTACTACTTTCCTGGCCGCTAACCTGAGCATTGCCTATAGAAGAGAAATAGCTGAGCAAAACAGGCTAGGAATTGGCGATCGCCAGTTTGATCTTCGAATTAAGTTACTGAATGAAAAAAGATGGGTACCAGCTATCGTTTTTGGTATCTCACCACCAGGTTCTGCTGCTCCCTATCTCTCCCATGATTATATTGTATTAACTAAAAACTTCGAACACTCTTTGGGAGATCTCCAAGTATCAGCTGGATATGGTTCTCCCTACGTATTCCGTAGAGAAAAAGACTCCGACAGCTACTTCGATGTTTTTGTGGAAAAGAAATCAGATTTTCTGGATACTAATTACTTATCAGGATTTTTTGGATCTATTATATACAAGCCGGTTGCCTGGAGCGGACTTATGCTCGAGCACGACTCTAATACTATAAATGCAGGTTTATTTGTAACTCCTTTAAATTGGTTGAGCCTGCAATTAACCAGTTATGAACTTAAAGAATTCAGCTATTCGGCTTCTGTGAATTTTAAACTGGATTTGTTACCGCAAAAGCTTAGAACTGATGAATAGGATACTGGCTTTTATCGTGCTGTTAGTTTTTGCTGCGGAAGCCTCCTCTCAACAACTTAAGGATAGTCTGCGACAGTCTGGTTTTGAAAATGTTTTGCTGTATCCTTCCGTAGAAGGTGAGCAAGTGATCTTTGAAAATCGCATTTATAGAAATCCTGGCTTCAGTTTGATCCAAGCCATGAATCCTAAAGCTTCAGAAGAAAAATATGAATATTTTCCACTTCATCACAATAATCTTGTGGCTGGTTATTCAGAAGACTTTCAAATTCTGGAGGTCGAGCAAGAGTTGCGTAGTTTTTATCAAGAGGCTAATAAGCCATTTAAAAACTATCGCTGGCAGTTTCGTATTCAACCCAGGCTGGCTAATCGCTTTGGTTTTTATACAGATCCTTTCCAGACGAAGTTCAATATCATTTTAGATACAAGGATTTATTTCGCCAGAGGTCTTAGTCTTCAAACTGGACTGAGCATTCCGGTAAACAATAATTATGATAACCAGGGGATGAAGTTACGAGCTGCTCCTACGATGCTGCACTATTTCAACCAGCCGTGGAATGATCATTTTATAGCAGCCAGTGTTGGTGGTTTTTACAATGACCGGTATGGTCTGGATCTCGAATATCGTTATGCTGATCTAAGATCTAACTGGAGTTTTGGTCTTGGTGCAGGATTAACCGGATTCTACTGGCTCAATGGTTTTGAGAAATATAGTACTTCTATGAATGAACTCTACCTGGTAGCCGATACCGAGTGGCGAACAGGAATTCAGAATACCAGCTTGAAATTAAGTGCGGGACAGTTCCTGTATGAGGATAAAGGAGTTCGGCTGGATCTCATCAAACAATTTGCGCAGGCTGAGGTAGGATTGTATGCCTCCAGAACAGATATAGGAACTACCGGAGGTTTTCAGTTTGCATTTAGCTTATTTCCCGGCTCTATTCTTCGCGGGAAGAAGATGGAGCTTAGAACTACTGAAGAATATAGGTATGAGTATACCTATAACAATGAACAACCGGTTGCGGCTTCTTACAGAATTGGAATGCCCAGGTTGTCTAATGTCCTGAGAAATTATCACCAGGACTGGGTTCGTTTCCTTGGAGAGTTAAGATAAGCGAACACCTAGTCTGATGTTAAATAATTGTGAAAGAAAAATTAAAGAATAGTATATTCGCGCCAAAGTTTTGAACCTATGAAGTATCCCCAGATCTTTAAATTCATTCAGATTTTCACCTGCCTTCTATTGCTTTCATCCTGTGTTTCCAGAAAGGAAATAGTTTATTTCCAGGGACTGGAACAGGCCGGAGAGCGACTGGAAGAAAATATAGATAAAAGTCTCAAATTAAAATCTAACGATCTTTTGACCGTTGTTGTATCTGCTCCGGAGCAGGCTGCAGCGATGCCTTTTAATCTCCCGGTAATGGGGATGCCAGAGCAGGGTGCTACCAATGGATTGATGGTTATAGGAAGACAACAGTTACAAACGTATCTGGTAGATGGAGATGGGAATATAGAATTTCCAGTACTTGGAACTGTCAACGTAGCTGGTCTTACCAGGCAGGAGCTTCAGAATAAATTAAAAGATTCTATTAGCGAATATGTACAGAGTCCTATCGTAAATATCAGATTGGTAAACTTCCAGGTTAGCGTGCTGGGAGAAGTGAACCGTCCGGGAACTTTTGATGTTCGGGATGAATATCTTACGCTTCCAAAAGCACTTGGACTGGCCGGAGATCTAAATATCTATGGAAAAAGAAAGAATGTACTGGTCATGCGTGAAGATGGTGGTAAAAAGACCTATGAATACCTGGATCTTACCAATCCAGAAGTAGTGGATTCTCCATTTTATACACTTCAGCAAAATGATGTGGTTTATGTGGAACCAAATGGTGCACAGCTGCAAAGTGCCAGTTATAATCGTAATGCAGGAGTTTATATTTCCATCGCGTCTGTCCTTATTTCACTCGTGGTATTAATAACAAATTAGAAAATGTCACAAACACCCCAATATACGCCCAGACCTCAGGAGGAAGAGATCAATTTAAGAGAAGAACTGGAAAAGTATTTAAAATACTGGCCATGGTTTCTTCTGGCAGTGATCGTGTGCGTTGCCCTCGCTTTTACCTACCTTAAATTTACGACTGCCAGTTATAATACGACTGCCAGTATCATCATTAAAGATGAAGACAGCAAAGGAGCATCTTCGGAAATGTCGGCTTTCGTAGATCTTGGACTTCTCTCTGGAATGGGTACCAACAGCATCGAAAATGAGATCGGGATCCTGAAGTCACGCCGTATGATGACGGAAGTTGTCAAGGCATTACAATTAAATGTTCAGTACATAGATGAGTCTGGAATCCCGGCGAAGGAAGTATATCTGAATTCTCCTGTCCTTGTTCAAATCCTTAAACTGGACGAGCAAAAATTAAAAGATCTTCCGGAATCTGAATATAGCCAATTTCATGTTAGCAGGAGTGCTAATGAATTTCTACTTACAAATTCTGGAAGTGGAAAAACCTTAAAGGCCAAACCAGGTGTACCGGTAGATGTTGGTTTCGCAACTATTGTACTGAATCCTCAGGATGAAGGAGCTTCTGAAGTTTCAGATCTTAAGATCCAGTTTAGTACTATTGAAGGAGTAGCTTCAGTTTATCGTAGTAAAGTGATGGTGAATCTAACCGATAAGAATTCGAGTCTTATCGAACTCTCACTTGAAGACCCCGTTAAAGCTAAAGCAAGGGATATTCTTAATCAATTGATCCTGGAATATAACCGTGAGGCGATCGAAGATAAAAATCTGGTTGCCCGTAATACTGCGAAGTTCATCGATGAGCGTTTATCCATCATCAATGAAGAGCTTGATAGTGTGGAAACCGGAAAAGAAGAATTTAAACAGGATAATAACCTGACCGATATTCAGGCGGAGTCCAGTTTGTTTATAGAAAATGCCAGCGAATTTAATAAGCGGCAACAGGAAATGGGTACTCAGGTAGAACTGGCCAATGCCATGATCGAGTATCTGCGTAACGGTTCTGAAGGTGATCTTTTACCTGCTAATCTTGGGATTTCTGAGCAATCTGTTAATCAGCGTATCCAGGAGTATAATGATCTTGTGCTGGAGCGTAATCGTATACTTAGTGGATCTACCGCAAAAAACCCGATTGTGATTAGTCTTAATAACCAGATCGACCAGATCAAAGCCAATGTTCTGCAGAGTTTGCAGCGTATGCGTGACAATATGAAAATTGCACAGGAAGATCTTAACCGGCAAAGTGCAGTGATAGGTTCAAAAATTTCAGCAGTTCCTGGTAAAGAAAGATTATACAGAGGCATAGAGAGACAACAAAACATAAAGGAATCTCTTTATCTTTTTCTACTTCAGAAGAGAGAAGAAAACTCTTTAAGTCTTGCGGTAACAGCACCGAAAGCAAAGATCGTTGATAGTGCCTATAGCTCAGATCAGCCGGTATCCCCAAAACCAAAGATCATATTGCTCGCGGCATTGATCCTGGGAATGTTGATTCCTTTCCTGATCATATATATAAGTCAACTGCTAAACAATAAAATTCAGAATCGCGCAGATCTGGACAAAGTTGCAAAGGAGATTCCTGTTGTGGGAGAGATACCTAAAGTGAAACGTGGAGATAAAGACCTTGTAGATAGTAAAATCGACAGGTCTATTCTTGCAGAAGCCTTTAGAATACTTCATACCAATTTGCAATATCTTCTTGCTAATAAAGGTGATAAGAAAACAGGTATAAAGATCTTTATTACTTCTACTGTAAAAGGTGAAGGTAAGACGTTTGCTGCATTCAATCTGGCGGTGACCCTAGCGAACACTGGTAAAAAAGTAGTAATTGTAGGAGCCGATCTTAGAAACCCTCAGCTACAGCGATATGAAGCTGAGACCAAAAGTATGCTTGGAGTTAGTGATTACCTGATCAACAACTCGCATAGTCTGGAGAATCTTATTAAGCAGTCTGCTTTACACTCTAATTTAAGTCTTCTTTCTTCAGGAAGTATTCCTCCGAACCCGGCTGAACTATGGAGACTGGACAAATCTGCACAGATGTTTGCAGAGCTGGAAACAGGATTCGATTATGTAATCGTGGATACAGCACCTTCTATGCTGGTGGCAGATACGTTCCTGATCAATAAATATGCGGACCTCACTTTATACATGGTAAGAGCTGGATACACCGAGAAAAAATTACAGGAATTTGCACTGGACGCGAAACGTGATGGAAAATTACATGATGTTGGCTTTGTGCTGAACGATGTAGAATTATCAAACTTTGGTTATGGGAACAAATATGGCTACGTCTACGGTCAGGAGGAAAAAAGCTTCTGGAATAAGTTAAGAGGTAAGGCTATGTTCTGGTAAGCTTATAGATCACCTAATACAAACCCGGCTATTCGCCGGGTTTTTTAATATCACTACTACCTCTTTTTCTTTCCTGAATAAGTTATACATATTTAGCTATATTTGAATCTTAACATTTCAAAGTCTCGTTCAACAGGCCTGAATCCAGTGAATGTCAAAAAATAACCAACACCCTAATTCACCAGGTTTGAACCTGAAACTTTTGCTGATCTCCCTGGCGAGTGCGCTGTTGCTTGTGATCCTGGGATTTTTTATGCTTTGGCAGCGTTACCAGATGCTGTTAGACGATAGGCAGACTGAAATGTCTCATATAATCGATGTAGTAGGTCAGAATATTGACCAATCTCTAAAATAGAGTTATTCCGCAGCCCTTTCATTAGCCTTGCAGATCGACGAAAAGGGTGAAATTGATAATTTTGAGCTCATTGCATCTCAGTTGGTAGATAACAATCCAAATATTGATGCAATCCAGATCGTACCCGATGGTGTCATCACCAAAGTATATCCATTTGAGGAGAACAAGGATGCGATCAATTATAATATTCTTGAGGATCCTACCCGTAATCAGGAAGCCCTTGAAGCGATCGAACGTAAACGTATGTTTTTCGCTGGTCCGTTCGAACTGAAACAGGGTGGTCTTGCTGTAGTTGGACGATTACCTGTTTTTATAAAAAATGACTTCTGGGGCTTCGTTGCGGTGATCATAAAGTTCGATAATTTGATGCACCAATCGGGAATACACGAATTATCAGGTGATGATTATCAGTTTCAGTTTTCGAAGTTAAACCCGGTTTCAGAAAAGGAAGAATTTTTCCTGCAGTCAAGACCAGATCTTCACGAAAGCTATTCTGAAGTGATTACTCTGCCAGATGGAGAATGGCGTCTATATATTATTCCGCAGTCATTACACCAGCCATTTCTAAGACTTATCCCGGTTGCCTTACTAATCCTCTTCCTGGGAGGAGCGATAGCTTATATTCTCTACCAGGTTTTGGAACGTCCTGTTATCATGCAGCAGCGTATGAAGTCGCAGGCAGGAGAACTGGCTGAAAGTGAGCAGCGTTTTAGAACCATTTTTAATCAGGCAGCGATCGGGATGGCCCGACTTGATACTAACACCGGGCTCATCCTGGAGACTAATAAGAAATTTCAGCAATTACTAGGTTATCCTGAAGACTACCTTGTTGGTAAATCTCATATTGATATCACCCATCCCGATGATAACCAAAGGAATATTGAACTCATTGAAAAACTCAGGAATAATGAGATCAATCAATACAGTCTGCAGAAACGACTCATTAGAAGCGATGGGGAAATCATATGGATAAATTTAAGTGTTTCCCCGTTATGGGCTGAAGGTGAGCAGGCAACTTCACAGATTGCCCTTATCGAAGATATTTCTGCCAGGATGGAAGCAAAGCAGTTATTGATCGATAATGAAAACCGCTTCCGGGCCCTCGTGGAAAATAGCGATGAGATCATACTTATCGTGGATACAGAAAATAGCGTTCGTTATTATTCTCCTTCACTGGCTAAGGTCTCCAAATATGAAGAGATCGATTTTACCGCTTATGGAGTATTGCATTATATTCATCCAGATGATCATGACTTATTAAGACAAAAGATCGAGTACTCCTATACGAAGCCAAACCTGCCAATTGCAGATATCATCCTTCGGGTAAAAAATGCGGAAGACCACTGGTTCTGGGTAAATGCGACGCTAACCAATATGCTGGATGTTCAAAATGTGAATGGATTCGTGGTGAACCTTCGGGATATTACAGAAAAGCGTGAGGCGGAGCTCAACCTTGTGAAATCTTATGAATTGGTGATGGAGCAGAATAAACGTCTGCTGAACTTTGCCTATATAGTTTCACACAATTTGCGATCTCATGCCAGCAATATGCAATCTATTCTGGAATTGTATACCGAAGAGGATTCAGTAGAGGAAAAGGATCAGTATATAGAATTGCTTCAGAAGGTATCCGGGAATCTCGACCAGTCTCTGCATGATTTGAACGAAGTGGTCTCCATTAGTACCAATATGGATATTGGCGTTCAAAGCATTAATGTTAGGAAAACACTGGAAAGTACTTTGGAGATCCTTATTCCGCAGATCAACAGGAAGGAGGCTAGGATTCGAAATAAAGTTCCAGCTGAGATGGTGGTTTCTTTTAACGCGGCCTATATGGAAAGTGTACTATTAAATTTTCTAACCAACGCACTTCGTTACACTGAAAAATCCAGAACTCCTGAAATTATTATTACTGGCTATCAGCAAAATGAACGGTGGGTACTTGAAGTTCAGGATAACGGTATTGGGATTGATATGGAGGCTTACGGTGAGAAGATTTTCGGACTCTATAAAACATTTTCCAGTAGAAAAGACGGTCGTGGTGTAGGTCTCTTTATTACAAAAAACCAGGTAGAGGCTATGGGAGGTTCAGTTGATGTGGAAAGTACTCCGGGAGAAGGGACAACTTTTAAAGTTTTTTTTAAATGATAGATAAGATAGCAGTGATAGACGATGATGAGGCCTATCAAATGATTATTAGCCGATATATAGAAAAATCTGGGATGTTCAAACTGGCGGAATTTTACCAGTTTCCTAAAGAGGCGCTGAAGTATTATAGTGACAATAAAGAGAATTTACCTTCAGTGATGTTGCTGGATATAAATATGCCATTAATGGATGGCTGGCAATTTCTGGAGGCGTTGCAATCTAAATATCCAGAAGTTTACGATCATACAAAAATTTACATCGTGACCTCGTCTATCGCATTTTCAGATAAAGAACGATTTGATAATTTTCCTGGATTGGCAGGTTTTCTATCGAAACCTTTGAATGTAGACAAGCTAAAAGAAATAGGAGGGAGATAAAATAAAAAAGTTCGGTGTAGGGACCGAAACTTTATAATGCTTGAAGATTGTTAACTAAGCTGCTGAAGTAATATTATAGTGAGAAAGAATAGTTTCATAAAAGAAAATGCTCTTCTCATCCTTCTTAAGACAGGATTGTAAAAATCTTTCCAGGTCCATACATTCAAATGTGATGTTCGTGTATTTCTTCTGACCAACAGGTAATTGTAATTCGATAGTTTGCTCGTCATAGTTAATCTGCACATTCTTAGCTTCAAAATACTTCTTTACGATGGCTCTATGCATTAACTGAAAATTCGAGGACTCCAGATTTTTGTTGGAAATACTGTAAGAAATGAGATTTTTAACCTCGTCAATTAACTCCGGGGTAGTAAAATTGTTCATTATAAATTGGTGTTAGGTGTATTGTTGTATGATTTACAATGGCTAAATTACTACTAGACAGGCTAAAAGCTGTTAATAAAAATCTAATACTTAGCTTATTAATAAATTTTTAACCTAACTGTAAATTTGTTTACAAAAATTTTAGATTAAATATCTAACACCATTGGAGAACGCATGATACTACCAGCTTCATCGAGAATCGAGAGATTGTAAAATGAAGTTTTGCTTCTTTTTAGGTAGCCTGAAGAGTAATGAATATGTCCAAACAAATGGATTTCAGGCTCCACGAAGTCTAATGTTTTCAACAATGCTTCGCAACCCAGCCTTTCACCCGAAGCAATTTGATCCATGATCCCGTATGGAGGGGTGTGGGTGATTAGAACATCTGTATCTTCCGGGATTTTATCCCAGTGCCTTTGCATCGCCAAACCTCTTTCTCTATTAAATGCCCAGTTCTCCATTCCGGGAGTTACCGGAGATCCCCAGAATTTCTTTCCCTTAATGATCAATTCCTGGTCAAGGAGTACTTCAATACCTCCAGGAATTGTTTTCAATAATTCCTTCTTTTCAAAATAGAAATCATGATTCCCGGGTATAAGGATCTTGTAAGGATGAGGTTGTTCATCCATCCATTTCAGAAAATTATTGGTTTCGTTCCGGGTGCCACCATCTGTACAATCCCCGGCATGTATAAGCACATCACCATCGGGAATGGGTAAATGGTGATGTAGATTATGAGTGTCTGCAAGACAAACGAGCCTCATGCTAATTAAATTGGTTGAGTTTTAGACAAAAAAAATCCGTTGATGCAAATCAACGGATTTAATTCTTCTTTCTCAATTATTATTCTTCATCTTCCGATCCTAACTGGAGCATTTCTCCATTAGCTGGTAAGACTTTGTTAATCGTTTTCAAAATTCCAAAGGCGACGATCGCAGCAGTTACTACAAAAAATATAAATTTAACCAGTAAACTTTCACTGATTACAAGACTGTAAAACCCGAGAAATAACTCGACCATTACAAATAAAACTTTTACACCGACCTTTAAAAACATTTTTTCTAAATATTACACTACAAATATAGCGTGCAATAAGCTTAGCTTGAAAGTTTAAAATTAAGTTTGACGAATATTTAACTTTGGTAACTTCTGGCTCACAATCTTTTAAGTTAAATATTCTTAATTCGGCCAGAATCATGCCTGCCGAATAGTAAATTGGCTCACCTAAATCCTGGTAAATTGAAGAAATCAAACAAAATTGCTGTTGGAGTTTTGATCGCAATTGGAGTTCTGGCTCTCATTTTAGTGATAGCGAACAATATTCTGGAGAGTAAGATCAAGAAAGGAATCGAGAAAAATCTGGATGCTGCAAATGCGATTTATGAAAAGGTCGATGTAAAACTTTTAGATCGTTCTGCGGAAGTGATTAATGCAGCCATCAGTATTCGTGGTAAAATGTTGGAAGTTGATACCATCAGATTAAATGATATCGAGATCCTTGAGTATTTAACTAACAAGAATATCATCATTGGTAATCTGAAGATCTCTAATCCTGAAGTAAAGATCTTCAAATTTCCGAAGAAAGAGAAGGATACGTCCTCTTCCAAAAAACAGAATAGTTTTAAAAATAAGATCAGGATCAAGGCGGTTAAAGTGTCCGGCGGAAGCCTGAAGATTTTCGAAAAAGATAGTTCCACTCATAGATTTTATTCAAAACTTCGGGATATCAGCATGGAACAGGTGCGAATTGATTCAACCTCTCTGAAGGAATCAGTTCCTTTTAATTATGATCTTATCCTTCTGAATATTGATAGTTTATTTTATGACCTGAATGATCTTCAGAAATTATATGTTGGCGATCTTGTAATTAAAAATAACGATGTAAAAATCACCGATTTTCAGCTTAAACCAAAATTTTCCAAGAGTGAGCATCAGCAAAATATTCGTAAGGAAACCGACTGGTATGATCTTGAGATCGACAGTATTGGAATGCAGGGCCTTACCTGGAGCCTGCAAAACGATAGTCTGAAAATTGGAAACTCCCTAACGCATATAGATCAATTCGATTTCGTGATCTACAGGGATAAGTTACAGCCAGATGATACTAGTATTAAGCCTTTATATAGTCAAATGCTTAGAGAAATGCCTGTGCTATTGCAAATTGATAGTATAAGTCTTACTAACGGGTATCTCAAGTACGAAGAAAAGATACATGCAGATCGCGAGCCGGGAACTGTAGATTTTTCTAATATGAATTTTCAGATAAGTCAGATCTCCAACGTTAATTTGGATAGGGAAGATTTCCCGGAAACCAGCATCAAGGCTCAGGCAAATTTTATGGAAACTGCATCTCTGGATGTGAATTGGTCATTTAATATTGCTGATACCCAGGATCGTTTTAATATAAATGGGGAGCTTGGCAGGATCGCTGCGGAACAGATCAATGAATTTATGAAACCTGCCATGAATGTGCAGGCTCATGGAGAAATTGAGGATCTGTATTATAATTTTTCAGGTGGTCCTTATTCAGCTAAGGGTGATATGCGCCTGGAGTATAAGGATTTTAAGATCGAAGTACTGCAGAAGGATGGAAAAGAGAAGAACAAAGTGGTATCTGCACTGGCGAACCTTATCGTAAAGAATAAAGCGCAGAATAGTAAAGCGAATCACAAAGATATTACTGTAGACAGGGACAGAACTAAATCCTTCTGGAACTATCTCTGGAATATGATCAAGAATGGAGCTTTGAAAGCATTTATTTAAATTCTGAAGGTTACTACCGGCCTGTTGGCGTGATTGACCAGGTCTTCGCTAATACTTCCATTGAAAAAGTGAGCGAGACCCTTACGACCATGAGTTCCAATACCAAGCAGGTCTGCTCCCCGCTTACGGGCGAAATTTAGAATGCCTTTTTCTACACTAATGTCGTTGTATATATGAATATTGGTTTCCAGCTCGGGATATTCTTCGGTGAATTTCAGCATTCTTCTAGTAGCTTCCGCAGTGCTTAAAAAATCGTTGGGCGTGTTTACGAACAACAGGTGCATTTGCGTATCGATAGCACGCGCAAATTTCATGGCCCTGGAAAGCAGGTCTTTTTGATCTGATGTTGCGTCTGTAGCAAATACAAAATTTTCAATTCTGAAATCTGGGATCTCGTTTTTGATGACCAGTACAGGAATTTCAGAATTACGAACGACCTTCTCTGTGTTGGAGCCAATGAACATTTCCTGGTAGCCGCTGGCGCCATGTGAACCCATCACGATCATGTCGCAATTCTTCTCCTGGCTAATTTCAATGATTCCTTCGAAAGCCCGGTGGAACTGGACGGTTTCATGCACCTTTATTCCTTCAAGATAGTTTGCCGCCTTTAATTTGGAAAATCTTTGATGTGCAAGCTTCATAAAAAATAACGCCTCCGGAACGTTCTGGCTACTGCCGTGCACCGGATCGATCAACATCATTGGTAGCTCCAGCATATGGAGTAAATAGATCTCGCTGTCGAATTTTCGGGCTAGTTGTGCAGCGACCTTAAGAGCTTTTTCGGCCTGATCGCTGAAATCGGTGGGAACTAGAATATTTTTCATAATTCGAAGTAATAGATTGAAGGTGAAGTCTCTATTAAATTTACGAAGAATATTTCATTTCCTCTGGCGTTTTTATACTTGAAAAATATTGCTATATTTGCAGCGTTGAAACTAAAATTTTGGTACAGCGAGGGGACAGAAGTCCCCTCTTTTTATAAAAATATGCTGAAGGATAAAGTAGAAAAATTAGCAGAGCAGGTCTTTGAAGAGAATAAGAACTTATTTTTAATAAGCCTTGACATAAACTCCGCTAATCACATAAAGATCGTAATAGACGGTGATGAGGGAGTTTCAGTAAATGATTGTATTACAGTAAGTCGCGGGATCGAACATAATCTCGACAGGGAAGAGGAAGATTTCTCACTGGAAGTGACTTCTGCAGGGGTTTCTGAACCTTTGAGCTTACCAAGGCAATACAGAAAAAACATAGGTCGCAGGTTGAAGGTGAAAACTGAAAATGATAAATTTGAAGGAGATCTTTTAGCTGCAGACGAAAAAGAAATCAAGCTAGCCTGGAAAGCCAGGGAGCCCAAGCCGGTGGGTAAAGGGAAGGTCACAGTTGATAAAGAGGCAACATTGTCTTACGATGAGATTGTGGAAGCGAAAGTTAAAATAACATTTTAATCACAAATTGATATGGAAAATATCGCGTTGATTGAATCATTCTCAGAATTTAAGGATGATAAGCTTATAGACAGGGTTACGCTTATGGCGATCCTGGAAGACGTTTTCAGAAATGCTTTGAAGAAAAAGTATGGAGAAGACGATAATTTTGATATTATTGTAAACCCTGATAAAGGAGATCTTGAGATCTGGAGAAACCGGATCGTTGTTGCAGATGGTGAAGTTGAAGATTCCAATAGAGAAATTTCTCTTACTCAGGCCAGAAGGATCGAACCCGATTTTGAAGTTGGTGAAGATGTTTCAGAAGAAGTGAAGCTTATTGATCTTGGAAGAAGAGCTATTTTGGCGTTGCGTCAAAACCTGATCTCTAAGATCCATGAGCATGATAACACGAATATTTATAAGCAGTTTAAAGATCTTGAAGGAGAAATTTATACTGCAGAAGTTCATCATATCAGGCACAGAGCAATCATTCTCCTTGATGACGAGGGCAATGAGATCGTGCTTCCTAAAGACCGCCAGATTCCCTCAGATTTCTTCAGAAAAGGAGAAAACGTACGTGGAATCATTGAAAGCGTTGAGTTAAAAGGTAACAAGCCTACCATCATCATGTCCCGAACCGCACCAGGTTTCCTTGAGAAGTTATTCGAGCAGGAAATCCCTGAAGTGTTTGATGGTTTAATTACTATCAAAAAAGTAGTTCGTGTACCTGGTGAAAAAGCGAAAGTAGCAGTAGATTCTTATGATGATAGGATCGATCCTGTTGGTGCCTGTGTGGGAATGAAAGGTTCTCGTATTCACAGCATCGTTCGTGAGCTTGGAAATGAAAACATTGATGTGATCAATTTCACCAATAATGAGCAGTTATTCATCACTAGAGCCTTGAGCCCTGCGAAGATAACCAGCATTAAAATGGATGAGGAAGCTAAAACAGCTGAGGTAATGCTGAAGCCGGAAGAAGTTTCCAAAGCAATTGGTAGAGGTGGTCACAACATTAGACTGGCCGGGCAGTTAACCGGTTATGAGATCGATGTTTACAGAGAAGGTGTTGAAGAAGATGTGGAGTTAAAAGAGTTTACAGATGAAATTGAAGATTGGGTGATTGCCGAATTTTCGAAAATTGGTCTGGATACTGCAAAGGCTGTACTGGAACAGGATGTTGATGATCTTGTGCGTCGTACAGACCTTGAGGAAGAAACCATTAAAGACGTTATGTCGGTTCTTCGCTCAGAATTTGAAGAATAATATTTTTTTAATACAGAATACATTAAAAGAGGTTAATTTAGAGGGCAATTTATGGCAGAAGCGAAAACAACGCGATTAAATAAAGTTCTACGTGAGTTCAATATCTCGTTAGACAGGGCTGTGGAATATCTTACTTCCAAAGGCTACGAGATTGATGCACGTCCAACTACCAAGATCTCGGGAGAAATCTACGAGGTGCTTTCTGACGAGTTCCAAACCGATAAGAGTAAAAAGGTTGCTTCCAAAGAAGTAGGAGAAGAGAGAAAGAAGGAGAAGGAGGAACTTCGCAAGGAAATAGAGGAAAAGCGTAAAGCTGTAGAGGTGAAGAAGGAAGAAGTTTCTACTTCCCGAGCTAAGCTTGCCGGTCCAAAAACGGTTGGTAAGATAGACCTGGACAAAAAACCCGGAGAACAAGCTCCTGCGGAAGAAGCCTCTAAAGAAACTGAAGATGTAAAAGAAACTCCAGCTGAACCTGTCAAAGAAGCGGAGAAGACTACTAAAGAAAAAGAACAACCAGCGAAATCTGCAGAGAAGCCAAAAGAGGTTCCTGCGGAAAAACCTGCTGAGAAAAAAGAAGCTCCTGCTCCTAAAAAGGAAGAAGCTCCAGTTGCTAAAAAAGAAGAAGCGAAGCCAGAAGTGAAAACTGAGGCTAAGGCTGAAACTGAAAAAGCTCCAGAAGCTACCGAAGAGAAGAAGGAAGAAGGTTCTGATACAATCAAGACCAACTACACGAAGCTTGACGGACCTAACTTCACCGGTAAGAAGATCGATCTTTCACAGTTTAAGAAACCTGTAAAGAAAAAGGACGAGAAGAAAACCGAATCTAAGGACGAAAAAGATAAGCGTAAGAAACGTCGTCGCCGCATCAGTAAAGATGTTAAAGGTGGTGGTGGAAACAGTCCGCGCGGTGCAGCTGCCAAAAAAGGCGGAAGAGCAAGAAGTAAACCGATTACAAAAGAAGAGCCAACCGAAGAAGAAGTACAGAAGCAGGTACGTGAAACTCTGGAGAAACTTCAGGGTAAATCTTCCAAAGGTAAAGGTGCTAAATATAGAAGACAGAAAAGAGACGAACACAGGCAACGTTCAGCAGATGATCTTGCACAGCAGGAATCTGATGATAAGATCTTAAAGGTAACAGAATTTGTTACGGTAAGTGAGGTTGCAACCATGATGGATGTTCAGGTAACTAAGATTATCTCAGCATGTATGTCTCTTGGAATGATGGTAACCATGAATCAGCGTCTTGATGCTGAAACATTAACTATCGTTGCTGAAGAATTTGGCTATGAAGTTGAATTCACCACAGCAGATGTAGAAGAAACTGTTGAAGAAGTTGAAGAGAATCCTGAAGATCTTGTATCCAGAGCTCCTATCGTAACTGTAATGGGTCACGTGGATCACGGTAAAACATCCTTGCTGGATTACGTTCGTAAAGAGAATGTAATTGCCGGTGAGAGTGGGGGGATCACGCAGCATATTGGTGCTTACGGAGTTGAGCTTGATGGCGGACAAAAGATCGCATTCCTGGATACACCTGGTCACGAAGCCTTTACGGCAATGCGTGCTCGTGGTGCACAGGTAACAGATATCGCGATTATTGTGATTGCGGCAGATGATGATGTGATGCCTCAAACAAAAGAAGCGATCTCTCACGCACAGGCTGCAGGAGTTCCAATCATCTTCGCGATCAACAAATCTGATTTGCCAACGGCGAATCCAGAAAAGATAAAAGAGAAACTTGCTCAAATGGATCTTCTTGTAGAAGACTGGGGTGGTAAGATTCAATCACATGATATTTCGGCAAAAACAGGTGCTGGAGTGAAAGAATTACTTGAAAAAGTACTTCTGGAAGCCGAAATCCTGGAATTGAAGGCGAATCCTAAGAAGCTTGCTAAAGGTACAGTGGTGGAAGCATTCCTTGACAAAGGTCGGGGTTATATTGCGACTATTCTTGTACAGGCTGGTACTCTTAAGATCGGAGATTATGTACTTGCCGGTAGAAACAGCGGTAAGATTAAAGCGATGCATGATGAGCGTGGCCACGAGGTGAAAGAAGCCGGACCATCTACACCAGTCTCAATTTTAGGACTTGATGGTGCTCCTCAGGCAGGTGATACCTTCAAAGTAATGGAAGATGAGCGTGAAGCAAAAGATATTGCTGCACGAAGAACTCAGTTACAACGTGAGCAAAATGTTAGAACTCAGCGTCACATAACGCTTGATGAGATTGGTAGACGTATCGCACTTGGTGACTTTAAAGAACTTAATATAATCCTGAAAGGGGATGTGGATGGTTCAGTAGAAGCGCTTACCGATAGTTTCCAGAAGCTTTCTACGGAAGAGATTCAGGTGAATATCATCCACAAAGGAGTTGGTGCGATTACTGAAAGTGATGTATTATTAGCTTCAGCATCAGATGCGGTGATTATAGGATTTAATGTTAGACCTGCAGGTAATGCCAGAATGGTGGCCGATAAGGAAGAAATCGACATCCGTACTTACTCGATCATCTACGATGCGATTAACGATCTTAAAGATGCGATGGAAGGTATGCTTTCACCGGAACTTAAAGAGGAGATCACTGGTACTGCCGAGATTAGAGAAACCTTTAAGATATCTAAGGTTGGTACGATTGCGGGTTGTATGGTAACGGCAGGAACTATTTACAGAAGTGCGGGAATACGCCTTATTAGAGATGGCGTTGTTGTTTATACTGGAGAACTAGCTTCATTAAAACGTTTCAAAGATGACGTGAAAGAGGTGAAGAAAGGTTATGATTGTGGTCTTCAGATTAAGAACTACAATGACATAAGAGAAGGTGATGTAGTAGAAGCATTTAGAGAAGTAGAGGTTAAGAAAACCTTGAAATCAAAATAAACTGAGTAGGATACTCAAACTAAAAAAGCGGCTCTTGGAGCCGCTTTTTTTGTTAGGGGTGTCGACAGTATTTGTGTGGAATTCATCGATCACAAGAGATCAGATTCATCAAAATGGTTTAATTGTATGATTTTCCAATAACCTATCAGCCTTTGTTTCCGAAGGTTCTCACCAATTCCTTCAAAACCTTTTGAAATATGTGTTCAGGTTTTCAGTGCGCTTTTCAAAAACTGTAGGTCGTGATCGGTTGATCCTTGAGTGCAGATCATCTGGAAATTATTACAGATGCCAGTATCATTCGGTTAGCCTCGACTATGAATTGCATCGGCTGATCAGGACAGAGATCACTCCGTTTGGATGAACTTTTATATGTAGAATATTAAACAGGACTGTAAAGATCATATCAGAGTAATAACATTTATTTCTTAAATGATTCGAATATTAATCATGTTAGCTTATTATGGGTAACATTGGTTTAACTAAAACTTTTAGTTAGTAGCCATTCAAAGAATTGTTGTTTTGGGTAATACATTGTTTTTTTTACATCATTCCAATAAGAGAATTATGGATTTGGCGCTATTAGGTTTCGATGGAAAATCTTAGTAATTGGCCGGAGGAGATCAGGAATATCCTGTGGAGTTCTACCTAAGACACAGTTGAGAATACGGGCGAACAGACTTTGATTGAAACCCTGTATTTCTTGTTAGAATATGAGAAATCTTCAGCTATATGAACTTAATCTCATAGGGTCGTTCGGGCATATCGTTTTCCGAAGATCTAACTACAAAAAAAGCGGCTCATCGAGCCGCTTTTTAATGTATAATAATCAATTTCTTATTTCCTCTGTGGCTTCGGAATAAAAGCTGAAGGAAAGTCTTCTTTCAGGGTAAGGAGCGCTCTGTCTGCTTCCAGTCTGTTTCTAAAGTTACCTACCCATACTTTGTAATTTGGAGCTTCATACGCGATCTTGGAAGGGTATTCGTAAAGATTCCGGTATTTCTGAATTACCTCGTTGGCTTTGCCATTATCTCCATAAAATAACTGAATCACGAAGCGGTCGCCAATCTTGTTATTATCACTCAATTCTTTCTTTACTTCCATGAGCTTATCGATCTTTTTGCTTTGTTGAATTTCAACACTGGCCTGTTGAGCGCTGGAACTCAGATTAAAAAGAAGGAAAAAAGCTGCGATCGTAAATGAGTACTGTATATTAGGTTTTTTCATAGCTTGTGGTCTTTTGACAAATGTAAAATATAATAACTTAAACAGCTTGTAAAATATTATTTAGAACTATTATAAATTACCTATTAACACTTATCTAACATTCCTAGAATCGTCTATAAGTATTACTTTTGTGCTTGAATTTAAAGGTACCTTTTTAGGTATTTAGCCCTAAAATACTGAGTGTAAAAACCGTACCAAAGTTTAGACGTTAATCGAACTTAAAATATGAAAAAGGTGATTTTCCGCCATTCAATTTCGCGACAACTACTCTTAAGCGTAGCTTTCTTATTTACATTTTCTCTGTTCGCGCATGCGCAGGATCAGACGGCGCAGGATACTACAGCTCAGGCTGAGTCTGGCCAGGCGACCGAAGCTGATGCTGGTGCTGGAGCAGCTGCTGCCTCTCTTGGAGATGCTGCTGCTGGTAAAGAGTTATTTAATTCATTGTGTGCAGCCTGTCACAAACCTTATTCTAATTCTATTGGTCCTGCTCTTAACGGTGCGACAGATAGACATGAAATGGAATGGCTTTATGACTGGATCCAGAATTCTGCTGCTTTGATCGCTAGTGGTGATGCAGAAGCTAATGAAGTTTACAATGAATGGAATCAAACGGCAATGCCGGCTTTTCCTCAGTTGACCGAAAGTGATATTGATAATATTCTTGCTTACGTTGAGCAGCCTAAACCAGAGCCAACTGCGGCAACTACTGGCGCAGCTCAGTCAGGTGGAGGTGAAGGTTCAGGTGGTGTTTCTGTAAATATTATTTTAGGAATTCTTGCTTTTGTCCTGGTGCTTCTTCTTGTGGTGCTTTTCCTTGTAAACAAAACATTAAGAAATTTCGCTTCTGCTTCTGGAATTGCAATTCCAGAGAAGCCAAAAACCAAACCTTTATATCAGTCTTTTGTAGAGAATCAATTCCTTCTTGTTGTAACGTCAATTTTTGTGTTGCTTACTGTAGGTTACTTCTCTTACGGTTTCCTAATGCAGATTGGTGTTGATCAGGGTTATCAGCCAATTCAGCCAATTCACTATTCACATAGAATTCACGCAGGTGATAATCAGATCGAGTGTAAGTACTGTCACTCTTCTGCAAGAGTTTCCAAGCATTCAGGAATTCCTTCTTTGAACGTTTGTATGAACTGTCACAAGTCTATTGCTGAAGTGTCTCCTGAAACGGCTACAGAAGAATATTCAAAAGAATTTTACGATAAAGAAATTGCTAAGTTATACGATGCTACAGGATGGGATCCAGCAACCAGAACTTATTCCGGAGAAGAAAAACCGGTGAAGTGGGTGCGAATTCACAACCTTCCGGCCTTTGCTTACTTCAATCACTCGCAGCACGTAACGGTGGCTGGCATTGAATGTCAAAAATGTCATGGTCCTATCCAGGAAATGGAAATTGTATATCAGGATGCTCCGCTAACTATGGGATGGTGTATTAACTGTCACCGTGAAACAAATATCAGGATCGAGGGTAATGAATACTACGAAAAGATCCATGCAGAGTTGTCTAAAAAATATGGTGTAGAAGAGCTTACGGCTGCTCAAATGGGTGGTCTGGAATGTGGTAAGTGTCACTACTAGAATCCTGAAATTCAGGTTTAATTTAAGAAGCTAATATCTAGATATAATATGTCATCAAACAAGAAATACTGGAAAAGTGTTGAAGAGCTAAATGGTAGCTCTGTTGTTGAGACGCTCCGGCAAAAGGAATTTACTGAGGAGATCCCGGTGGAAGATTTCCTTGGGGATAAAGAGAAGCTTGCAGATTCAAAAACTACAAGAAGAGATTTCCTTAAGTATGTTGGATTCAGTACAGCAGCGGCGTCACTGGCTGCCTGTGAAGGCCCTGTGACAAAGTCTATTCCTTACGTAGTTCAACCAGACAGGATTGTTCCTGGCGTTGCGAATTATTATGCCTCTACTATTGCAGATGGATTTGATTTCGCAAGTGTGTTGATCAAAACTCGTGAAGGTAGACCTATAAAAGTTGAGTATAATGATCTTTCTGAAGTTAAGACAGGGGCAAATGCCCGTGTTCATGCTTCGGTACTTTCATTATATGATAACAATAGGGTTAAGCGCCCAATGATTGGAGGAAGAAATGTATCCTGGGAAGAATTTGATCGTGAGACAAGAACAGCCCTTGAAAATACAAATGGAGACATTGTGCTTCTAACGCAAACATTTGCAAGTCCTTCCACTACAAAATTAATTCAGGAGTTTTCTGCTAAGTATGGTAATGTACGTCACGTAGTTTACGATACAATTTCAGAAGATGCTGCTCTAAATGCTTTTCAGGCTAAATACGGCAGACGTGCTTTACCTAATTACGACTTTTCAAAAGCGAAAATGGTAGTTAGTGTTGGGGCAGATTTTCTTGGCGACTGGCAGGGTGGTGGTTTTGATGCTGCTTTTGCACATACAAGAATTCCGAAGAATGGCGAGATGTCTCGTCACGTGCAGTTTGAGTCTAATATGAGTTTAACTGGTGCCAATGCAGATAAGCGTGTAGCTGTTAAACCTTCTCAACAAAAAGCTGTACTTGCTGCCTTAAGAGGTGGGTCTGCTTCAGGAGATCTTCCTGAGAGAATCAACGAAGCTGTACAGAATGCCCACAAACAATTAAGAGCTGCTGGTAGCGGTGCTGTAGTAGTTTGTGGTATTCCAGATGATGAAGCACAAAAATGGGCTCTAGAAATTAATGAATCGCTTGGAAGCCAGGTGATGGATGTTTCTAATGCCAGAGTTATTCGTCAGGGTAATGCCAGCGAAGTTGCTCAGGTAGTAAAAGATATGAATAATGGAAGTATTGGTGCTTTATTAATCGCTGGTCTTAACCCTGTTCATACACTTCCAAATGCAAAAGAATTTATAGAAGGGCTTAAAAAGGTTGAAACCGTGGTAGATTTCACTACCAGGATCGATGAGACTTCTGTACTTAGTAAATATGTAGCTGCAACTCCGCATTATTTGGAGAGCTGGGGAGATGTTCAATTTACAGAACAGGCTTTTAGCTTAATGCAGCCAACGATAAGACCATTATTTGATACGAGACAATTTCAGGATACACTTCTAAAATGGTCTGATAATGATGCTTCTTATTATGAATACCTTAAAGAAACATGGTCTGGAGGATTAGGTTCAAAAACCTGGAGTGAAGCAATCCACGACGGAGTTTTTGAAGCAACTTCCCCAGTGCCTATGCCTTCAATGCCAGCTTCAGGTGGAAATGCAATATCCTTAGATGTTGATGATCTGGATGGAGAAGGATTTGAATTATCGCTTTATACAAATGTAGCGATCGGGGATGGACAGCAGTTCAACAACCCGTGGTTACAGGAACTTCCGGATCCGCTTACAAGAGCGAGTTGGGATAACTACGTAACTATGTCCAGAACAGATGCTGAAATGCTGGGTCTGGAAAACTATCACGTTGCTGATGGTGGACTAAACGGAAGTTATGTTCATCTTAGTGTTGGTGATACCATAGTTCAAAATGTACCGGTTTATATTATGCCAGGTCAGGCAGATGGATCTATTGGTCTGGCGCTTGGTTACGGTAGAAAAGCTGGAGTTCAGGAAGAAATGCAGACTGGTGTGAATGCTTATCCTTTGTATAATGACTTTAAGTCTATGCAAAAGGTTAAGATTGAAAAAGCTCCGGGAATACATGAATTTGCCTGTATTCAGTTGCATAATACCTTAATGGGTAGAGGTGATATTATAAAAGAGACAACTCTGGAAATTTTCAATACCAGAGATGCTCATATTTGGAACTCTACTCCTGAAGTTTCCCTGAATCACCAGGAAACTCCGGTTACTTCACCAGAAGTTGATATCTGGGAAAGTTTTGACAGAACCACCGGGCCTCACTTCAACATGAGTATAGATCTAAATGCCTGTACAGGATGTGCAGCATGTGTGATCGCCTGTCATTCTGAAAATAATGTACCGGTAGTTGGTAAGGAAGAAGTTAGAAAATCCCGTGATATGCACTGGTTGCGTATAGACCGATATTTCTCTTCTGAAGATACCTTTACAGATGATTTAGAGAAAAAAGAAAATATAGAAGGGCTTGGAAGTTCCCTTTCAGAATTTGGCGAGCTAGAACAGCCAGCTGAAAATCCTCAGGTTGTATTCCAGCCTGTAATGTGTCAGCATTGTAACCATGCTCCTTGTGAAACAGTTTGTCCGGTAGCGGCAACTTCACATGGTAGACAGGGACAAAACCAAATGATTTATAACAGATGTGTGGGTACAAGATATTGTGCTAACAACTGTCCTTATAAAGTGCGTCGTTTTAACTGGTTCAGCTATGCACAGAATGACGAATTTGATTATCATTTAAATAATGATCTTGGAAGAATGGTTCTTAATCCAGATGTTACTGTGCGTTCCAGAGGGGTTATGGAGAAATGTTCTATGTGTATTCAGAAAACTCAGAAAACGATCCTTGATGCAAAGAGAGAAGGTAGAGCGCTTAGAGATGGAGAATTTGAAACTGCCTGTTCTTCTGCCTGTGATAAGGGTGCAATCATCTTTGGAGATGTGAATAACGAAGGAACACAAATTCTTGAAAAGAAAAATGATGACAGGATGTATCATCTACTGGAGTATGTAGGTACAAAACCAAATGTGATGTACCAGACGAAGGTTAGAAATACAACCGAAGCTTAAAATAACTAATAACTAAGAATCAATTAGATAAGGATATGTCTCATTACGAAGCGCCTATACGAAAGCCTCTAGTTACCGGGAACAAAACCTATCACGATGTGACGGTTGATGTTGCTGCTCCGGTTGAAGGACGGGCTAACAAATCCTGGTGGATAGTTTTTTCTATTGCCCTTGTTGCCTTTCTATGGGGTGTAGGATGTATAGTTTACACAATTTCTACAGGTATTGGAACCTGGGGGCTAAATAAAACCGTAGGTTGGGCCTGGGATATTACCAACTTTGTATGGTGGGTAGGTATTGGTCACGCCGGTACTCTTATTTCCGCCGTACTACTGCTTTTCCGCCAGAAATGGAGAATGGCAATTAACAGGTCTGCAGAGGCGATGACCATTTTCTCTGTAATGCAGGCGGGTCTTTTTCCTCTTATTCACATGGGACGTCCATGGCTGGCATATTGGGTACTACCAATTCCAAACCAATTTGGATCACTATGGGTGAACTTTAACTCTCCTTTACTTTGGGATGTATTTGCGATCTCAACCTATCTTTCTGTATCACTGGTATTCTGGTGGACTGGATTGCTACCTGATTTTGCAATGATCCGTGACCGTGCGATTACTCCTTTTACTAAGAAAGTCTACGGAATTCTATCCTTTGGATGGAGTGGACGTGCTAAAGACTGGCAACGTTTTGAAGAAGTATCACTGGTACTTGCCGGATTGGCAACACCACTTGTACTTTCTGTACACACGATTGTATCTTTTGACTTTGCAACTTCGGTAATACCGGGATGGCATACGACCATTTTCCCTCCTTACTTCGTTGCAGGAGCAATCTTCTCAGGATTTGCGATGGTAAATACCTTGCTTATCATCATGAGAAAGGTTTCTAACTTAGAAGACTATATTACTATTCAGCATATCGAATTAATGAACATTGTGATCATGATCACAGGTTCTATTGTTGGTACTGCATATATTACCGAGCTGGTTATCGCCTGGTATTCAGGAGTGGAATACGAGCAGTATGCATTCCTTAACAGGGCTACCGGACCTTACTGGTGGGCATACTGGAGTATGATGACTTGTAACGTGTTTTCACCACAGTTCATGTGGTTCAAAAAACTACGTACCAGCATCATGTTCTCTTTCTTTATATCGATCGTTGTAAACATAGGAATGTGGTTTGAGCGTTTCGTAATTATTGTGACTTCGCTTCACCGTGATTACCTACCGTCTTCATGGACGATGTTCTCTCCAACATTTGTAGATATCGGGATCTTTATTGGTACCATTGGATTCTTCTTTGTATTATTCTTATTGTACGCCCGTTCATTCCCTGTGATCGCTCAGGCAGAGGTTAAAACCATCCTGAAAGCTTCCGGAGACAAGTATAAAAGATTAAGAGCTGAAAAGGGTGATGATGCGCTGCATTATGATCCGCAGGCAGTAGGAAGAAATCCTAAGCAGAATGTAGAAGCCGGAATTCATAATAAAATTGAAGATACTGAACATACCACTACCACAGAAGCAGACCATGTTCATGAAGAGACAGTGAATGCAGATGGAATGGTTGTTTCAGAAGTAATGAAAGACCGTATCGATGAGATGCTTGGTAGAATTGGTACTTACGATCCAGCTAAGCAGGATGCAGATGATCTAACCAGGCTTAAGAATGTTGGACCATTACTTCAACAACACCTACACCAGGTTGGAATTTATCTTTTTGATCAGGTAAGTAGATTAACAGAACAGGATTTTGAATTGCTTGATGAAGTGATCGAGAACTTCCCTATTCAGGAGAATAGAGCAGGTTGGGTTGAACAGGCAAACAAACTAAAAAATAAATAATCAGGATGGCATCTAAAGTTTTACACGCTATTTACCGAGATGACGATCTGCTATTACAAGCTGTAAAGCAGATTCGTGAAGCACGCTATCATATTGGTGAGATTTATTGTCCATTCCCGGTTCACGGACTAGATAAGGCAATGGGACTTGCTCCAACTAGATTGGCTATCACTTCATTTATGTATGGGGTTGTTGGTCTCTGTGTTGCAATTGCAATGATGAATTTCATCATGATCGAAGACTGGCCACAGGATATAGGTGGTAAACCAAGTTTCAGTTTCTTTCAGAATATGCCGGCGTTCGTACCTATCATGTTCGAGCTTACAGTATTCTTTGCAGCTCACCTTATGGTAATCACCTTCTACATGAGAAGTAGATTATGGCCATTCAAAAAAGCTGAGAACCCTGATGTAAGAACAACAGATGACCTGTTTCTTATGGAAGTGGATGCTGCGAACCATAACATAGATGATCTTACTAAGTTTCTTTACGATACTGGAGCATCTGAAATTAGATTAATAGATAATAAATAGTGATAATGAGAAGTTTGTTCCATAAAACTATAGGATTTTGTCTGCTTGGCTTTGCAGTTGTTTCCTGCAATGACAAGGAGGATCCAAACTATCAGTATATGCCAGATATGTATGAATCTGTAGGTTACGAAACCTACGGCGAGTACAATGTATTCGAGAATGCTCAGGAGGCAAAATTACCGGTAGAAGGATCTATTCCAAGAGGATGGATGCCGTATGATTACGAAAATTCTGCTGCAGGACTTGCGAATGCAAAGGCAAATCTTAACAATCCAATTCCATATACTCAGGATAATCTTGCAGAAGGTAAAGGTTTGTACACTATTTATTGTGCAGTTTGTCACGGTGACAAAGGAGATGGGAAAGGAATTCTTGTAGAAAGAGAGAAGATTCTTGGTGTACCATCCTATGATGATGCAGGTAGAGCAATCACTGAAGGTAGTGTTTATCACGTGATGTACTACGGAATTAATAACATGGGATCTTATGCTTCGCAGACTTCTATCGAAGAACGCTGGCAGATCGATCACTATGTGATGAGCTTAAAAGATAAGTTGGAAGGTAAACCTGAAAGAGAATTTGAAGAAGAGCAAACAAGCCTTCTTCCTTCCAGAGCAGATGCTAATATCTATGAGGATGCTGGCGATACCGCTGCTGAAGGTGCTACTGAAAACAACCAAACCGAAACTCAAGAATAAAGATTTAGATCTATCAATATGTATACGCTATCCAGTAAAATAAAATTAGCAGCAATCATTTGTATGGTTGTGGGAGCAATAGGTCTCGTTTACGGGTTTATCGCGGCTCCAGAAACTATCGAGGATGTGGAGGCAATGATGGCTTCTGAACATCACGGGGAAGAGCATGCGACAGATGAAACTCACGAAGTTAACGTCGAGCAGATTCCTGGTGGAAACACTGAAGTTGAAACTATAGAACACACTGAAGATAATACAGATCATGCCGCTGACGCAGACCATGCTGAAGCAGGTCATGGTGAAGAAGCATCCCATGAGGCTGAGCATATGGAGCACATCCTGCACCAGTTACAGAACAAACCATGGGCTGCACTTTACGTGGCTGCATTCTTTTTCTTCATGATCTCTTTAGGAGTTATGGCTTTTTATGCTGTTCAATATGCTGCACAGGCAGGTTGGTCACCGGTATTATTCAGAGTAATGGAAGCTATCACTGCTTACTTGCTACCTGGAGGGCTTATCGTGTTCGTAATACTTGTTCTTTCAGGTTTACACTTAAATCATCTATTTGTATGGATGGATCCGGAAGTAGTAGCACACGATGAAATCATTCAGAATAAAACTGCATACTTAAACGTACCATTTTTCTTAATTAGAGCTGCTATCTACCTTGGTGGATGGGCGATCTTCAGACACTTGATTGTAAAGAACTCCAGAAAGATGGACGATGCAACAGATCTTTCGATCTTTAAAAAGACTTTTAAGCTATCTGCAGGATTCCTGGTATTCTTTATCGTAACCGAATCCATGATGTCATGGGACTGGATCATGAGTTTGGATCCACACTGGTTTAGTACATTATTCGGTTGGTTCGTATTTGCTAGTATGTTCGTATCAGGGATTACCACGATCGCTATAATCACAATATATCTAAAATCGAGAGGGTACCTTGAGTTCGTAAATAATAGTCATATTCATGATCTTGCGAAATTCATGTTCGGGATCAGTATTTTCTGGACTTACCTATGGTTCTCTCAGTTTATGTTGATATGGTATTCAAATATTCCTGAAGAGGTGGTATACTTCATTCAGAGAATGAATGATTATCCTATACTTTTCTGGGGTATGATCGTAACAAATTTCCTTTTCCCGGTATTATTGTTGATGAACAGCGATTACAAACGGGTTAACTGGTTTGTAGTGATGACCGGTATTATAATTCTATGCGGTCACTACATCAACGTTTACGTAATGGTAATGCCTGCGACAGTTGGGGAGTCCTGGTTCATTGGAATTCCTGAAATTAGTTCAATACTATTGTTTGGAGGTTTATTCTCCTTCATAGTGTTCAATTCACTTACAAAGGCACCGCTACTTGTAAAAGGTAATCCATACTTGAAAGAAAGTAAACATTACCACTATTAATAAAGATTGATTGTTTAAAGAAGAACTTATAAAATGACCGTATTTTTAGTAATCATAGTACTCGCACTTCTGGCCGTAACAGGTTGGCAGATCTCCAAGATCTTTCAGTTATCGAAGGGATCAGATGAGGATACTTCACAGGTTGCAAACGATAAGGATAACCGTACTCACGGGATCCTGATGCTAGCATTTGTAATTTTCCTTTACGTTATAACCATATTCTGCTTCTGGGAATACAGTAAATTCTACCTTCCGGAAGCTGCTTCTGAACATGGTTCGGAATATGACACCTTGATGTTTGTGTCTATCGGATTAATCATGTTCGTACAGATCATTACTCAGGGTTTACTGCACTACTTTGCTTTTAAATACAAAGGGAAGAAAACTCAAAAGGCATTATTCTACGCAGATAATGATAAACTGGAATTTATCTGGACGATCATTCCTGTAATTACTCTTGCTGGTCTTATCATCTACGGATTATTTACCTGGAGTGATATCATGAATATCAACGAAGACGAAGATCCACTGGTGATCGAAGTTTACGCTTACCAGTTTGACTGGAGAGCGAGATATTCCGGTGAAGACAACACATTAGGAAAAGCAAATGTTCGTTTTATCGAAGGTGTGAACCAATTAGGTGTGGATGAATCTGATTCTTATGGAAAGGATGACGTTATCACTACTGAATTACATTTACCGGTAAACAGACCAGTCCTTTTCAAATTCAGATCTCAGGATGTATTGCACTCAGCTTATTTCCCATTCTTCCGTGCACAAATGAACGTAGTGCCTGGAATGATCACTCAGTTTGGCTTTACTCCAACGATCACTTCCGAAGAAATGAGAGAAAGCGAATATATGCGTGATAAGGTGAAGAGTGTAAATGAAGTTAGAAACGAACGTAACGAAGCATTAAGAGCGCAGGGAGAACCTACACTTGATGAGTATGAGTTTGAATACTTCTTACTATGTAACAAAATCTGTGGACAGGCTCACTACAACATGCAGATGAAGATCGTAGTAGAATCTGAAGAAGATTTCAATGCATGGATGGCAGAGCAGCCTACTTTTGGGAGTACTATGGAAGAAAGTAGTCAGAATGTAGATAGACCAGAAGATACTGCTGGAGATGGCACTCCAGAGTCAATGCAAGAAGATTCAGAAGGGGAGATGGAGACTGAAAATGCACCAGAAGGTGAGAATGCAGTAGCTTCAGTAGAATAGATAACGAACGTACAATTTTAAGATAAAGAAATTAGAGATATGTCAGCAACTGCAACAGCACCGGCACACGATCACCACGATGATCACGGACATCATCATAAGGAAACTTTTATAACAAAGTATATTTTCAGTACCGATCATAAGATGATTGCGAAGCAATATCTTATCACAGGTCTTCTAATGGGAATAGTAGGTATTGGGATGTCCATCCTTTTCCGTATTCAGCTTGCATGGCCAGCAGAGTCTTTCTGGGTATTTGAAGCATTATTAGGAGAACGCTGGGCACCGGAAGGAGTAATGTCACCAAGTATTTACCTGGCGCTTGTTACTATTCACGGTACCATCATGGTATTCTTCGTATTAACCGCCGGACTTTCTGGTACATTTTCAAACTTATTAATTCCGTTGCAAATTGGTGCGCGGGATATGGCCTCAGGATTCTTGAACATGGTTTCCTACTGGTTGTTCTTCCTTTCTTCAGTGATCATGCTTTGTTCATTATTTGTGGAGTCAGGTCCAGCAATGGCAGGTTGGACAATTTATCCTCCATTATCTGCATTACCACAGGCAATTAGCGGTTCTGGAACAGGGATGACATTATGGTTAGTTTCTATGGCGATCTTCATTGCATCCTCACTACTAGGATCCTTGAACTATATCGTTACGGTATTGAACCTTAGAACTGCAGGGATGTCTATGACCAGACTTCCTCTTACTATCTGGGCGTTCTTTGTAACAGCTATTATTGGAGTTGTATCGTTCCCTGTATTACTTTCAGCCGCATTATTATTGATCATGGATAGAAGTTTTGGTACATCCTTCTTCTTAAGTGATATCTTTATTAAAGGAGAGGTGTTAAGTCACCAGGGAGGTTCTCCAGTACTGTTCGAACACCTATTCTGGTTCCTTGGTCACCCTGAAGTTTATATCGTATTACTTCCTGCACTCGGGATCACTTCAGAAATTATCGCTACAAACTCACGTAAGCCAATCTTTGGATATCGTGCGATGGTAGCATCTATTCTGGCTATCGCATTCTTATCTACGATCGTTTGGGGTCACCATATGTTCGTATCTGGTATGAATCCGTTCCTTGGGTCTGTATTTACATTTACCACATTATTAATTGCGATACCGTCAGCAGTAAAAGCTTTTAACTATATCACTACCCTCTGGAAAGGTAATTTACAGATGAACCCGGGAATGCTATTCTCGATAGGTCTTGTATCTACTTTCATTACGGGTGGTTTAACAGGTATTATCCTTGGGGATTCTACACTGGATATTAACGTTCATGATACGTACTTCGTGGTTGCTCACTTCCACCTGGTAATGGGTATCTCTGCGTTATACGGACTATTTGCCGGGGTTTACCACTGGTTCCCTAAGATGTTTGGTAGAATGATGAATAAGAATCTTGGTTATATCCACTTCTGGGTAACAGCTGTAGGTGCTTACGGCGTCTTTTTCCCAATGCACTTTATCGGGATCGCTGGTCTTCCAAGGCGTTATTATACTAATACTGAATTTCCATACTTCGATGACTATGCAGATGTAAATGTTATCATTACGGTAGCTGCTATCATTACCGCTTTAGTTCAGTTGGTGTTTATTTATAACTTCTTCTCTTCTATGTTCTACGGAAAGAAGGCAGTAATGAATCCTTGGAGATCGAATACACTGGAATGGACTACTCCTGTAAAACATGTACATGGAAACTGGCCAGGAGCAATACCATCAGTTTACAGATGGCCATACGATTACTCTAAAACCGGAGAAGATGGTGAGTATGTAATTGCCGGTCAGGATTTCGTGCCGCAAACGACGCCACTTCAAGAAGGTGAGGAAGAATTAAATCACTAGAAGAACATTAAGTATATTTAGAAAGCCTTTTCCACCACGGAAAAGGCTTTTTTTATTCTATAAGTTTTACCGACTTCTCAAATTGTAATATCTTTTTACAAATCAACTGAAATGAAATATTTATTCTCTTGCTTGCTTTTGATAATTAGCTTCAGTGTTTCGTCACAGAGTGATTGCCAATGCACTAAGAACATTGAAGTTCTGGCTAAGACAATCCAAAAATTACCTGTCACCAGGAATACATCAGACCTATTTGTATACAATGAGACATTAAGTGCGGCCAATAATTATTCGTATACCGGAAACTACACAGAATATGATTGTTTCCAGCAGATGAGCAAGATACTTGTTACGCTCAATGATCGGCATAATATGATGTATTCTGAAGTCGGTTATGAAGTAAAACAATCAGATACACTCTATCATGAATTTCCAAAGTTTGAAGGTGATCTGGATAGATTAAAAACGCAACTTGAAATTAAACCACTAGAAGATGTTGAGGGTATCTATTCCCGTAATGGTTTTAGCATAGGAGTATATGCTTCCGAAGAGAATTTGATAGTAGTGAATCTTAGCGGTGGAAAGAAGGTATGGCAGAAAGGAGAAATTATCGGTCAATTCCTGAAATACGGGAATGGTCGATATCTTGCAGCCATAGGCCAGTTTCATGATAAAAAACTTGTGAATTTCCCATTGGAGATTAAGAATGGTCATATCTCCAAACTACAGCTTTCAAAATCCAATGCCACACCAGATTATTCCAGGGTAAAGGCTAATGGGACTTATCAATATTCGTTATCAGGGGATATTACTTATATGAGAATTGGAAGTTTTTCGGGTTACAATCCAACCTTGAAGAATGCAGAAAACTTCTATAAAAGTCTGGAAGAGAAACCTGTTACTAGAGACCTGATCCTGGATCTTCGCGACAATGGTGGCGGTGGTGATAGAAATTCTGATATTCTCTATAAATATCTGCGCAAAAATTATAAGGAGGCAAAATTGTATGTTTTGATAAATGGGAATACTGCGAGCAATGCAGAGCAGTTTGCTCTAAGACTTCAGAAGTTTAAAAATGTAACCTTACTTGGAAGTAAAACTAGCGGAACTATCGCGTATGAACTTGGCAAAACTTATGATTTTCCCTGCTATAACTTCAAAGGATTCTTTACTTTTAAAGGCGATAAAAAATATCTGGAATATGAGTCTGTAGGAGTGCAGCCAGAGATTAATCTGGAAAATTCTGAAGATTGGATCAAGCAGACTAAAGAATATATTGCGAAAAGCAAATAAACGATGAACGAGAACCTGGATGCCAGTGGAGAGAATCTTTCTCCTGAAGAATTTGATATAGAAAGAGCTTTAAGGCCCCTTAGTTTTGACGACTTTGCGGGACAGGAACAAGTGCTGGAGAACCTGCAGATCTTTGTTCAGGCTGCGAACATGCGTGGAGATGCGCTGGATCATACCTTGTTTCATGGACCTCCAGGTTTGGGTAAAACCACCCTGGCACATATACTGGCTAATGAACTCAATGTTGGTATAAAGATCACCTCGGGTCCCGTTCTGGATAAACCCGGAGACCTCGCCGGTCTGCTCACAAATCTCGATGAACGTGATATTCTGTTTATAGACGAAATTCATCGATTGAGTCCTATAGTAGAAGAATACCTATATTCTGCCATGGAAGATTATCGTATCGACATCATGTTGGAAACCGGTCCAAACGCCAGAACTGTACAGATCAATTTGAATCCTTTCACTCTAATTGGTGCGACAACGCGTTCAGGACTATTAACAGCTCCTATGCGGGCGAGATTTGGTATTTCCAGTAGACTACAGTATTATTCTACAGAACTGCTATCAGGCATCGTGGAAAGAAGTTCTGAGATTCTCAAAGTTCCAATTTCACAGGAAGCAGCTATTGAGATTGCAGGAAGAAGTAGGGGAACTCCGCGTATTGCAAATGCCTTGCTAAGAAGGGTACGGGATTTTGCACAGATAAAAGGTAACGGAAAGATCGATATAGAAATCGCCAGATATAGCTTAAAAGCCTTAAATGTGGATGCGCATGGGCTGGATGAAATGGATAATAAGATCCTGGAAACCATCATCGACAAGTTTAAAGGTGGTCCTGTAGGTATTACAACCCTGGCGACAGCTGTAAGTGAAAGTGCTGAAACTATTGAAGAGGTTTATGAACCATTTTTGATTCAGCAGGGATTTATTTACCGGACACCTCGAGGAAGGGAAGTGACCGAGCATGCCTACCGACACCTTGGAAGAACCAAGACTCCCGGGCAGAATGGATTGTTTTAAAAAAGTATCATGAAGGAGAAAGAGAATAATATTCCCGAAGTTTCACTGGCTAAATTTTTAAAGCATTCAGCCAATATTTTAAAAAATCCGTTACCCTTTCATAAGAAGAACTTTGAAGAAAAGGGAGATACTTTTCGATTGAAGATCGGTTTTAGTAAATCGGTCATTTTCAGCAGGGATGCAGCTCTCGTGGAATATGTGCTTCAGAAGAACCAGAAGAATTTTGTGAAATCTGAGATACAGACCAAAGACCTGGTGAAATATGTGGGTAAAGGTCTGCTTACTTCAGAAGGAGAACACTGGAAGAAACAACGAAAGTTGATTCAACCGGCATTCCATAAAAAGCAACTTGCCAATTTACTTGATTCCATTAAGGAAGCAATTTGTGCCGAATATGAAAAAATCGAGAACGGGAAGGAAATTGATATTTTTCCTATTATGAACGATCTTGCTTTTCAAACGGTTGTAAAATCACTTTTTAGTAGTGCTGCGAATCAAACTGAGATCAACCGACTCCAATATATAACTGAAGCCACGCAGCAAATGCTGGTAAAAGAATTAAGGCAACCCTATCTTGGGTGGTGGTTTAGATTGAGTGGAAAAATTGATAGTTATCTTCAACTTACAGAGGAGGCAAGGAGTATTTTAAGAACTATAGTTCACGAACGACAGTCTTCAGGAAATCGATATGATGATCTTCTGGATATGCTGCTGGATGCGAAATATGACGACGGGAACTTCATGGATGAAGAACAACTTATTGATGAGATCCTGATTCTGTTTACTGCGGGACATGAGACTACCTCGAATTCGTTAACATTTACAGCTCAGTTACTCGCATTTAATCCTATATGGCAGGAAAAGATCTACAAGGAGGTTTCAACTTTGAAGAAGGAAAGCGATGATCTAATGCATTTAGTGACTAATGCGCCATTCACTCAAATGGTTCTAGAGGAATCGATGCGTATGTATCCTCCAGCATATTTTATAGACCGGGTGAATCTTGAGGAATTTGAATTTGAAGGCAAATATTTTGAGCCGGGCTCCAATTTGCTGTTTTCATTGCACGAAGTTCATAGACACCCAGATCTATGGAAGGAGCCAGACACTTTTATGCCAGAAAGGTTCGCTGAAGGCGGAAGACAATATTCCTCACAATATTTCCCATTTGGTGCGGGACCACGAAAATGTATTGGAAATAACTTCGCGATGTTCGAGATGATCATTGCGGTTGCAGAATTGATGAACGATTACAAATTGCAGCCGGTGAATTCCGAGATCGAAATAAAACCATTGATAACTCTAAAGCCTAATAATGCTATTCTGAAGTTCTCAAAAAGATAGATTTACTTTAATATTGATTCCAGCAATTTTTCCATTCCCCAGTTCAATAGATTTTTAGATTCTACATTGTTTAAACCGCATACGTCTTTGGTGACTACGAAGGCTTCAATACCCATCAAGACTGTGGTAATATTCGCTAAATTTTCCTTGTCCTGAGCACTCATGTGCTGAGCCTTATTCTCCAGTAACATCAGTAAGGATTTTTTGCGGCGTGCACCACGCATTTTATCACTATGATCATTGTTCAGGACTACACTCATATATTTTCTAAAACCAGATTCATTGTCAATGGTTAACTGGTTGTAATAATTCTGCATGGATAGAATAGCTTCTTTCAGGTCTTTCCCAGCAACCTCATCATAGAGATCTTCCGAACTTTTAGTATTCAGGTCCAGTACTGCTTCTGCAGCCAGTACATCGATACTGGAGTAGTAACGATAGATCGTTGCCCTGGATATACCTGCTTCCTTAGCAACATCCTCAAGGCTTATGTCCTGGTTCTTTTCCAGCAACTTTTGTGTGCTTCTAAGGATTTTGTCCCGGGTTTTCAGCTTCTGAGTCTTTCTTCCTTTTTGGATATATTGTTTACTCATGAGACAAATATCTTATAAAACTTTGATTCTACAAAATTCCGTTATATATTTACGAGACTAAAATCTCATAAGATGCGTAACGAATTAGAATCATGGGTGTTAGGTCGCAAAGTTTCAGTGCAGAATCTTTCGGGTGACTACGATCTTATTATTGGCGAATCCCTTAGCCAGGTACCTGGTCCACCACCACATTATCATGAAAATTTACATGAGTCTTTTTATATCGTAACGGGGGAGATGGATTTCATCATCAATGGCGAGCAGAGAAATGTGAAAGCGGGGGAATCAATAGACATTCCCCCAAAAACGCTGCACACTTTCGTGAACTCCAAGAGCGAAAACTGTAAATGGGTAAATATTCACAGTCCTAAAAGATTCGCAGAATTCTTTCGAAAATACGGGATACCCACCAGTGAGGAAAATGCTATGGAAAAGTCGGTTGCTCCAGAAATTATTCAGGAGGTATTAAATACTGCGGGCGATTATGATATGATCATTCAAATGGAATAGGAACCAACAAAAATATATATAGATGAAAACGAATTTATTTACGAAACCATTTCTGGTTTTGCCAGTTCTATTATTAGCACTAATTAGTTCCTGTAGTTCAGATCCATTTGAAAATGAGAACTTACAGTCCTATGATTTCAAGGTTGAGAAGGCTGAGACTTTGGATGATCAGCTGGAAATGCTTGCCAAAGCGATGCGAAGGTTTCACAATTTTAATGTGGCTGTGGATCAGGGTTATGTACAGGTGAGTCCGCTTGTACCTGGTATGGGCTATCATTATGCCAAAGAAGAATATGTAGATATGAAGTTCGATTTGCTAAAACCTGAAATTCTGGTATATCATCCAGATGAAAACGGGAAAATGCAATTCGTAGCTGCAGAGTATTTGATCCCGGTTCCTAACTGCGATCAAACTGAAGATTATACAATACCCGAGGGACCTTTCATCGGGGAAGATGATCACTGGCATCTCAATTGCGCCGCTGGAGGGTGGACGCTACACGCCTGGGTGGGACTGGAAAATCCCGATGGAGTTTTTGCGCCATTTAATCCCACACTCCAATGATCTCAGCTATTTAATTTTTACATTAGCTGCTCTAAATTCAGTCTTTGAATCCTTCAGCAGCAAAATATTCACAACTTATTAAAGCCGAAGCAAAACGCCTCGGCTTTTTGTCATGCGGAATTTCAAAAGCTGAATTTCTGGAAGAGGAAGCGCCAAGACTGGAAAGCTGGCTTCAGGAGAATATGCATGGCGAAATGCGCTATATGGAGAATTATTTCGATAAGCGTCTGGATCCTACCTTGCTGGTTCCAGGTTCAAAAAGCGTTATTTCTCTACTGCTGAACTATTATCCTTCAGAAATACAAAACAGCGAGTCCTATAAGATCAGTAAATATGCTTACGGTCGAGATTATCATTTTGTGATCAAGGATAAATTGAAGGAAATGCTCGCTACCCTACAGGAAGAAATCGGTGATTTTCACGGTCGTGCTTTTGTAGATTCAGCGCCGGTTCTGGACAAGGCCTGGGCTGCAAAAAGCGGACTCGGATGGATCGGGAAGCATTCAAATTTGCTTTCGAAACAAACTGGCTCTTTCTATTTTATTGCTGAATTGATCGTACAACTTGATCTGGAATACGATACTCCCGTTACCGATCACTGCGGAAGCTGTACCGCCTGTATCGATGCATGTCCTACGGAAGCGATCGTGGAACCTTACAAAGTTGATGGCAGTAAGTGTATTTCTTATTTCACCATTGAGCTGAAGGATGAGCTTCCACAGAGTATGAAGAATCAATTTGATGACTGGATGTTTGGCTGTGATGTTTGTCAGGATGTTTGCCCGTGGAATCGATTTTCTAAACCTCACCAGGAGCCATTATTCAATCCGCATCCTGAACTTCTTAAAAACTCAAAAAAAGACTGGGAAGAGATCACCCGGGAAACTTTCAATGAGATCTTCAGAAAATCTGCCGTGAAACGAACAAAATTTGAGGGTCTCAAGCGAAATATTGAGTTTCTTAAACGTGACTAAGTCGAGAAGTCATAAGAAATAAGTACTTTTTCATTTTCTCCATTCTTATTTGTAGCTGCTTGCTCGATCACGATCCTATCTACTTCAGCTTTTACAATATTCTGAAGTTTACGCTTGGGATGAATTACCATTTTTCTGGAGATCTCCCCATTCTCTTCGATGATCAATGAAATTTTCAGTAGATCAATTTGTTTGTCTTCATAACTCATTTGCCTGAGTTTCATTCTAAGATCATACTTATAGCGATCTACTATATTTCTAATTCCTGCGTCGTAGCCTCGAAACTCAGGTGGAGTTGCTACTTCATTCACATCGGTTATGTTTGCAAAATCTCCATCCCCTAAAATTCTGGCGCTATCATTCCCTATTTCAAGGCTTCTAAATTTAAACGGCAAGGTGTAAGTGATCGCTACGGGTTGGTTATTTAACATTGCAGGTTGAGCGATCGTCAATTCTTTCACTGCATCTTCTGCTACCCGGGCGATGGTGGGGAATTTGGATCGTGATCGTACATTAATGATCTCTCCCGTTTCATTCACCGTAAACTGGATATACGCCTTTCCCGATTCTTTCGATTTAATGATGTCAGCAATTTTAGCATTACTGTTCATAAACTGACTTATAGAAATGGTAAAACATTCTTCCGAAGGGTCTTCTTCGCAGTATCCCTTTATAAGTGGTGGACTGTCTACCTCGTTTATGGATAGATTTTGCGCAAATGTATACACAGGCACCAGGAAAAGTGCTAAAAACAGACTTTTGATCATGAAAATAATTTAGGCCTCCAAAGTATAAATTATCTTAGAAATACGTTTGAAGCTTTTGTTCTTTTTATTTCTCTAAGGACAGCAGCCTTATTAACTTTGCTAATTAGCCGAAAACTTAAAATTATGAGTAACACTTCCAGAAAAAGAAGAGAGGCATTGGTTTACCACGCTAAACCTAAGCCCGGGAAAATTGAAGTTGTACCAACTAAGAAATATGCCACGCAAAGAGACCTTTCTCTGGCTTATTCTCCAGGTGTAGCTGAGCCATGTCTAGAGATTGAAAAAGATAGGGAGAATGTTTACAAATATACTACCAAAGGAAACCTGGTGGCTGTGATTTCTAATGGTACTGCCGTTCTGGGTCTTGGGGATATAGGTCCAGAAGCATCAAAGCCGGTGATG
The DNA here is from genome assembly GCF_034372165.1 of Christiangramia sp. OXR-203. Lineage (NCBI taxonomy): Bacteria > Pseudomonadati > Bacteroidota > Flavobacteriia > Flavobacteriales > Flavobacteriaceae > Christiangramia > Christiangramia sp. OXR-203. The sequence goes on along the minus strand of NZ_CP139698.1, from coordinate 2,969,961 downwards.
GAAGGAAAAGGTCTTCTTTTTAAGATCTTTGCAGATATTGATGTTTTCGATATCGAAGTAGACACAAAAGACGTAGATAAGTTCATAGAAACGGTTAAGAATATTGCGCCTACTTTCGGCGGAATCAACCTGGAAGATATCAAAGCTCCTGAAGCATTTGAAATTGAACAACGCTTAAAAGCAGAACTGGATATTCCGGTTATGCATGATGATCAGCATGGAACCGCGATCATTTCAGCAGCAGCATTGCTGAATGCTTTGGAGCTGGCTAAGAAAAAGATGAGCAAAGTGAAGATCGTCATTAGTGGAGCAGGAGCCGCTGCAGTTTCATGTACCAAGCTGTACAAGGCTTTTGGTGCCAAAGCTGAAAACATCGTGATGCTTGATAGTAAAGGTGTTATTAGAAAAGACAGACCAAATCTTTCCGAAGAAAAAGCAGAATTCGCTACTGCCCGTAAGATCGACACATTGGATGAAGCAATGAAGGATGCCGATGTATTCGTGGGTCTTTCTATTGCAAATATTGTAAGTCCGGCAATGCTTAAAAGCATGGCGAAAAGACCTATCGTTTTTGCAATGGCCAATCCTAATCCAGAGATCGATTACAACCTGGCGATGGATACCAGGAAAGATATCATCATGGCGACAGGTAGAAGCGATCATCCAAACCAGGTGAATAATGTTCTTGGTTTTCCATTTATCTTCCGTGGAGCACTAGATGTACGCGCGACCAAGATCAATGAAGAAATGAAAAAAGCCGCTGTGAAAGCACTGGCAGAATTGGCTAAAGAAGCGGTGCCGGAGCAGGTGAATATTGCATATGGCGAAACCAGGTTAAATTTTGGACCTGATTATATTATTCCGAAGCCTTTCGATCCGAGATTGATTGCTAAAGTCCCGCCTGCAGTTGCCAAAGCTGCCATGGAAAGTGGGGTTGCCCGGGAAGGGATCGATGACTGGCAACGTTACGAGGAAGAGTTACTGGAACGTATGGGTAATGAGAACAAGATCACCCGTTTGTTGCAAAACCGTGCTAAAACAAACCCTAAACGAATCGTTTTTGCTGAAGCAGATCATCTTGATGTTCTTAAAGCTGCACAGATCGTAAACGATGAAGGAATTGGATTCCCAATCCTTCTTGGACGAAGTGAAGTGATCAAGGAATTAATGGCTGAGATCGATTTTCAGGAAGATGATGTGGTCATTATTGACCCAAAATCTGATGATGAAGAGGAAAACAGGAAAAAATACGCTTACAAATACTGGGAAACCAGGCATAGAAGTGGCGTAACTAAATACGATGCCGAAAAATTACTAAGAGAACGGAATTATTTTGCCGCGATGATGGTCAATGAAGGAGATGCAGATGCATTACTTTCAGGATATTCCAGAGCTTACCCAACGGTGGTAAAACCTATGCTGGAACTTATTGGGCTGGCAGATGGCGTTTCCAGGGTAGCGGCAACGAACGTGATGAATACTTCCAGAGGTCCGCTATTTATTAGTGATACTTCGATTAATATAGATCCTTCAGCTAAAGATCTTGCCAAGATCGCACAAATGACAGCACGTACGGTTCAGTTATTTGGAATGGAACCTGTAATCGCAATGGTATCTTACGCAAACTTCGGATCTTCTAAACACCCAAGAGCGACCAAAGTAAAAGAAGCAGTTTCTTACCTGCACAGGTTTCACCCGGAACTTAGTGTTGACGGAGAATTGCAGGCAGATTTCGCTTTGAATCGTGAGATGCTTCAGAATAAATTCCCTTTTTCAAAACTTGCCGGTAAGAAGGTAAATACATTAATTTATCCAGACCTGGATTCTGCTAACAGTACTTATAAGCTTATCAAAGAACTTAACAATGTAGATTCTATAGGCCCGATCATGATGGGAATGAAGAAACCTGTTCATATTCTTCAGCTTGGAGCAAGTGTAGAGGAAATGGTGAATATGGCTGCAGTAGCGGTCATAGATGCACAGGAGAAAGAAAAGAAGGCTAACAAAAAAGCTTAATACCTTAAATAAAGTAAAGGCGGGAAGGTGATTCCCGCCTTTGCTTTATTTTACTACATTTGAACCTCAACACAACTTTTTTGCATGATTCATCACCTCAAGGGTCAGTTAATAGAAAAAAATCCCACCTATGTGGTTATTGGATGTAACGGAATAGGATATACCGTAAATATTTCCCTGCATACGTTTTCACTAATTCCTGAATCTGAAGCGATCAGTCTTTATACTTATCTACAGGTAAAGGAAGATTCGCACACCTTATACGGTTTTATTGAAAAATCTGAAAGAGAGATCTTTAAACTTCTAATTTCCGTTTCTGGTGTAGGCACAAGCACGGCTCGCGTAATGCTGTCTTCCTTGCAACCAAAGGAGGTGATCAATGCAATTGCGACCGGTGATGTTCCTACCATCCAGAGTGTGAAAGGTATCGGCGCCAAAACAGCTCAAAGAGTCATTCTTGATCTCAAGGATAAAGTGCTTAAGGTGATGGGCGATGATGAAGTTTTAATGACTCCGAACAATACAAATAAGGAAGAAGCGTTATCAGCTTTAGAGATCTTGGGTTACAATAGACGCCAGGCTGGCAAGGTTGTAGAAAAGATTCTGAAGGATGATCCTGAATCCACCGTAGAATCTATTATAAAAATGGCTCTTAAAAAGCTGTAATTAAATTGAAGAACAATTACCTGAAATTGTCTTTACCGGTACGCCTGACTTTCCTGTTATTTATGGTGTTTTCTATAGACGCCATTTCCCAGGAGGCTCCTCAGGACACCATCCAGGCGGGCTTTGCTCTAGGTGAGCTTCAGCTCCCAGATCCACAATCTATAGAGTCCAGGTACGAATATGATCCTATCCTCAACCGTTATTTTTACAGGAAACGCGTAGGACATATCAACATAGGACTGCCATTAGTCCTTACTCCACAGGAATATGAAGACCTCGTGCTGGAAGAAGAAATGCGTAATTATTTTAAGCTGAAAAATGACGCGCTTTCTGGTAGAAAGGAAGGAACTGAAGATATTCAGCGTGATCTTTTACCAGATTTCTATGTCAATAATAATCTATTTGAAAGCATTTTTGGTGGTTCTGAAATCAATATCGTTCCGCAGGGATCGGTAGAAATAGATCTTGGACTTCTCTATACCAAACAGGATAACCCGGCATTTTCTCCAAGGAACAGAAGCAACTTATCTTTTGATTTTGACCAGCGGATTAGTCTTTCCATGCTGGGACAAATTGGAGAGCGTCTTCAGGTTACCGCGAATTATGATACTGAGTCAACTTTCGATTTTCAAAATCAGTTGAAACTTGAGTATACACCAAACGAGGATGATATCGTTCAAAAAATTGAAGTAGGTAACGTAAATATGCCTTTTAACAATGCACTTATTCAGGGTGCGCAGAGTCTTTTCGGTTTTAAAACCGAACTTCAGTTTGGGAAAACTAGGATCACCGGAGTATTTTCAGAACAGAAGTCGGAGCGACGTACGGTTAATGTGGAAGGTGGGGCAACCGTAGAGGAATTTGCCAAATTTGCCCTGGATTATGATGCCGATAGGCATTTTTTCCTTGCGCACTACTTCCGCGATACTTATGATGAAGCGCTAAGAAACTATCCGTTTATCAATACCAATATTCAGATCAAGAGGATACAGGTTTGGGTCACGAACAGAACCAACAATATTCAGAATATTCAGGATACGCGAAATATCGTAGCCATCCAGGATCTTGGGGAATCTAATGTTCCCGGGAATATTGGACTGGATACTCCGCCGGGCGGATTTTTCAATCAGCCAGCAGGAGCTTTTCCAGATAACCTTGTAAATGATTTTAATCCCTTCGGTATAAATGGCAATGGGGAATCTGTGCTTAATCAGGCTATCAGAGATATCGCTACTGTAGACCAGGGATTTGGAACAATAACTGTTTCCGAAGGAACCGACTATGCAAAACTGGAAAATGCGCGACAACTAAAACCTTCAGAATATACCGTTAATACTCAGCTTGGATATATTAGTTTGAATCAACGTTTAAGCAACGATGAGGTGCTTGGGGTTGCATTTCAGTATACGATCAATGGCGAGGTTTTCCAGGTTGGTGAATTTGCGAATGATGGAGTGAATGCTACCAACGATCCCGGAACTGAAGAATCAACTACCGGAACTAATTCCAGGGCTAGTCAGAATCTTGTGGTTAAGTTGCTTAAAAGTACGATTACCAATGTTCAGGAGCCTATCTGGGACCTGATGATGAAGAACATTTATAGTCTTAATGCGTATCAGCTGGAACGTGAAGATTTTAGAATGAATATTCTGTATACAGATCCTCAGCCATTAAACTATATAAAACCTGTTGAAGGAACCTCGCTGCCTGCAGATGTGAATGAAACTCCATTATTGCGGGTTTTCAGGCTGGATGAATTAAATACCAATAATGACCCGATCAATGATGGGGATGGGTTTTTTGACTATGTTCAGCAAATTACCATCGATCCTCAAAATGGTAATATCATCTTTACTACGGTAGAACCTTTCGGGGAACACCTCTTCCGAAAACTGGATGAGAATCCCAACGCAGGTAGTGAAGATTATAATATCCCGGAAACCTGGAATGCAAACCAGGAAAAATATGTTTTTCGTGCTATGTATCGTACTACGAAAACCCAGGCAGAGCAGGAAGAGGCAGATAAGAACAAATTCCAGTTAAAGGGTCGATATAAGTCGGCTGAGGTAGAAGGTATTCCAATTGGATTCAATCTACCGCCTGGATCGGTTACTGTAACTGCGGGAGGAAGGATCCTTCAGGAAGGAGTGGATTATGTAGTGAATTACGAACTTGGAAGAGTCCAGATCCTTGATGAGGGCTTGCTTGCTTCCAATATTCCAATCCAGGTAAATACGGAAAATAATGCTTTATTCGGTCAGCAGACCAAGCGATTTACCGGGCTTAATGTAGAACATCAGTTCAATGAAAATTTCCTTATTGGGGGGACTTTTATTAACCTTAAAGAGCGCCCTTTAACTCAGAAAGCGAATTACAGCTACGAGCCAATCAACAATACAATTCTTGGTTTAAACCTGAATTACAGTACAGAAGTTCCATTTTTAACGAGGCTGGTGAATAAACTTCCAAATATTGATACAGACGTTATGTCTAATGTATCTGTGCGTGGAGAATTTGCCTATTTGCTGCCAGGATCTCCTAATTCCAACGATTTTGATGGAGAGGCTACTACTTATATAGATGATTTTGAAGCTGCACAAACGGCAATTGATATTAATAATCCCCTGGCGTGGGAACTGTCCAGTGTTCCGGTTGGTTTTGGTGGCGAACTTGCGAATGGAGATCTGAGTGCAGGTTACAGAAGAGCGAAAATGAGCTGGTATACAATAGATCCAATTTTCTATAGTAACAACAGGCCAGATGGGATCAGCGATTCAGATATTTCAAGTTATTCGACCAGAAGGGTTGCGCTGAATGAGATCTTTCCAAATACAGATGTAGTGCAGGGTCAGCCGCAAGTTGTTTACACAATGGATGTGAATTATAAACCCTCGGTTCGTGGTCCTTACAATTATAATCCTGCAGCAGCTGGTGGGAATACGCTACCTGTACCTAGAAATAATTTCGCGGGAATCACCCGTCCTATAAATACGACCAATTTCGAGCAAACCAATGTGGAGTATATCCAGTTCTGGGTAATGGATCCTTATATATATGCTGAAAATGCTAATAAAAGCGACGGACTCATAAACTTTAACCTGGGAAATATTTCTGAAGATGTACTGAAGGATGGACGAAAACAATATGAAAACGGACTACCCGAAGGTGAAGGCGAAGCCAATGTGATCACCTCTGCATTCGGAAATACTCCGGCAGATAATTCACTAGTGTATGCATTTGATTCTGAAGGAGCTGGAAGAACGCTTCAGGATGCAGGTTTCGACGGTCTACTTGATGCTGAAGAAGCATTGAAATTCCCGGATTATGGAAACCTTGCCGATCCTTCCGCAGATAATTACGAGTATTTCCTGAATCGGGATGGCAGTGTTTTAGATCGATACCTGGATTATAATGGAACTGAAGGCAACTCACCAACAGATGTTTCTGATACTAATAGAGGTAATACCACATTACCTACTACTGAAGATATTAACCGGGATAACACGATGAATACCATCAATAGTTATTTCGAATATAAGATCCCTTTTTTCCGGGGGATGAATATTGATAATAACAAGTACATCACAGACGTTAAGGAATTAACGACCACACTTCGAAATGGGCAGGATCTGCCGGTGCGTTGGGTGCAGTTTAAAGTGCCAATTTTTGAACCCACCAATGCCATTGGAGGTATCGCAGATTTTAGGTCCATTCGTTTTATAAGAATGTTCCTTAGCGACTTTCAGGATGAAACCATCCTTAGATTTGGAACTATGGATCTTGTTCGGGGAGACTACAGGAGGTATAACCAGAGCTTATTTGAGGATTCAGGGCAATTGGAGAACCCAAATACTTCCTTTGAAGTAAATGCTGTGAATATAGAAGAAAACGAGAACAGGCAACCTATTCCTTATCGATTGCCTCCGGGAGTTCAAAGAGAACAGCTGTATCAAAATAATACCAGCTTACGTCAAAACGAACAATCACTTTCCTTAAGCGTTTGTGATCTGGAACCTCAGGATGCCCGTGCGGTTTATAAGAATTTCCAGATCGATATGCGGCAGTATAAGAATCTTGAAATGTTCCTGCATGCTGAATCTGTAATTAACCGCCAGCCGCTTAAGGATGGACAGTTGGTCGCATTTGTTAGAATGGGAACAGATTTTAGTGACAACTTCTACCAGGTGGAAATACCCTTGTCACCAACACTTTTTGGTGCTTCTACTGCGGAAGAGATCTGGCCGGAAGTGAACAGAATGAACCTGGAACTGGATCTGTTACAACAGGTAAAAACTTCAGTACTGGGAGATCCAACTTTGAATTCAACCGACTTGAATTTCTTTACTGAAGATCTTCAGGAAGTAGATGCTGAAGCTCCCTATGATATGGGGAGATTACGTATTGGAGTAAAAGGAAATCCAAGTTTTGGAAACATAAGGTTGCTCATGGTTGGAGTAAAAAATGGAACCAGGGAAGATGGGGTCACCGATCTTTGCGGAGAAGTGTGGTTTAACGAATTAAGACTTTCAGACCTTAAAAATGAAGGGGGCTGGGCCGGAGTGGTAAGTATGGATAGTAATCTTGCAGATTTCGCCAATATTTCAGCTACAGGACGACGAAGTACGGTAGGATTTGGAGCTTTAGGACAGGGGCCTAACCAGAGAAGCAGGGAAGATCTTCAACAATATGATGTGGTTACAAACCTAAATATGGGACAGTTGCTTCCGCAGAAATGGGGTGTGAAAATACCTGTGAACTATAGCCGGGGAGAGGAGTTGATCACGCCAAAATACGATCAGGAATTTCTGGATGTGGAGTTGGACACAAGACTTGATAATATTGAGGACCCGGCACAAAGAGATGCGGTAGAGAAGCAGTCACAATCCTATACCAAAAGACAGAGCATAAACGTAATTGGGCTAAGAAAAGAGCGTACCGGGGAACGAACTCCGATGCCCTATGATATTGAGAATTTTGCTTTTGCTACTTCCTACAATCAGGTAGACCATCGGGATTTCGAGATCGAAGAAAGTATCGATCAAAGTGTTAGAGTAGGTGGAACTTATGAATTTAGTTTTCCGCAGAAAAGCCTGGAGCCTTTAAAGAATCTGGCAGTTCTGGACAGCAGTGATTATTTCGCCATTTTCAGAGATTTTAATATTAATTACCTGCCAACTAACATCAATGCGAGTTCAAATATCTTCAGGCAGTATAATCAGCAAAAGTTCCGTTCTCTGGATCTTAGTGATAGCGATATAGGAATACCAACCCTATACCAACGTAACTTCCTGTTCGACTGGCAGTATGGAATCAACTATAATTTGACCAGGTCTTTGAGTTTTGCGTTTAACGCAAGCAATAACAGGATTATAAGAAATTATATAGATGATGAAGGTTTTGCTGATGATTCTATAGGAGTATGGGATGACTTTTTTAATATTGGAGAACCAAATCAGCATTTCCAAACACTTCAGGTGAATTATGACCTGCCTTTTGAAAAGATACCAGTCTTAAAGTTCGTGAACGCCACTTATTCTTATACCGGAGACTTTCAATGGCAGCGAGGATCTCAGCGATTCCAGCAGTTAGAGGATATTCCGACGATAGGAAACAGTGTTCAGAATTCCAATACGCACCAGATCAATGCCAGTTTAAATCTTCAGGATCTATATAATTATGTTGGTTTAGTTCAGAAGAAGAATAACAGTGCCGGGAAAAGTATTCAGGAACGGAGCAGGGGAATTCCAACACTTGGTCCACCTTCCGAAGAAGATGAAGAGGTGGAGGAAAAACCTAGGCCAAAAACCAATAAAGGATATAATACACTTATCGGGATCGCTACAGGATTGAAAACTTTTCAGGTCAACTATCGCAATAGCCGCGGGATATTTCTTCCAGGTTATACAGAGAGTGTTGGCTTTATGGGAACCTTCAGGCCAACCGCTGGATTTACTTTTGGTTTTCAGGATGATATCAGGCAAATGGCGGCAGAAAGAGGTTGGCTTACGTTATTCCAGAATTTCAATCAGCAGTTTTCCGCAGTGAAAAATGAGCAACTGGATTACCAGGCAGGTTTTGGTTTTATACCAGATCTTACCATTGAACTTACCGGGAGAAAGAACGAGGCCGAGAATTATTCTGAAAATTATCGTGTAGATCCTGTGAGTATGGATTATCAATCGCTTACTCCTTACACCTACGGGAACTTCAATATTTCAACATTATTGATCGCGACAAGTTTCCAGCAGTCTAATGAAGCCAGTTCTGAAGCATTTCAGAATTTCAGGGCGAACAGAATTGAGGTTGCCAGAAGAATTGCCAGCGAACGTGGTTTGGATCCTACAGATGTGGATGAAGAAGGTTTTCCAAGAGGTATTGGTAAAACAAATCAAGCGGTATTGTTGCCGGCATTCATCGCTGCATATTCTGGAAAGGATGCAGAAAGTATTCAATTGGGAGCTTTTAGAAATGTGCCTATTCCAAACTGGAATCTTAAGTATACAGGATTAATGCGTTTCGAGTGGTTCCGGGATAAGTTCCGAAGATTTTCCATAAACCATGGGTATCGTGCAGATTATACATTGAACCAGTACCAGACAAACCTTGATTATGATCCTGCAGATCCTGAAGCATTGAACCAGGCAGGTGATTTTAAAAATACTGTTCTTTTCTCAAACCTGGTGTTAACAGAATTATTCACTCCGCTTGCACTTATCGATTTTGAAACCAAGAACAGTATACAGATCATGGCGAAAATGGAGAAAGATCGCTCGCTCGCTTTCAGTTTTGATAATAACCTGCTTACAGAATACAGCGGAAATGAATATACTCTTGGACTCGGTTACAGATTGAGAGATCTAAAGATCGCAACGGCACTTGGAGGAAGAAGAAGAGTACTTAGTAGTGATCTTAATTTCAGGACCGATGTTAGTTATCGTAAGAACCGAACGATTGTAAGGTATCTGGATCTTGCTAATAATCAAACAATCTCGGGACAGGATATCTGGTCTATCAATTTCAAGGCAGATTATGCATTTACCAGGAACCTCACGGCGAGATTCTATTATGACCATACATTCTCTGAATATGCAGTTTCAACAGCATTTCCACAAACGACGATTCGATCTGGTTTTACCCTGATCTATAATTTCGGAAATTAACTAAGGCATATTTGAACAATTCAGCGAAAAAATTAACTTTGCCACAAGATAAAACTAGCACATGAATATTCCACAAGAATTAAAGTACACAAAAGACCACGAGTGGGTTAAAATTGAAGGAGACACTGCGACTATCGGAGTTACAGATTTTGCCCAGGGTGAGCTTGGGGATATCGTATATGTTGAGGTAGAAACTCTGGATGAAACTCTTGAAAAAGAAGAGGTTTTTGGAACCGTAGAAGCAGTAAAGACCGTTTCAGATCTTTACATGCCAGTTTCAGGTGAGATCATTGAATTTAATGATAGTCTTGAAGATGAGCCGGAAAAAGTAAATAATGATCCTTATGGTGATGGATGGATGATCAAAATAAAACTTTCAGACGCTTCTGAAGTTGAAGGTCTTCTTTCTGCCGAAGAATATCAGGAAGTAGTAGGTGCATAAATTAGTTTTAATTTTAGCGCTTCTTTATACAGGTGCCATCACGTACTTTTCTTTGATCGTGATGAACTTCAAAGTAAGTGTAGGTGGTTTCGATCCTACAGACAAAATGCTCCATGCCGGAGCATATTTGTTTTTATGTGTTTTATGGAAGCTATTTTTTATCCTGAAAAGCACCGATTTTACACGTTATCGCCCTAATCTCTACTGGGTTGCTATCGCGTGTTTTCTATTTGGTATGTTAATTGAGGTTCTACAGGGAACTCTAACCAGTTACAGGACACCCGATTGGTGGGATGGCCTGGCAAATTCGACTGGTGTATTGCTTGCAGTCATCTTTTTCCTGGTAATGGCGCCCACCATAAAAAAGTTGAAAAGCAGGTATTCTTTGTAATTAACCTTTATTAACCTAGCTTTTTATGAAACCGAAAAAAAATCCGAAAGCCGATCTTCGTCGGAACTGGGTCCTGTTTCTTCAAATTGGACTTATTGTAACCTTATTTTTTACGCTACAGGCATTTCAATGGAAAACTTATGATCCTGCTCAGGCAGGTAAAGATGTTTTGAGCATGGATGATCTGCCCCAGGAGGAAGTTCCTGTAACCATTTATGATCAAACACCACCACCTCCGCCACCACCTGTAGAGCCTCCGGAAATTAAAATTGCTCCAGACGATGCAGATGTAGAAGAAGATGATATAGCTCCCACTGAGATCAATCTGGATGATATCGTGGAACCTGAAGATATTATAAATGCAGAACCTGATGAAGAGATTGAAACTGTCCCATTTATATTTATTGAAGATGTTCCCTTATTTCCAGGTTGTGAGGATCTGGATAATAATGCAGACAGAAAGAGCTGCATGAGTGAACAAATCAGCAGGTTCGTTGGTAAAGAATTTGATACCAGACTTGGGGAGAAATTAGGGCTAACGGGAATGAACTTAGTAACCGTCCTGTTCGTGGTAAATACACAGGGTGAAATCGAGCAGGTGCAGGCTCGAGCTCCTCATCCTAAACTTGAAGAAGAGGCTAAGCGGGTGATCTTAAAACTGCCGAAAATGAAACCCGGGAAGCAAAGAGGAAAGGCAGTGCCGGTCTCTTATGCTATCCCAATTCGGTTTAAAGTTCAATAGTTTTGAGCTTATACTGAAAATTAGCTGTAGATTAATTACTTATTCTATCAGATTAATTTAGTTTTTTAGAAAAAATCTTTATTTTAGCAACCCTTAACAACTAAACGCATTATGGAACCTAAGAAAAATCCAAAAGCTGATTTAAATAGAAACCGAACTCTTTATTTGCAGTTAGGTCTTATTCTTGTTTTGCTAATAACCTGGCAGGCAATAGAATGGAAGACATATGATCCTGAAGCTGTAGATATCGGACAGTTAAACATGGACGAACTTGATGAAGAGGATGTGCCAATTACAGAAATGCAAAACACACCTCCACCACCGCCACCTCCACCACCGGCACCGGAAGTTATCGAGGTTGTAGAAGATGAGGAAGAAGTGGAAGAGGATGAGATCCAGTCTACAGAAACCAATCTTGATGAGATCGTTGAAGTAGAAGAAGTTGTTGAGGCTGTTGAAGAAGAAGAGGTAGCTGATGTACCGTTCGCGGTTATTGAAGATGTGCCAATCTTCCCGGGATGTGAAAATCTAAAGAACAACAACGAGCGCAAAGCTTGTATGAGTGAAAAGATCAGTAAGTATGTGAACAAGGAGTTTGATACAGATCTTGGTTCTGAGTTAGGGCTTTCTGGTATCAACCGTGTGATCGTTCAGTTTAGAATTGATGAAAAAGGTAATATTGGTCAGGTAAGAGCTCGTGCTCCACACCCTAGACTTGAGAAAGAAGCTGCTAGAGTAATTAACAGTCTTCCTAAGATGAAGCCTGGTAAGCAGCGTGGAAAACCGGTAGGCGTTATGTACTCCCTTCCAATTGCTTTTAAAGTGCAGGATTAAGTGTCCGCTCAATATCATATAAATCCCGGCTATGTCCGGGATTTTTTATTTTGGGATACTTCTGTTTTATGTATCTTACAGCACCAATTAACCTGCTACTTACCTATGAAGTATTGCCTGCTTCTTGTTTTTACATTTTTCTGTCTAAGTGTTTTAGGTCAGGATTCGAGTACAGTATCTGAACTCTATCCGGAATTTGAAGAATGCTCCAATGTTACTTACGCAAATCAGGAAAGTTGTTTTAAGAATACCTTCCTCGCGAAGTTCAAAGATGAATTCAGGCTACCGGAATCTTTTATGCAGGAAAACTATACCGGTAAAATCACCATAGTTTTTGAGGTTGATGAAGATGGTATTTTTCAAGTTATTTATCTGGATGCTGCATACGAAGATCTAAAGACAGAAGTGAGAAGGGTGTTTGCAGGTCTTCCGCGGTTAAAACCTGCTACCTACAACGGCAGAGCGATTCATATGCAGTTTAAGATGCCACTGAAACTACCGCTTGATTCCAGCTCAGCTTTGTATCCTGTCGAAGATATTTCCGAAGAAAATAATAAAGAAGTAGTTGCCCAGGAGAAAGAATCCATGGAATCCAATATTCTTGAAGAATATGAGAGAATAAAATCTGATGATTTTACCCAACCACGATACAGTAGCCAGATCAATATCCCGCTATCGCATGAATATTATAGTCGGTTTGATGCTGAGATCAATCAAATAGGTCTTAATTCTCATTCGGCTTCTAAACCGATAATGTTTGCAGAGGTGAATAAATACTATGATTTTGAAGCTGAAAGACAGGAAATGCTGCAGGATCGAAATACTTATGCAGGGCGAAAACTTTGGAATGAGCACCTGGTTAGGTTTCAGACAGACGATTACTGGTTTACCATAGATCCTGGATTTGATTTGCAAATAGGAAAGGATTTTGAACAGACAGAGCATGAGTTTACGTATAACAATACCCGAGAATTTATTGTACAGGGAGGTTTAGGTAAAAAGTTCAATTTTTATTCAGTCATCTATGAAAGTCAGGGAAGATTTGCTCAGTATTATAATGATTTTGCTGAATCTATACGTCCTGCCGGAGGTGATCCGGCGATCGTACCGGGTAGAGGAATAGCTAAAACTTTTATGAATGATGGGTATGACTACCCGGTTGCAGAAGGTTATTTATCCTTTACTCCTTCAGAATTTATAAATATCCAGTTTGGACATGGCAATAACTTTATTGGTGATGGATATCGTTCCCTTTTATTAAGTGACAATCCATCTCCTTATCCTTATTTGAAGCTGAATACCAAGTTCTGGAAGATAAAATATACAAATACCTGGATGTCTCTAAGAGATGTTCGTCCGGAAGTTACCAATAGCGGCTCCTTCAGAACAAAATATATCGCAAATCATTATTTGAGTCTGAATCTTACCAAACGTCTTAATCTTGGATTCTTTGAGTCGGTTATGTGGGAGAATGACAACGATCGTGGTTTTGATTTGAATTATTTGAATCCTGTGATCTTTTATCGTGCGATAGAATTCGCTACGGGAGCCGATGGTGGAAACGCGATTATAGGACTAACAGGGAAATACAAGATATCGAACCAGATGTATACGTATGGACAGTGGTTGATTGACGAATTTTCTTCAACCGATGTTTTTGGAGGAGAAGGAAGCTGGAAGAATAAGCTTGGTTTTCAACTTGGTTTAAAGTATTTCAACGCTTTCAAAGTAGATGATCTTTACCTTCAGGCTGAATATAACCAGGTGCGCCCATATACTTATTCTCATAATTCTATTACGCTGAACTATGCACATAATAACCAGTCCATGTCTCATTTGTGGGGTGCGAATTTCAGAGAGTTTGTAGGAATCGCACGATATAGAAAAGATAGGTATTATGGGAGTGCGAAACTGATTCTTGGAAAGCGCGGTTTTGATTTTTCTGAAGACGGAGCTTATTACGGTCAGGATCTATACAGAAGCGAAGAGGCCCGCCCATTTGAAACCGGGGTAGAAATTGGGCAGGGAAATACAACGAACTCATTTTATTCTGAACTAGAAGCAGGTTATATCGTGAATCCAACTACGAACTTAAAACTGTTTGCTAGTTTCATCTACAGGGACTTTAATCCTCAGGTGAATACTGCTTTAAATTCTGAAATTTCCACGACCTGGATCAACTTTGGATTGCGTACAGATATTTTCAACTGGTATTTCGATTACTAGTCTTTTTATCCCTGAAAATTAACACATTGCCAGCCTTGCTAAAACCTAATTAAGGAGTATCTTTGCACAAGTTAAAAAAAGCTTTTTTGAGCAACACTCGCGTACATAATCCCAGCGCTTCCATACTCTCAGATTTTAAGGAAATTACTAAGATGAGGCTGGCCATTAGTGTGGTTTTCTCCTCTGTGGCGGGTTATTTTTTAGGTGCCGATTCCATAGATTTTGTGACTGTTACTTTACTTGCCATTGGTGGTTACCTCATGGTAGGAGCGAGTAATGCGTATAACCAGATCATAGAAAGAAACCTGGATAGTCTAATGGATCGCACGAAAAACCGTCCGCTGCCAGCAGGAAGAATGTCTGTTACCACAGCATTTACCATCGCAAGTATTTTTACTGTTCTGGGTTTGATTGTTTTATATGTGATCAATCCAAAGACCGCAATGTTCGGTGCGATAAGCATCTTCATGTATGTGAGTCTTTATACACCATTAAAGACGAAAACGCCTTTGGCAGTATTTGTTGGGGCATTTCCAGGAGCCATCCCATTTATGTTGGGCTGGGTGGCGGCATCGGGAAGCTTCAGTATAGAGCCAGGTACTTTGTTTATGATCCAGTTTTTCTGGCAGTTTCCGCATTTCTGGGCAATTGGTTGGTGGTTGTTTGATGATTATAAAAAAGGTGGATTCTTTATGCTTCCTACTGGGAAACGTGATCGTGGAACGGCAGTTCAGATTATATTATATACCTGCTGGACGATCATGGTGTCGCTAATTCCCGTTTTCGGAGTTACCGGTAAGTTGTATCTGACCCCGGTTTCCGGAGTCATAATCTTACTGCTGGGACTTGGAATGATGTATTATGCGATCAGACTTTTCAAAGAGAAAACTGCTGAAGCGGCAAAAAAATTAATGTTTGCAAGTGTGTCCTATATCACGTTGCTGCAAATTGTATATGTACTCGATAAATTTATTAGACAATGGATTTAACACAGGGATCAGACGAAATGAAACAGGCCCGTGCAAAGAAAATGATGCTTTGGTTCGGGATCATAAGTATGGTTATGACCTTTGCAGGTTTGACCAGTGCTTATGTGGTGAGTAAGAACAGGCCAGACTGGCTAACCGACTTTGAACTTCCAGTTTCATTTCTTTGGAGCACACTGGTAATCGTAGCGAGTAGTATCACACTCTGGCTATCTAAACAGGCGATAAGATCTGGGAATCGTAAAAATGCCTCGGCGTTCTTGATTGGAACTTTGATTCTGGCTATTTTATTCGTGGTTTTCCAGTTCTACAGCTTTTCAGAAATAGTGCAATCCGGTTATTATTTTACTGGTAGTGAGAGTACGATCACAACATCTTTTATCTATGTTTTGGTGCTGGCGCATTTAGCCCACCTGGCGATAGGATTGATAGTACTTTTAGTGTTAATTTATAACCATTTTAAACAACGTTATAATACAGGTCAAATGCTTGGATTTGAGCTTGGTGCAACTTTTTGGCACTTTGTTGATTTTCTGTGGATTTACCTGATTATCTTTTTATATTTCTTTAAATAATAAAATTGCGTATTTTTGCGCATCCTTTAACATTAAAACACTTCTATGGAGGCTACTGTTGTTAGAACAGGCACTGAAGGAAAAACCTGGGGTGGTGGTAATGATCCACTAAAAGCTAGTTACGGTAAGATGATGATGTGGTTCTTCATCCTATCTGATGCTTTAACATTTTCAGGGTTTCTTGCCGCTTATGGTTTTTCACGCTTTAAATTTATTGATTCCTGGCCAATAGCCGATGAGGTTTTCAATCACTTCCCGTTCTTGCATGGAGTAGATGCTCCAATGTATTATGTGGCGTTGATGACGTTCATTTTAATATTTTCTTCTGTGACTATGGTACTTGCCGTAGATGCAGGGCATCATATGAAGAAAGCCAAGGTAACGCTTTATATGTTTCTTACCATTATTGGTGGTATCATATTCGTAGGATCACAAGCCTGGGAGTGGAAGAACTTTATTAGCGGAGAATATGGAGCTGTAACTACTAAAGGTGGTAACATCCTTCAATTCGTAGATGGTGAAGGTCATCGTGTAGCATTATCTGAGATCGCAATTCCAATTGAAGGCGATAGAGTAGAACATAAAGCTAACAACGGGATCTGGTTTGATTCCGGAGCTGATCTGCCAACCTATTCACTTGATGAGATCAAAGCTGGTTTTGCAGCTAATGAAGATCTGCTAATTAGAACACAAACATTTACCGAAGATAACGAGAAAACCATCCTAAGCAGAGATGAGTCTCTGGCTAAGCTAGACGCTGAAGCTATTGGGACTGTAGAAGGTGCAAACCTTACTCAAAACGAGTATGGCCCACCACTATTTGCAGACTTTTTCTTCTTTATTACTGGTTTTCATGGATTTCACGTGCTTTCCGGGATTATCATCAATATCATTATCTTCTTTAATGTAGTTATTGGAACTTACGAACGAAGAGGAAGTTACGAGATGGTGGAAAAAGTTGGTCTTTACTGGCACTTTGTAGACTTAGTTTGGGTATTTGTATTTACATTCTTTTACCTGGTTTAATTCTGAAATAAATTATTATGGCTCACGATACAACACACGAAGGATCTGCGACTAAAAGGATCTGGTTTGTTTTCGCAATACTTTCAGTAGTAACAATCGCAGAAGTAATTCTTGGAATTATTAAGCCTGCTTTCCTAACAGACACTATGTTTTTAGGAATGAGATTGCTTAACTGGATATTTATCCTGCTTACTATCTATAAAGCGTATTATATCGCCTGGTCTTTTATGCACCTTGAACATGAAACCAAAGGACTTAGAAGATCGATCGTCTGGACGTCTATTTTCCTTATATCTTATCTTATTTTCATCCTTCTTACTGAAGGTGGATATATCTACGAAGTGTATAAGAGCGGGCATGTAGCCTGGGACTTCTAACAAAAGTTAAAAGCATAGGAAAAGGCGGTTTTATAAAACCGTCTTTTTATTTTTGTACCCGTCTGTAAAGCATCTCATTGCTATGAAGAAGTTTCTAGTTCTTGGTATTTTATTCGCCCTTCCAATCACCGCATACTTGTTCTTTGCTTCTGGCAAGAACAACTTCGCCAGGTTACCTGTGCTCACAGAAAATGTAACCGATATAACAGGAATGGAAACCAATACCGATAGTGTTCTTAGTTTTGATGAGCATATCACAGTTGTCGCTTTCTTTGGATCAGATCTTGAAAAAATTAAGGGCAATACCTTCAATCTCGATAAAAAGATACTTGAAAAATATTACGATTTTGACGATTTTCAATTTGTTCTAATTCTTCCTTCGGAAACTAAAGAAGATACCGGGAACTTTATTGAAGAATTTAAAAAGATTAGTGAATCTTCAAAATGGAAAATAGCTTATGCCACTTCTGAAGAGATCGAAACAGTCTTTGAAAGTTTTGCCAGTCCGCATAAACTTGATAAGGATCAATACACGCCTTATGTTTATATCGTAGATAAAGATCGTAATCTTCGCGGGCGTGATGACGATGAAGATCACGGTGAGCTTTATGGTTATGATTCACGAGATGTTGCAGAGCTCAATAACAAGATGAACGATGACGTAAAAGTTATCCTTGCAGAATATCGTCTGGCTTTAAAGCGTAATAATCGAAAAGATAAGATCTAATGAAAAACTACTCATATATAGGAATTTCACTGATCATCCTGGTTTTCGGGATTATTTTTATTCCGAAGATCATAGACAGGATTAGTGATGATGAGATCGTTAAAGCAGATCGCCTGAATAAAACAACCAGTAAAAAGCGTACTAAAACCGATGTTCCTTTGGTTTACCTTGAAATTGACGGAGAGCGAAAAAAAGCACCTCAATTTAGTTTTGTAAACCAGGACGGCGATACGATCACCAACAAAGATTACGCGGGTAAAGTATATGTGGCAGAATTCTTTTTTACAACCTGTCCTACCATTTGCCCGATTATGAACAAAAATCTAGTTGAAATACAGGATGAGTTTGAAGATGCTTCCAATTTTGGGATTGCTTCATTTTCTATTGATCCAGAGCATGATACTCCAGAAGTGCTCACAGAGTATGCCGATAAGTATGGAATTACAGATCCAGACTGGAACCTGCTCACTGGAGATCGCGAAAAGATTTACGAGGTGGCGAATAAAGGTTTTGGAATATACGCCGGGGAAGATGCATCTGTAGCTGGAGGATTTGCCCATCAGGGCTGGTTCGCTTTAGTAGATAAGGAAGGTTATATAAGGTCAAGAACCGATGATTTTGGAAATCCAATCATCTATTATCGTGGTTCTGTAGAACGAAATAAGTCGGTTACTGGAGACCAGGAAGAACCGCAGATCGAAATATTAATTGAAGATATAAATAACTTACTTTGAAAACTTCTTTGAACACTTCAGATAAGATCGCTGTTCCTGTGATCATAGGTCTCTCTATCGCCGTTCCTGCCATCGTTGTAGTTCTTATGTTGCTACCTGAGCGTTACAACATCTTTGGAACTAATTCGATAACATTTCCGCTTTTTCATGGCGTGCTTAATTTCCTAACTGCAATTTTACTGGTTGTTGGCTATTTCTTCATGAAGGCAGATAATTTTTTAGCACACAGAAATACTATGATCGCCGCATTTGGCCTTTCTGTAGTTTTCCTGGTAAGTTATGTGCTTTCAAAAATCAGTAATGAACCGGTGCCTTATGGAGGAGAGGGAGTTTTGCGATACGTCTATTTCTTCATTCTTGTTTCCCATATCATATTATCCGGAATCATAGTGCCGCTGGTTTTATTTACAATGTATAGAGGTTTGAGTGGCGAATATAATAAGCACTCGAAGATAGCAAGATGGACATTCCCAATCTGGTTATATGTAGCCGTAACTGGTGTACTGGTATTTTTATTTATGATGCCGTATTATTAATTCTCTTCGGAAATTTTTAATTTGGTGAGATCAAGAGACTGAAGATGAAGAAACTACTTATTCTAAGCATTCTATTTGCAGCCTTTCTTTTAATTCCTGAAACTGCTGAAGCGCAATGCTCCATGTGTCGCGCCGTGCTGGAAAGTGAAGGTGATCAAAGTACCGCAAAGGGAATTAATGATGGTATTCTATATCTTATGATTTTCCCATATCTGCTTATTGGTGGAATTGGTTATTTCATTTATCGCACCTGGAAGAGAAGAGAAAAAGAAGAAGCTTAGATTCTGTCTACTGTAAACTTAAGTTTAAGAATTACACTTTCCCTAACATTATTGTAACATTTCATTTTTTTGATAGTCTTATTGAATAGAAGACAGGTTCTTCTGTTTAATAACCATCAATCATGATCAATATTACCAATCTTCACAAATCCTATAAAATGGGCGCGAATTCATTGCACGTGCTCAAAGGGATCAATTTCGAGGTTGCTGAAGGTGAACTCGTTTCCATTATGGGCTCTTCAGGATCCGGAAAATCTACACTACTAAATATCCTGGGAATGCTGGATGAAGCCGATGAAGGCTCCTATATTCTCGATGGAGTTCCTATCAAGGGACTTAGCGAGAAACAAGCAGCGAAGTATCGAAATAAATTTCTGGGTTTCATCTTCCAGTCTTTTAATTTGATAAGCTATAAATCTGCATTGGATAACGTAGCACTTCCACTTTATTACCAGGGTTTACCTCGCGGTGAACGTATGGATAAAGCAATGAGTTACCTGGAGAAGGTAGGTCTGGCTAAATGGGCTGGACATTTACCTAATGAACTTTCAGGTGGACAGAAGCAGCGTGTTGCCATCGCAAGAGCACTAGCTAGTGATCCAAAAGTCTTGCTGGCAGATGAACCAACAGGTGCTTTAGATACAAAAACTTCTTATGAAGTGATGGATCTCATTCAGCAGATAAATGATGAAGGAAGAACCATACTGGTGGTAACTCATGAAAATGATATCGCCCAGATGACTAAAAGGATCGTAAATCTTAAGGACGGTTTGATCATTGAAGATACTTTGGTTTCACAAATAAGAGCTTCAGAAAATGTTTGATCTGGATCGTTGGGATGAGATCTTCGAAACCATCCGAAAAAATAAGTTACGCACATTCTTAACCGGACTTTCAGTAGCATCAGGAATTTTTATCCTGGTCATCCTGCTTGGAATTGGTGAAGGAATGAGAAATGGTATTGCCCGCGAATTTGAGCAGGATGCTGCAAATTTAATGCTGGTTTATCCAGGAATGACCTCTAAAGAATATAAAGGACTAAACCCGGGAAGACGTATTCAGTTTAAAAATGAAGACTACGATCAGATTCTAAGACTTTACGGCGATAAACTTGATAAAAGCGCTTCGTTATATCAGCAATGGGGACAGGTGCTCACTTACGGGAAAGAATCTGGTTCCTACCAGGTCTACGGAAGTTTTCCCAGCTACCAGGTTCTGGAAAACAACACTCTTACTACAGGTCGATTTATCAATATCCCAGACCTTGATAATTCAGAAAAAAATATGGTGATAGGTCAGCGAATCAAGCTGGACCTTTTTAAGGATGAAGATCCTATTGGTAAATACGTGCAGGTTTCCGGAGTGAACTTTAAAATTGTTGGAGTTTATACCGATCCCGGGGGAGAACGTGAAGAATCCCGCGCTATAATTCCGATAACCACTGCTCAGAAAGCTTTTGGTGGTGGAAATGATATAGCCAGAATGTATCTTACCCTCAAACCTGAAGATGATTTTGACAAGTCGGTAGCTGCCTCCACACAATTTACTGCAGAACTGGACCAGTTCTTAAAGGAACGCCATACGGTTGCACCAGATGATAATAGTGCCATCTACGTAAATAACTCGCTGGAAAATGCGAAACGCTTTTTCACTTTAATGGATATGATAAAATTATTCTTCTGGGGTGTTGGTGTTTGTACTATTATCGCGGGAGTTGTTGGGGTTAGTAACATCATGCTTATAATTGTGAAAGAACGCACCCGTGAAATTGGCGTAAGGAAAGCATTAGGAGCTCAGCCACTTTCAATTATTGGAATGGTACTTCATGAATCGATCTTTGTAACAGCTATTGCAGGTTTCCTCGGACTCATATTTAGTCTCGCACTACTGGAGTTTGTGGGACCTATGATCGAAACCCAATATATTTATAACCCAACCGTTAATTTCACGGTAGCGATCAATACGGTGTTTATTCTGGTGATAGCAGGAGCACTGGCGGGATTCTTCCCGGCCTGGAGAGCAGCCAGGATCAAACCAATTGTAGCACTAAGAGACGAATAGTATGTTTAGTAGAGATCGTTGGAATGAAATTATAGAAGCACTAACCTCGAACTGGTTTAGAACCCTGATGACTGCTTTTGGAGTTTTATGGGGAATATTTATCCTTGTCATCCTACTAGCTGCAGGAAAAGGATTGGAAAACGGAGTAAAGCAGGGTTTTGGTGGTATTGCAACCAACACCATGTTCATGTGGACACAGGTAGCTTCAAGACCTTATAAAGGAATGCCGAAAGGAAGATTCTACAGCTTTGAAGTAGAAGATGTAGCGGCTATCAAAAGGGAAATACCAGACTTAAGGTTTGTTTCGCCTAGAAATCAGCTTGGCGGTTTTGGTGGAGACAATAACGTGGTGCGAGGCTTAAATACCGGTGCTTTCAATGTGTACGGAGATTATCCGGAAATTATTCAGCAGGAACCCATGGATATTACCACCGGAAGGTTCATTAATCATTCAGATATCGATCAGAAAAGGAAAGTTGCGGTGATTGGAACCGGTGTGTTAGCTGCGCTTTACGACAAGGGCGAAGATCCGCTTGGGACTTACATCAAGATTAGTGGAGTGAATTTCATGGTGATTGGAACTTACAAGAAGAAAAGTCGGGGTGGTGACGCCGAGGAAGGTCAGAAGGAAATATTTGTTCCTTTTACAGCTTTTTCCCAGGCCTTTAATCGTGGGAACAAAGTTGGCTGGATGGCCATCACCGCAAAAGACAATAATAGTATAACAGCACTTAAGGGAGATATTATCGATCTGGTCAAGGAACGTCATAAAATACATCCGGAAGATGATCGCGCGGTAGGTAATTTTGACCTCTACCAGGAATTTTCTAAAGTAAACGGACTTTTTGTAGCCCTCAAGGCAGTAGCCTATTTTGTGGGAGTACTGGTCTTACTTTCAGGAATTATTGGGATTAGTAATATTATGCTCATTGTGGTTAAAGAGCGTACCAATGAAATTGGAGTAAGACGTGCTTTGGGAGCAACGCCATGGTCTATAAGAGGGCAGATCCTGATGGAGTCAATTTTTCTTACCATCATTTCAGGAATGAGTGGGATCATTCTTGCTACCGGGGTAATCTGGCTGGTCAATTTCCAGCTGGACCAGATGGATACTTCAGAAATGATGTTCTTAAACCCTTCCGTAGACCTGGGAGTGGTGATCGTAGCCCTTAGTATTTTAATAATCTCTGGTCTTCTGGCCGGTCTTATACCTGCGCAGCACGCCATCAAAGTAAAACCTGTGGATGCTCTGCGTACTGAATAGTTAGTAAATAGAAACACAATCAAGAAATGAAAAAATTTGTAACCATCGGAATTTTAGTTTTAATAGCGGTGACCTTCGTAGGGGCGCTTTATTATCTCTATCAAAAAAGTGAAGAAGATCCAGTTGTCTATCAAACCGAGGAACCTTCAGAACAAACTATTATTAAGAAAACTGTCGCTACCGGAAAAATTGTTCCGAAGGAAGAAGTGCTTATTAAGCCAAATATTTCAGGAATCATCGATGAAATATACATCGAGGCTGGTGATAAGATCAAACAAGGGGATCTAATTGCCAAAATTCGCGTAATTCCAAATGTATCATCACTGCAAAGCGCGAAAGATAACGTGGCAACTGCCCGTATTAACCTTGATAACGAAAAGAAAGTTTATCAAAGACAGAAAGAGCTTTATGATAAAGGCGTGATCTCTGCCAACGATTATGATGCAGCTGAAGTTTCTTACCAGAGAAGTGAGCAAAACTATCGTTCAGCACAACAAAATTATGAGATCGTAAGAACCGGAACCACCAGTGGAATTGGAAGTGCAGCAAATACCCTTATACGTTCCACTGTAGAGGGGATGGTGCTGGATGTTCCCGTGAAGACTGGAAACCAGGTAATTGAAAGTAACAATTTCAACGATGGGACCACGATCGCAACGCTTGCCGATGTGAACGAAATGATCTTTGAAGGGAAAGTTGATGAGAGTGAAGTTGGAAAGATTAAAGAAGATCTTCCGCTTGAAGTAACCGTTGGTGCGATTGAAAATAAATCTTTCGATGCTGTCCTTGATTATATAGCTCCAAAAGGAGTAGAGGAGAACGGGGCGATACAATTTGAGATTAAGGGAACTCTTAACAAGGCAGATACTACCTTTATTAGAGCGGGGCTTAGTGCGAATGCATCTATTATTCTTGCGAAAGCTACAGATGTACTTGCGATCAAGGAAGCGCTTGTGCAATTTGATGATGAGAGCAAGAAGCCATATGTGGAGATCATGACCGGTGACCAGGAATTTGAACGCAGGGAAATTAAACTTGGAGTAAGTGACGGAATTAATGTAGAGGTGACCGAAGGTCTGAAAATGGGCGATAAAATCAAGGTTTGGAACCAACTTAAAGCTCCAACAAACATAGCTCAAAACTAGAATTTAATTTTTAGGTGTAACAACCTGTACCTTTTACAGACATATCATACAGAATTATATTATGAAGAATTATAGTTTACTTTTTACCCTTTTTCTTTTCTGCGGAATGATGAATGCGCAGCAGAAAGAGTGGACACTGGAAGAATGTGTGGAGTACGCATTGCAAAATAATATTCAGGTTAAACAATCTGAACTTGATCTTGAACTCTCCGAAATTGAGAAACTGGATGCACTGGGTAATTTTATTCCAAGTATTAACGGTCAGGCTACCAATGCATGGAATACCGGTCTTACTCAGAATGTTACCACGGGAATCCTTCAGAATCAAACAGTAAGAAACTTCTCTGCGAATTTAACTGCTGGTCTTACAATTTTTGACGGACTTCGAAATTTCAAACAATTACAAAGAGCTAAGATCTCAAGACTGGCCAGCCAGTACTCTCTGGATAAAATGGAAGATGATATAGCTTTGTTCGTTGCAGATGCCTACCTGCAGGTATTGTTCAGCAAACAAAATCTTGATGTTCTACAGGCTCAGAATGAAGTTACCAAAGAACAATTAACCCGAACTCAGGATCTGGTTGAAGCAGGAGTATTGCCTCAGGGTGACCTTCTGGAGATTAAAGCTACCATGGCAGATGAGAAGCAACGAATCATTCTTGCTGAAAACCAGATACAAATATCACTTATAGGTTTAGCACAAACTTTAGGAATAAGAGATTATCAAAGTTTCGACATTGTGGATCGTGATTACGCGGTCTTCGGAAATGAGATTCTTGCGAACTCTGTTTACGATGTGATCGAAAAAGCTAAAGAGGAGCGTTCAGAATTAAAAATAGCGGAAGCTAACAGAGATCTTGCAGAGCAGGATGTTGCTTTGGCTAAAGGAGCTTACCTGCCAACCTTAGGTGCTTTCTTTAACTATAATACAAGGGAAACAGGACAGGGCAGAATAACAGGTGCCGTGCTGGATCCAACCGAACCTACAAGACAAATTGGTTTGGTGCAGGATACAGAGCAGGTTGTAGTGGCTCCTAATACCATACCAACGCTAGGAAGTCCGTTGCCATTTTTCGATCAGTTATATAGAAATGACGGGATAAGTTATGGTTTCCAGTTAAGCGTTCCATTCTTAAATGGCTTTGCCACCAGAAATGCTGTAAAAAGAAATCAGATCAATGTGAAAAGAGCTGAATTCCAGTTGGAGCAGGCTGAACTTGATCTGGAAGCGAATGTTTACCAGGCATATACTGATGCAAAAGGAGCTTTCGAAGCCTATGAAGCTGCTTTGGTAGCTTCTGAAGCTCAGGAGAAAGCATTTGAATATGCCACAGAGCGGTATGATGTTGGTCTTACCAACGCGTTCGATTTTAGCCAGGCTAAGATTCGTTTTGAGAATATACAAAGAGAGGCACTAAGAGCCAAATACGATTATATTTTTAAATTAAAAGTTGTAGAACTTTATTTTGGAATTCCGGTTAGGGATTTAAAACTGTAAATAATGAATAAGAAGAAGCTTTTCATCATCCTTGGGATCATCATCGTTTTAATCGTTGTACTAGTTATCGGTAAAAAATCCGGTTGGTTTGGAAGTTCCGCCAACATCAAAGAAGTGGAGATCACTGAAATTGAACCGGTAGATATTATCGAAACCGTATCGGCAACAGGTAAAATTCAGCCAGAGGTTGAGGTAAAACTTTCTTCTGAAGTTTCCGGAGAGATCATTGAATTACCAATCGTTGAAGGTCAGTTAGTAGAAAAAGGAGACCTTTTAGTAAAAGTAAACCCTGATATATACCAGTCCAGCGTACAGAGAGCCAGAGCAAGTTATTCCAATTCCAAAGCAAATTTTGCCCAGACACAGGCAAATTTGAAACAGGCTGAAGCTGATTATAATCGTAACAAAACTTTGTTTGAAAAAGGTGTGATCTCAAAAGCTGAATGGGATGGGATCGTTTCAAATTATGAGATGGCAGAAGCTAATAAAGAATCTGCTTACTATAGTATGCAAAGTAGCGCTGCTACGGTAACTGAAGCGACCGATAATCTTGGACGTACCAATATTTATGCTCCAATGAGTGGTACGATCTCAAAACTGGATGCAGAGCTTGGGGAAAGAGTTGTAGGTACTCAGCAAATGGCCGGGACTGAAATTCTTCGGGTAGCAAACCTGGACAATATGGAAGTTGAGGTTGATGTAAATGAAAATGATATCGTAAAAGTTGCGGTAGGTGACTCTACGATCGTGGAAGTAGATGCGTACCTTGGAAAAGATTTTAAAGGAATCGTTACTGAAATTTCTAACACTGCAGATAATACCTTAACCACAGATCAGGTAACTAATTTTAAGGTAAAAGTTCGTATTCTGAAGGAGTCTTACGAAGACCTGATGGAAGGGAAGCCGGAGAGTTATTCTCCATTCAGACCAGGAATGACTGCTACAGTAGATATTATCACGAATAAGAGAATGAATGTAATTGGAGTTCCAATTAGCTCGATCGTTATTAAATCTGATACTACAGCGACTAAAAAGACTTACGGAACTACTCCAGCTACTGAAGGAACTGAAAAATTTGAATGTGTATTTGTAAAAGACGGACAAAAAGCTAAACTTCGCGTGGTACAAACTGGAATTCAGGATGACTCTCAAATCGAGATCACAGAAGGTCTGAAAGAAGGTGATGTAGTAATCACTGGCCCTTACAATACCGTTACTAAAAATCTTAATACCGGAGATGATATCGAGGTTAAAAAAGAAAAGACGGAGGAAGAAGAGGCTGAATAAATTTTAAAGATTTGGCGACTATATTATGTCTTGAAACTGCAACGACCAACTGCTCAGTTGGTCTTTCTGTTAATGGGAAACTAATCGGTCTAAAGGAAGATAATACCAAAGGTTATTCACATGCTGAAAAGCTACACCTGTTCATTCAGGATGTATTGAAGGAATCTGGGAAGACTCTTCAGGATCTGGATGCAATTGCAGTTAGCAAGGGGCCAGGTTCTTATACAGGTTTAAGAATTGGAGTTTCTGCTGCCAAAGGATTATGTTTTTCTCTTAATATACCAATGATCTCTGTTCCTACGCTGGACCTGCTGGTGCATCAATTAAAGAATGAACCCGGTATGAAAATCGCTATGCTTGATGCCAGAAGAATGGAAGTTTATGCTGCTGTTTTTTCTCAGGATCTAAGCCAGGTCCGTGATACGAATGCTGAGATTTTAGATCAAACCTCTTTTTCGGAATATCTTCAGAAATCTAAAGTGCATTTTATTGGGAATGGAGTGGCAAAATTCAGGGAGATCATCTCTTCTGAAAATGCAGTTTTCCACGAACAAAAGTTCCCTTCGGCTTCAGGAATGGCAGAGATCGTTGAGGTAAAGTACCAAAAAAGCGACACCGAAGATGTCGCTTATTTTGAGCCCTATTATCTCAAAGATTTTATGATCGGTTAATTATTCTGCCGATCTTTTATCTCTTTCAGTTCCTCTCATTTTAGTTTGATCGTACAGGTAAACATCCCTTTGTGGATAAGGAATGGTCATTCCAGCCTCCTCAAGTCTAATTTTACCTTCCTCGATCATATACCAGTGTAGATCCCAGAAGTCTGGCAATTCAGCAAAATATCGAACAGAGAAGTTAACCGAACTATCTCCAAGTTCAGAAACAATGATCTGCGGGGCTGGATCCTTAAGGATTTTCTCTTGTTCCATTACCATATTTGTAAGCACTTCTTTTGCTTTCTTAATATCATCATCATAAGAAATTCCGAAGCTTAGATTCTCTTTACGGGTTTTGTTGAAACTGTAATTCGTGATATTATCATTACTTAGTTCACCATTTGGAATTACCACTCTCTGGTTCCCAAAAGTGTCAAGCTTCGTGTAAAATAATGAGATCTCTACTACACTACCGGAAACTCCCTGTGCTTCGATCCAATCTCCAACTTTAAATGGTTTTAGAACTATTATAAGCACTCCACCGGCAAGATTGGAAAGCGATCCCTGCAAAGCAAGACCAATGGCCAGACCTGCAGCACCAATTGCTGCTACAAGCGATGCACTCTCCACACCAAGTTGTGTGATAACCAGCACAAAAAGTAACACCTTGAGACCCCAACTGGCAGCGTTTACAGTGAACTTTTCTAGAGTAGGATCGTAGTCCTTCTTGTCGAATAATTTCTTTAAATATTTTACAATGAGTTTTATTACCCAAAGTCCTACAAGTAGCAGCACGATCGCACCGATTAGCGTAGGGAGGTAATCGATAAACTTGTTCGCGTATTCTTTTGCGATTTCGCCGTAGTTGTTCAACTTGTCCATTCTTTTTTTTCTAATTTAAGTTCAAGCCCCTAGTCTAAAAAAATAGAGGCCATATCCTGTTTATTTTATGTTAAAATTAAATCATCTGTCCTAAAGCGTCACTTAATTTCTGCACTGGAAGCTGACAATTTCCCTGTTTACAAACATAGATCAATGAAACACCAGACTTAAGCCGATCCTTTAATATTCCAAGTTCAGATTTGCTTTTAGAAGAGGCCAGCACTTTATTTTGTAAATATTGCTGTTGAAATCCTTTCACAAGTTCTTCGTAATTATCTCCAGTAATGGCAATCTCGTAGAAAGGATGTGTGAAATTAAGTAATAAAAGCAACCAGTTCGAGTAGGATTGTGCATAGTCGGTAATGCCTGGAAGCACTGCCTGCAACATTTTTTCTGACCTGTCAATAAGCGTGGTATTACCTGTAAGTTTACCTAGCTTGTAATAATTATGTGCCATCACCGAGTTAGCTGCTGGAATCACATTATCCTGTACATCTATAATTCTGTTAATCAACGCCCGGTCTAGTGATGAAGTAAAATAAAATAGGCCGGTCTCCTCATCCTTGAAATCATGTTCCACAATCTCAAGTAATTCTTGAGCTTTGTCCAGGTAGTATTCTCGGGAACTGCTCTCATACAGATCCAATAAAGATTGAATCACAAAAGCATAGTCTTCGAGATAGGCATTGATACTACTTTTTCCGTTTTTATAAGTATGATAAAGTCTGCCGCCCGGCTGAACTAGATTCTTCAGAATAAAATTGATAGCAGCTTCAGCTTTTACAAGATAATCTTCTTTTTGCAGCGCCTGGAAAGCATGGCAATATCCGCTGATCATCATTGCATTCCAGGAAGCGATTGATTTGTCGTCAAGTCCGGGTTTTGACCGCTTAGATCTTTCAGATCCTAGTTTTTTCTGAAGTTCTTTTAGTTTAGCGCTTAATTCTTCTCGCTTTAAGTTGAGTTTAACTGAAAGCTCCTCAAGGCTCTTAGTTCGAATGAGTACGTAATGATCTTTTTCCCATCTTCCGAAGGCATCGATATGATAGACTTCTGAAAACAATTCGTAATCGTCTCCCAGAATTTTCATCAACTCATCCTTTGTCCAGACGTAGAATGCACCTTCTTCTGAATGTCCCTGGCCATTGTCGCTATCGGCATCTAGTGCAGAGTAAAATGCTCCTGATTCGTCCTGAAGTTCGTTTTCCACGAATTTCAGCGTATTCTCAACTACATCGGCGTACCATTTATTTTTGGTAAGTTTAAATAAATTCGCATATGAACTTACTAATTGCGCATTATCATAAAGCATTTTTTCAAAGTGCGGGACGTGCCATTTTTCATCCACCGAATATCTTGAAAAGCCTCCATCTATAGGATCGTAAACTCCTCCCCAGGATATTTTATTAAATGTATGCTTAACATATTTCAAAAGTTCTGTGTCTTTTTCCTGGTGAGCGAACCTTAAAAGAAAATCATGATTGGAAGGCATCATAAACTTCGGACTTCTGTTATAGCCACCATTTTTATGATCTAAAACTGATTTCCATTTTGATATGATTCCATCAAATAGAGACTTATCTAACTTCTTTTCATTCTCAGGAATCTCAATGATCTGCATTTGAGAAAGTCCTTCTTCCAGCTTTTGAGCATATTCCAGAAGTTTTTCTGGTTGTTCCTCATATAAATGCGCAATTTGAGTAAGAGCAGATTTCCATTGATCCTTTTGAAAATAGGTTCCTCCCCAAACAGGTCTTCCATCAGGCAGGGCTACGACATTCATTGGCCAGCCTCCCATCCCGGTCATTGCCTGTACTGCATTCATGTAAACCTGGTCAACATCTGGTCTTTCCTCGCGATCTACCTTTACAGATATGTAGTTTGCATTCATAATTGCAGCTACTTCAGCATCTTCAAAACTCTCATGCTCCATTACATGGCACCAGTGACACGCGGAATATCCTACACTAATCAGCAGTAGTTTATTCTTCTTCTTTGCTTCATCCAGGGATTTATCATTCCAGGGACGCCAGTCTACCGGATTATGTGCATGCTGTAGGAGATAAGGACTGCTTTCATTGATAAGCTGGTTCGTATTATCAGGTTTCTTCATAGCACTAGTTTGATGGTTTTGAAATACAGAAAGCTAAAATTAAGGCGATTGTGACGGCAGTTGCCAGATATTATTAATCTTTTAATAACTTTAACACCCCTGTGATTCAGTTAAATTATTACAGTTTTGCAGATTGAAAACAGATCTATCATATGGAGGACATTTACATTGTGATGCTTGTGGCGCTATTCGCCCTTGCTATTACAGATCTTGTAGTTGGAGTAAGTAACGACGCCGTGAACTTCTTGAATTCAGCTATAGGATCCAAAGCGGTCTCTATGCGAACGATCATGATCATCGCCAGCATTGGAGTAGCCGTGGGAGCTATATTTTCCAGCGGACTCATGGAGGTTGCCCGAAAAGGGATTTTCATGCCGGGTGAATTCTACTTCGAAGAGATCATGATCATCTTCATGGCCGTAATGATCACCGATGTGTTATTGCTGGACTTTTTTAATTCACTTGGATTACCTACTTCAACCACTGTTTCCATTGTTTTCGAACTTCTTGGGGCTGCCGTATGTATGGCTGTCATTAAGATCTATACGCAGGATAATGGAGATCTTGGTTTACTGCAGAATTATATTAATTCATCAAAAGCAACCGAGATCATTATTGGGATCTTACTCGCCGTGGTCATCGCATTCATAGTTGGAGCATTTGTGCAATATATATCCCGACTTATATTTTCATTCCAATTCGAGAAAAAGATAAAATATGCGGGTGCCGCCTTTGGTGGTTTCTCCCTTACTTCTATACTTTACTTTATCGTAATTAAAGGTTTGAAAAGTGTTTCTTTTATCTCAGCGGAAACACTTACATATATTAATGAGAACACTTGGTTTATTGTATTAATAGGTTTTGTAGCATTTACGCTTATCTCACAGTTTTTGATGAGTGTGCTCAAACTGAATATTCTAAGGATCATTATTATTATTGGAACTTTTGCACTGGCACTTGCATTTGCAGGAAATGATCTTGTCAATTTTATTGGGGTCCCTATTGCCGCCTGGCAGTCTTTTGATCTATGGCAGTCCGCTTACAACGCAACCGGGGCAATGCCATCAGAATTTTTAATGACCGGTCTTTCAGGAAAGGTCAATACTCCCGAACTCCTGTTAGTTTGTGCCGGAGCAGTTATGGTAATCACACTCTGGTTTTCCAGTAAAGCAAAAACTGTGGTCGATACCGGGATCAATCTTTCCAGACAGGGCGATTCCGTAGAAAGATTTGAACCAAACTGGCTTTCAAGAGGGATCGTACGATACTCTGTGATCATTGGCGGTGCGGTGAGTTCAGTTTTACCGGGTGGATTAAAGAATAGTATCGAAAATAAATTCAATAAACCTGCCTCTCATAAGCAAAGTAAGAGGGTTGACGCCCCGGCATTTGATATGGTTCGAGCTTCAGTAAACCTGGTTGTAGCCAGTGTGCTTATTTCTATTGGAACTAATATGAAGTTGCCGCTTTCAACTACCTATGTGACTTTTATGGTCGCAATGGGAACATCGCTCGCAGATAGAGCCTGGGATCGCGAAAGTGCTGTATATCGAGTTGCAGGCGTGCTGAATGTAATTGGAGGTTGGTTCGTAACTGCGATCGTAGCATTCACGGCCGCTGCAATTTTCGCATCTATTATCTTTTACGGTGGAACCATAGCCCTGGTTGTACTTATTATCGCAGCACTGGTAGTGGTCGTAAGAAGTAGTATTCTTCATTCAAAAGAAATGAAGAAAGAGAAGGATCAAAAGAAATTCAATAAGAGCGATATCATTACGATCAATGAGATCACTGCGGAAACTTCAGAAAATATTTCCAAAGTAATTGCAGGTATAGACAAGGTGTATTCGAAAAGTGTCGATCATCTAGGGTATTATGATCTAAGTAAACTGAAGAAAAACTACAAGCGTATTGAAAAGCTGGAGGTTGAGGTTGATGAACTTAAAGACAATATTTTTTATTTTATTAAATCCCTTGATGATAACTCTGTTGAGGCCAGTAAGTTTTATATTCTTACCCTGGATTACCTTCAGGATATGGTGCAGTCGATAAGTTTTATCGCCAGAAATAGCTACAACCACGTGCATAACAATCATAAGAACCTGAAGTTTAACCAGATTCGGGATCTCAAAAAGGTAGATGATCGTTTGCAGGTTCTTTTTGATGAGCTAATGCTGACCTTTAATCACAACGAGTTCGACAAGATCGATAGCCTGCTGAATGAGAAACAGGAATTGCTGGACTATGTTAGTGATCTTATTCAGAAACAAATCGAAAGAATTAGAACTTCTGAATCGAGTCCCAGGAATACAAAGCTTTACTTCGGAATATTACTGGAAACCAAGGATCTAATTGGTTCTACTATGAATCTGCTACAACTCTTTCAGGAGTTTTACCAGGAAGCAAGAAAGACCAATTATTAAATAAAAAAATCCCTTCAAGCTGAAGGGATTTTTATGTATTACAATACACTATCAAAGTGATTAGCCATTGATAGCCTCTACATATTGTACTTTATCACGAAGCATATCTCTAAGCATCGTTTCGATTCCGCTTTTCAATGTCATCGTAGAAGAAGGACATCCACTACACGCACCCTGTAAGATCACTTTTACGGTCTTGGTTTCTTCATTGTAACTGTCAAAAAGAATATTTCCCCCATCACTGGCCACTGCAGGTTTGATATACTCATCAAGGATCGCAATAATCTGCTGGCTCGTGTCGTCAAGTTCCTTATAGGCTGCATCATCATTTTCCTCCTGAACCTTTTCAGTTTCCTGAGTTTGAATAGTCTCGGCGGTGAGCACTTCATTTCCTTCCTCGATATAATTTCTAATGAATTCACGAAGTTCCATGGTAATCTCTTCCCATTCGGCAACCTCATATTTATGAACTGAAACATAGTTCTCATCAATGAAGACCTCTTTGACAAAAGGGAAATGGAACAATCTCTGAACCAATGGTGCATTCTTCGCATCATCGATGTTCTTAAATTCAACCGACTTCAAAACGAGTTTTTTGTTCGCTACAAATTTCATTACCGCCGGGTTTGGAGTGCTTTCAGCATAGACTGTCACTGGCACTTTACCGGTGGTGGTCTTCTCTTCCTTTATCACTTCGCCACCTTTGTTCAGGTATTCTTCGATTTGATCTGCTACTTCCTGTTGCACATCGCTCCATTCCACAATATCATATTTCTCGATAGCGATGAAATTTTGTGCGATATAAACCGTTTTAACAAATGGCAGATAGAATAATTGCTGGGCAAGCGGTGAACGCTTGGCTTCGTCTATATTCTTGAATTCGAAATTTTCATGACGTGTCAGAAACCTGTCAGCTTCAAATTTTATAATTGAAGCCGTGGTTGTAGGGACTATGTTGATATTAAAATCTTTCATCTCAAAATTTTTGGCAAAAATACTAAAGAAAAATTACGTTATACATATATTTACAGCCTTTATGGTGAATTGGGGATATCTTAGAAGAGGCCTTTCACGGCTCTCTTATCAATTGATTTTATGCACTTTTGCTTCGTTTGCGCTGTGGAATTCTCCAGCATTGAACGCGCAGGAAGTGATCCCTACCTATTCAGATTATCTTACCGATAATCTTTATCTTATCCATCCCAGTATGGCTGGTGCTTCTAACTACGATCAACTTCGTATAACCGGCAGAACGCAATGGTTCGACGTGCAGGATGCTCCTAACTTACAGACCGCAGCTCTAAATATTCGAGCTACAGATAAAATAGGACTTGGAGGTATCATGTTCAGAGATGAAAACGGCAATTATTCAAAACTGGGTGCTTACGCTACTTTTGCTTATCATCTTATGTTTTCCCGAAGTACGGTCGATCTTAACCAGTTATCATTCGGTATTAGCGCTGGATTAATTCAGCATAGACTTGATACAAGCGGTTTCACAAGGTTTGATCCTTTGGTGGGAAATAATCAATCAGATATTTTTGGTAATATAGATATTGGAGCCTCTTATTATGTGAATGATCTATATTTTCATCTTGCAGCAAAGAACGTATTATCAGTAAAAAGAGATCTGTTCTATTCAGATGCTGTGCCAAGTAATATGAGAAAGTATCTTTTCTCTGCAGGTTATGTTTTTAGCTTTGACCGTAATAGCGACTGGAGTTACGAGCCCTCCATATTATTCCAGGCCAGAGAAGCTACCGAAGAAATGGCGATAGATGCCAATGTTAAGGCTTATTATCAACTAGATAATATCAGGTTGTGGGGCGGAGTTTCTTATCGAAATAGTTTCGAAAGTGTTGAGGTTACCGGGGATGGTGAAGCGATCGCAAATCAGCAATTGCGCTACATTACTCCTTTTGTTGGAATAGATTACAATAAGTTCGTTTTTGGCTACACCTTCAGCTACCAACTAAATTCACTTGTGCTAAGTAATACTGGATTCCATCAGATCACATTAGGCTATAATTTCGGAAAAAGCCGCCAGCGTTATGATTGTAATTGTCCTGCGATCAACAATTAAAAATCTAAAGTTGCAACCTTGTAATTTTGCTCTTCCGAAGAAATAATAGAGGACAGGACATTGGGGTTTGCATTCGAGAAAAATAAGTTGCTACTGGCATCAGGATTGTCATTTAGCAAATTCCTTTCAGCAAGGATGATCTTCGTTTGTTTTGCCACTGCTTCCCCAGAATCAATGATCTTTACAGTATCTGGCAATATCTCTTGAAGAACAGGAATTAGATATGGGTAATGACTGCAGCCAAGCACCAGGTAATCTATTCTGGCATCGAGCATTGGTTTGAGTAAATGTTGCAGTAAACCAATCATCTCGGGAGTATTCGTTTTTCCCGCTTCGATGAGTTCCACGAGTCCGTTGCCTTCCACTTCTACCACCTGTATATCCTTAGTGTATAATTCGCTGGTTTGGGCAAATAGTTCACTTGATAAGGTTCCCCGAGTAGCCAGAATGCCTATAGCCTTATTGGTGCTTTTTAAAGCAGCTGGTTTTATAGCAGGTTCAATACCTATAAAAGGAACTCTGTAGGAACTTCTAAGGACTTTAATAGCATTTGTAGTGGCAGTATTACAGGCAATGACGATGAGCTTGCAATTAAGCTCTAGAAGCTTTTCCGTGTTTTTGATAGAAAGTGCTATGATTTCCTCCTGAGTTTTCAAGCCATAAGGTGCATTCTTACTATCAGATAAATAGATGGTATGCTCGTTGGGAAGAAGTTCATGTATTTCTTTCCATATAGAGGTTCCTCCTACGCCGGAATCAAAAATGCCAATTGGCTGAGACTTGTTCATAAGGTCTTAAAAATAAAAAACTGCGCACTAAGTGTACGCAGTTTAAACATTTTATTGAAATGTAATTGGATTACAGTCCTAAATCTTTTTTCACATCTGGAGTTAGATCATAACCATCAGCTAAAAGAACCCCTGTTCCAGTAGTAGAGTCTAAAACATAATCATATCCTTTTGCTCTGGCTACTTTTTGAATGCTCGTACGAACTTTCTCAAGAACTGGTCTTAGAAGATCAGTTTCTTTTTTCTGAAGATCCTGTCTCGCTTTTGCGCTGTGTTCCTGGATTCTTCTTTGAGCAGCCTGAATTTCAGCTCCTCTTTTCTGATTTTCTTCATCAGATTTTGTGTTAGCTTCAGCTTCGTAACGTTGCATTGTGCTTTGAGCTTCGGATAACATATCCTTGATCTCAGCATCGTAAGTTTTCTCAAGTTTCTGAAGTTGATCCATTGCACTCTTGTATTCCGGAAGTGACTGTACCAACTCCTGAGTAGCGATATGAGCAACTTTAGACTGTGCGTTTGTAAAAGCAGTAGCGCCAATCGTTAAAGCTAAAGCTATAAAAAGTGTTCTGAATTGTTTCATTGTAATCGTCGTTAAAATTAAAGTTTAAATTTAGTTTATAGTATCATTCTTAGTTTCGCGTGCTTTTAACAAAGAGTCCCTTTTACGTTCTCTCTCAGCTAAAATCCTTGCACGTCTTTCTTCAAATTCTTGTTGTCTCGCAGCCTTTAAGGAATCCCGTTCCTTTTTTCTGGCTTCGATCAATGCTTCACGTTCAGTTTGCCGTTCTTTGACCAGTTCTTCCCGTTCGGTAACTTCAGCATCCTGTTCTACTGTTCTGTTTTCTTCACGTTCAAATTCTTCTACTTCATCACGGCTCTCTAATTGCTCACGATTTGCGGTACGTTTTATTGTCCTTAATACCGTTTCGCTTACATCATACTGCTTGTCTGCATAGATCATTCCAACATCTGAAGTACGGTCGAAAATAAAATCAAAATTTCTGTTCTCAGCAATTTGCTGAACTGCGGTGAAAACCTGATCCTGAATTGGTCTTACCAAATGTTTCTTCTGAATCATGTAATCACCATTGGGACCGAATCGCTTTTGCTGATATTCCAGAACCTGTTGTTCCATATAGGAAATTTCAGATTCACGCTCTTCGATAAGTTCTCTTGTTAGAAGAGCTTTTTCGTTATCCAGTTTGGACCGCATGGCTTCAACAGCGCGCATTTTAGTTTCAGCTTCCGCTTTCCATTCCTGAACACGGCTTTCCAGCTGCTTTGAAGCTTCTTGGTATTCCGGAACATTTTCAAGAATATATTCCATATCAATGTACCCTAATCTAATCGTCTTTTGAGCCGTCGCTGTATTAAGACCGATCACTAGAAATACTAATATGAATTTTATTCTTTTTTTCATTCAGATCGAATATAGAAAATATCGTGCCAATTTAAAATTGTTGTCCTATGATAAAGTGTGTTTCCCATCCATTAGGTCCTGGCTGACCACCTACGATCTCATCGAAACCATATCCAAAGTCAATTCCAAGTAATCCAAATGTTGGCATGAATACTCTTAGTCCAACACCAGCAGATCTGTTCAACTGGAATGGGTTGTAATCTCTAAAGTTATCGTAAGTAGCACCTGCTTCAAGGAACGATAATGCGTAGATAGAAGCAGCTGGTTTTAATGTAATAGGGAATCTAAGTTCAAGTGAAAATTTGTTGTAGATCACTGCACCGTCATCACGATCATTGATACCTCTGTCAATAGGAACTACAGATTGGTTTGGATAACCTCTTAACTGTATGGTTTCCCTACCATCAAGGCTGAATGCTCCAAGACCATCACCACCTAAATAGTAGCGCTCAAAAGGAGGAATACCCCTCTCGCTATTGTAAGCTCCAAGGAATCCAAATTCAGCATGTGTACGTAGAACTAGATCACTACTTGGTCCAAAGTTGGCTAAAGTTTCATACCAGCTTCCTGCCAGTTTAATTTTGTAAAATTCCAGCCAGTTATATTTTTTCTGATCAACTTTCTCCTGGTCTGCAACAGAATTTTCTGAAGTTACTCTGTTTCCGTTGTTATCGATCAGGTTACCATTATCATCTCTTAACTGGTATTCCGGATCATTCTCCAGGTTTCCGTAGTCTACACCATTCCATAGAGAGTATGGAGGAGTGAACTTCGCGCTGAAATCAAATTTAGAACCCTGCGTTGGGAAAATCGGGTTGAAAGCGGTGTTGTCTCTTACAATTCCTAATTGGTAATAAAGGTTATTCGAGTGTCCATCACCAAAAGTAAAAAGTCCTGTATTATAGTTATTAAGATCATATCTCTGGAAACCAACCACGTTTGAAATCGTAGCGTACTGGTCTGGTTCTCTAAGTCTTTTTCCAAGACCTATGCTTACTCCAAGAATATCAAAACTTCTTGTTTTATCTGCTTCTCTTTCCACATAATCGAACAGGAACTGTCTGGTATAGCTAAAAGATGTAGATAAACTAACCGGTTCTTCACCGCCTAACCACGGCTCTCTGAAGGATAAGCTGTAGGTCTGGTAGAAAGTACTGGCCTGTGCTCTAAGAGACAAGGTTTGACCATCTCCCATTGGAATTGGATCATAAGCATCCTTGTCAAATAAGCCTTGTATACTAAAGTTATTGAAGGAAAGTCCCAGGGTTCCAATAAATCCACCACCACCGTAACCACCTTGTAGTTCGATCTGGCTGGCTCCTGACTCCACCACCTGGTATTCCAAGCTCAAAGTTCCTTCTCGCGGATCTGGATCCACAAATTCAGGATTTAGTTGTTCTGCATCAAAAAATCCAAGTGCACCTAATTCACGAATGGTGGAGACCACGGCCTGCTGGCTATATTTCTGTCCCGGCTTGGTTCTCATCTCACGATAGATCACGTGATCCTTGGTCTTGTTATTTCCAGTTACTCTAATCTCATCGAAAAATGCCTCTTTTCCTTCAAGGATTCTTACTTCAAAATCGATCGTATCATTGTAAACATTCGTTTCTACAAGATCGATATTGGAGAAAAGATATCCGTTGTTCTGGTAAATATTAGCGATTGATGTTTTGTTAGGTTCTCTACTCTGGATTCTTTCATCGATAAGTACACCATTGTATACATCTCCTTTTTCAACTCCGAGTGCCTTCCCTAATTGCTCATCTGTATAAGCTGCATTTCCAAGAAAATCAATTTTTCCAACGAAATAACGATTACCTTCTTCAATATCCAGTTTCAAGCTGATGGTTTCCTTATCGTTTTTGATAAGTGTATCTGAAACTATACGAGCGTCACGATAACCTTCTTCCTTGTATTTGTTTATGAGTGCAGTTTTGTCTTCCTGGTAATCTGCACGAACAAACTTAGATCGCTTCCAGAACCTGATGATGTTCTTTTGCTTGGTATTCTTCATGTTCCTTTTCAACTTCGCGTCTGACAGCTTTTCGTTGCCATTAAAGTCTATACTTTTGATCTTAACGCGATCTCCTTTGTTCACGTTTACCAGCATATTCACCTTGTTCGCTCCGGTAGTATCATCAACAGGCTTGGTCTGTATGTAAACATCTGTATTGAAGTAGCCTTCCTTCTTATATTTATTCTGAATATAATTTCTGGTCGTGGTGATTAGGTTTTCAGTAACCTTGGTCCCGGGCTTAAGACTATTCTCATCTATAAGTTCATCTCGGTCACTCTTTTTCTTTAAACCAGTAAATGTAGTTTGATTTAAAACAGGCACCTCCTTGATTTCCAATTCAAGATCTGCTACGTTTCCATCAACATTGGTGATATAGAAATTAATATCACTAAATAAATCTAAAGACCACAGTTTATTGATGACATTTCTAAGCTTCTCACCAGGAATATAAATTTCCTGTCCGGATTTAAGACCAGTGTAGGTAAGGACTGTTTTTTCGTTGTAGGTGGTGGTTCCGGTAACTTTTATTTCTCCAATGGTGTATTTCTTAGAATCTCCCAGTGGAAGGTCCTGTGCTTTGGCAGCTATACTGATAATGAAAAAAAATGCGAAAAGTGTAAAAATCTTCTTTGTCATGGATGCACTAACTGAGTTGCTCACTTGTTTTTCCAAATCGTCGTTCTCTGTTTTGATAGTTGTATATGGCTTCAAAAAGGTCTTCCCTTCTGTAATCTGGCCATAAGATTTTCGTAAAATACAATTCAGCATAAGCAATCTGCCATAAAAGGAAATTACTAATGCGTTGCTCGCCGCTGGTTCTGATCAATAGGTCAACGTCTGGCAAATTTTGGGTGTAAAGATGCTCATTTATAACTGATTCATCAATAGCATCAATAGATAATTCCCGGTTACTTATCTTCTCTGCAATTTGTTTGAAACAGCTGGTAATTTCTTCCCTGCTCCCGTAGCTTAACGCCAAAGTAAGGGTCATTCTTGTGTTAGATGAAGTTTTTTCTATAACATCCAGTAATTCTTTCTTCGCTTTCTTCGGAAGATTGGAAATATTTCCAATACAATGAAGGCGAATATTGTTATCCTGAAGTGTCTTGATTTCTTTCTTAAGCGATGAAACCAGGAGTTTCATAAGAGTATCGACCTCTAGTTTTGGCCTGTTCCAGTTTTCCGTAGAAAATGCGTAGAGTGTAAGGTTTTTCACGCCTATTTCGGCGCAGCCTTCTACAGTATCTCTAACAGCTTTCGTACCTTCTTTGTGACCTGAAGCTCTAAGAAAACCCTTTTGTTTCGCCCAACGTCCATTGCCATCCATAATAATGGCAACGTGTGCAGGTAATTTTTCAAGGTTTAAATTGTCTTTATAGTTCATCTAAAAGCAGTAACATGGCTTACGCCCAAATGTAAATGTGAATGACAATCCGGTAAAAACATACCAGTCGTTCGTATTTCTATTCCCGAATTCCAGTTGTGGCTCTCTTCGGTCTAAATATTCTTCAGGCCAGCTTCCGTCCAGGTTATCTGTCAAAGTATAGCGGGCTCCAATTTCTAGCGCACCAATAATGTGCTCGGTGATAGCCTCTTTATAACCAAAGACCATCGGAATGGCGAATTCCCAGTTGGTGCCTTCATTGGATAGATTCCCGGCTCTGCCATCTTTCAAATAGACATGATCTGCCTTGAAATAGGTAATTCCTGTATATATATAAGGTGTTTTTTGTGGCAATGGCTCAGACAGGTCAAAATCCCAGAAATTGAATTCCAGTCCCAGGGATGCTTCAGCAATGGTATTATCAAAAGAATAACCACGCTGTTGTCTTCTGGTGTCATTAGACTCTGTATCATCTGCCGAAATCTTCGCATACAATAAAGACAGTCTCCAGGCGTGTCGCGGGCTACCATTCCACTTCGCCATAAACCCTCCAACGGGAGTGTTAGGGAGGATAAAGGTAGTTTTTCCAACGTCTCCTATAAAATTGGCACCACCTGCAAAAACCCCAACTTCATATTTTTGAGAGTAGGAATTTCCGGTAAAAAAAGCCATTATGATAAATGCGATCAGGTACCTCATAGGTTTTCAAAAGTTTGCAAATATAACAATTCTACTTGCCCTGCAATAATTTGAGCAGATTTGTACATACGTATAAACAACAAATGATTTTTTTTATTGCTTAATTCCGTTTGTCTTCACCCCATAATAACTTTTTTCGAAGGGTGTTAAGGAAACTGTCTTCAGTTAATTCCACGAAATTGATGCAGTAGGGTGCTTTTGAAATAATAATTTCGGTATCATTTTCCAGTGTGGCAATACGGGAATCCATGGACACAAGATGTGTTTTTTCCCGGCCAGATACCTTTAATTTGATCACGGTTCCATCTCTAATTACCAGTGGTCTGGCATTTAAATTATGTGGTGCGATTGGTGTGATCACCAGCGAGTCTGCGTCTGGAGTGATTACAGGGCCACCACAGCTCAAAGAATATCCGGTGGAGCCAGTAGGTGTGGCGATTATAAGACCATCAGCCCAGTAGGAAGTAAGAAACTGGTCATTTAACCAGGTGTCCACTGTGATCATGGAAGTGGTGTTTCTTCTGCTTACTGCGATTTCGTTTAAAGCGATCTGTGAGAAAACCGGATCCTGATCTTTAGTATTGGTTTCTATCGTAAGCACTGATCGTGGAGAAAGTGTAAATTTCTTTTCAAGGATTTCATTTAACGTACTTTCAATTTGTTCTTTCTGAATGGTAGCCAGAAATCCAAGTCTTCCCGTGTTAATTCCTACAATGGGGATATTCAGGTTTCTTATGTAGTTGATTGATTTTAGAATGGTTCCATCACCACCTATGGAGAAGAACAGGTCAAAGGAATTATCCAGTTCTTCAAATGCGCTAAATTGACGGTATTCCTTCTGAATGGAATTATGATCATGAATCATTTGAAGGAAATCTTCTTCGATCAAAACTTCCACATTCTTCTCGTCAAGTAGATTCAGTAATTGTGCAATATAATGACCTGCATTTTCATGGTAGAACTGGCCGTAAATACCTATTTTCATAAACTTATATATTCAGGTATTTATCAAGATATTTTGATCTATCCTTTAAATTTTTGTTGAAAGTGTCTTCCTGATGTTCAGAAATAATGATGTACCCATATCTTCTGAACGATTGAATGATCTCAGTCATTCCAGATGGCGATATTTTAAGGGTTATCTGAGCCATGTCATTCTCTATCTTCGAAACAAAAGTGCCCAGTAAATGCGCATTATTAGATTCTACAATCTGGCTAACCTCTCCAAGCGTGTAATCTTTGAATGCTTTTTCCACCACAAGGATATTTCCCGGCTCATGTAAAAAAGGTGTTTCCTTAAATAAGGAGATCATTTCGTTCAATTCTACATATCCTATATAGAGATTTTCATCATTAAGAACAGGTAATATGTTGGAATTATTCTGGGCAAAGGCTTCCAGGCTGTCCAGCCAGTAGTTGCTTTCCCGGGCAAAAAATCCTTCGAGCGCATAACGATAATCGCCAAGGGTCTTGTCGTTATCAAAACAACGGACATCATTTTCTGAAATGCAACCAATATAAATTCCCTTCTCCGAAACCGGAAGATGGGTGTAAGTAAGTTGATTAAATAATCTGTGTACTTCTCCAATCTTTTCTGAAAGGCTCAAGATCTCCACATCATTTAGAATGTATTCCTGCAAACTCATATACTCAATTCCTTTTCTGCAAATTAATCAAAATAATATTCAATGAAGCAGGCTGCACTTTGTATTTTTGTTAATAAAACCTAGGGAAAATGAAGAAATTAAGTGTAAATATCAACAAGATCGCTACCTTAAGAAATGCACGTGGTGGAGATGTTCCTAATGTGCTGGAGGCAGCACAAAATATTGAAAAGTTCGGTGCAGAAGGGATCACGGTTCATCCAAGGCCGGATGAGCGCCACATTCGTTATGCAGATGCAAGGGAATTGAAACCGGTGCTTACTACTGAATTTAATATTGAAGGGAAGCCTATTCAGCAATTCGTAGATCTTGTACTGGAGGTGAAACCCGCTCAGGTTACTCTTGTGCCAGATGCTGAAGACGCGATAACTTCCAATGCAGGCTGGGATACTATTAAGCATCGAGATTATTTACGTGAAGTAATTTCAGAATTTAAAAGTCATGGGATACGTACCTCGATCTTTGTGGATCCAGATCTAAAGATCATTGAAGGTGCTGCTGAAACCGGTACTGATCG
The DNA here is from genome assembly GCF_034372165.1 of Christiangramia sp. OXR-203. Lineage (NCBI taxonomy): Bacteria > Pseudomonadati > Bacteroidota > Flavobacteriia > Flavobacteriales > Flavobacteriaceae > Christiangramia > Christiangramia sp. OXR-203. Next base: position 2,926,338 of record NZ_CP139698.1, on the reverse strand, counting down.
TATCGAACTATATACGGAGCAGTTTGCGGTAGATTATTCTAAAGGAGTAGAGAATGCTGCAAAGTCCTACGCTGCCTGTTCAAAGCTGGCTCATGAGCTGAAACTGGGGGTGAATGCCGGGCATGATCTTTCTCTCGATAATATTGAATACTTCAGTAATAACGTACCGCATCTTGATGAGGTATCTATTGGTCATGCATTGATTTCCGAAGCTTTATATATGGGACTTGAGAAAACTATTCAGAAATATTTGAAATTATTGAAATAATATGGAGTTACATTCGATCATACTAGGTAAGGGAAAGCCATTACTTATATTACATGGTTTCTTGGGAATGTCTGATAACTGGAAAACCCTGGGTAAGAAATTTGCCGAAGATGGTTTTCAGGTTCATTTAATCGACCAGAGAAATCATGGAAAGTCTCCGCATAGCGATGAGTTTTCGTACAGTTCTATGGCGCAGGATATAGTGGAATACTGTAAGCAGCATGATCTTAAAGATATATTTCTAATGGGTCATTCTATGGGTGGCAAGACGGCAATGCTTACGGCATGTGAAAATGAGAAACTCGTAAAGAAATTAATCATTGTAGATATTGCGCCTAAATATTATGCGCCACATCATCAACAAATTCTTAAAGGCTTAACGGCTCTGGATAATGCGCAGCTAAGCTCTCGTAGTGATGCTGAAGATTTCTTAGGGGATTATATTAAAGAGCCTGGTGTGAAATTATTTCTTCTGAAGAATCTTTACTGGAAAACTAAAGAGAAGCTTTCGTTACGAATGAATCTTGATGTTTTAAAAGAGAAAATTAATAACCTGGGAGAAGCTTTGTATTCCGGGGCTACTTACAATGGGCCGGTATTATTTATAGATGGAGAGAAGTCTGATTATATCACAGAGGCAGATCATAAGCTCATTAAAGAGCATTTTCCAGAGGCTGAAGTTGCTACAATATCAAAAGCAGATCATTGGGTACATGCTGAGAATATGAAGGATTTTTATATGAGAGTATCCGAATTTCTTTAATTCTACGGGATTTTATTATGTATGCATAATAAATTTAAATGTATTGTTGCATAATATCTAATTTATGCTATTTTTGGCAAGAGCATTTTAAGATATATTAAATATAATCCTACTTAAATTATGAAAAGACTATTTTTACTTAGCCTGTTTATGTTGGCGGCGGCTACAACCTATGCCGGAGGTTACAGGGTAAGTCTACAGGGTCAGCGTGGTCTCGCGATGGGACACACCGGAGTTGCAGTTGTTAATAATGCAGAACTTGCGTTCTTCAACCCGGCCGGACTGGTATTCCTGGAAAACAAGATCAATGCATCTGTTGGTGTAAGTGCCGTATTCTCTGATGTAGTATGGCAAAATGATGAATTTGGGCAGATGGCCAGAACAGATAGCCCTGTGGGAACTCCATTCTACGCTTACTTCTCTTATAAACTGAATGAGAAATTAAGTCTTGGGCTTGCAGCGTATACTCCTTATGGTAGTACTGTAGAGTGGGAAAAAGACTGGCCGGGATCTCACCTGGTAAATGATATCGAACTGGCTGCTATTTATGTGCAGGCGTTAGCTTCATATAAGATCACCGATAACCTTGCAGTTGGTGGTGGTCCAATCTATGTTAGTGGTTCGGTTAATTTTAATAGAAACCTTAATAGAACACTTAGTGATCTGGAAGGAAATCGTTCAAATGTTACCATAGACGCTTCTAATGTTAGTGCATTTGGGTGGTCTGCGGGTGTTATGTGGAGTCCGGTGGATAGTCTAAGAGTTGGAGTAAACTATCGTTCAGAAATTCTTGTGGAAGCTGAAGATGGTGATGCAGATTTCGAGAATGTTCCTAATTCTCCTCTAGCACCATTCAGCGATACTCAATTTGATGCAACATTGCCACTTCCGGCAGAATTGAGCGTTGGAGTTTCTTACCAGTTGAACGAACAGTGGTTATTTGCTTTTGATTACAACCGTACTTTCTGGGGAGTTTACGAATCTCTGGATCTTGATTTCGCAAATCCAAATATTCCGGATTCTGTAAATCCAAGAGAGTATGAAGATTCTTCTAATTACAGATTTGGTTTGCAGTACACTGCGAATGAGACATTTACTTTGAGAGCGGGTTACTATTTCGATGGCTCTCCGGTTCAGGAAGGATTCTTTGCGCCTGAAACTCCAAGAAATGATTCCAACAACTTTACCGGAGGATTGTCTGTGAACATTACAGATAATGTAGCGATTGATGCTGCATTCCTTTACAGTAGATTTAAGGAGATCGACGCTTCTTATGATTCATATACTGAAAATGGACAAAGTGTTCCTTTCGAAGGAACTTATAAGTCAAGTGCATTTGTACCAGGTCTTGGTGTAACTATTAAAATTTAATTAGAAAGATGAAGAACTATTTTAAATATATGGCAATTCTGGCACTGGGAATCGTTTCCTGTGAACCAGAACTAGAAAATTCAATTGAAGACGGAGATTTTTATACGAGCGGTGAGGCAGATTTCTCAAACTATGTAGCTCTGGGAAATTCATTAACTGCAGGTTATGCTGATGGTGCGCTTTATTTAAGCGGTCAGCAAAATTCTTTTCCAAGTATTCTTGCTGAAAAGTTTAGTGCTGTACAGGAGACTGGAGAATTTATTCAACCACTTGTAAACGATAATGCTGGTGGATTGTTATTAGGAGGAAACCAGATCACGGAAAATAGATTTGTACTTGCTGTAGGAGCCAATGGCCCATCACCTGCAAGATATACCGGAGCTCAACCTACTACAGAGGTTAGTAATAAATTTGCTGGACCTGTCAATAATATGGGAGTTCCCGGAGCTAAATCCTATCACCTTGGATCTCCAAACTACGGTAGCGTAGCTGGAGTTGCTGCAGGTACTGCAAATCCATACTTCGCCAGATTTTCAAGTTCTGAAAGTGCTACGGTTCTTCAGGATGCCTTAGCTCAGGATCCTACATTTTTCACGTTATGGATCGGAAATAACGATGTACTTGGATATGCAACATCAGGTGGTGTTGGTGAATACCAGGAAACCGAAACCAATCCCGCTCTTTATGGTGAAGGTGATATCACAAATCCCGTGATCTTTAACGCAGTATATGGTCAATTAGCAAGTTCTTTAGCTGAAACGGCTGATGGTATATTGATCAACATCCCAGATGTAACTTCAGTTCCATATTTTACAACAGTGCCTAACAATGCGCTGGCATTAGACGCTGCAACAGCGACACAGTTGACTCAATATTTCCAGGCAGTATCTGGAGTTTTAACTCAGGTGCTGATTGGTCAGGGTGTTCCTGCTGCTCAGGCTCAGGCTTTGGCAGGTCAGTACGCGATCACTTTTAACGAAGGCCCTAATAGATTTTTGATTGATACTCCGGTAACCCAAACGAATCCTCTGGGATTCCGTCAAATGACTGAAGAAGAATTATTGGTCTTAACGATCGATCAGGGTGCTTTGGCAAGTGGTTATGGATCTGTACAGTTTACTCAGTCAGTAGGTGAAGTAATCGCTATTCTTCAAGCTGGTGGTATGCCAACTGAAGCTCAGGTGAACACCTTATTCGGTGCTGTAAGCGGTATAGATGATAAAGATGTATTGGATAGTGATGAGCTTGCAAACATTAAAGATGCAACTACAAAATTCAACAATTCAATTCAAACGTATGCAGATCAATTTGGTCTTGGATATGTGGATGCAAACGCTTTACTAACTCAATTGGATAATGGTGGAATTACCTTCGATGGTGGAAGTGTTAATTCTGATTTTGTAACAGGCGGAGCTTTTTCACTGGATGGAGTACATCTGACTCCAAGAGGCTATGCGATTGTTGCGAACGCGGTTATCGATGAGATCAATGCTACCTATGGTTCGAATGTACCTAAGGCAAATGTTGGTGCTTATGACACGGTATCCCTAAGTCAGGACGTTCAGTAATACTAAAATTGACATAAATATTGAAGAGACCGGGTTTTGCCCGGTCTTTTTTTTGCAATTTTACCAGCAAATCAATCAATAATAATATGAAATTATTACTAAGACTTTTACTTACAGCTGTGGCTGTGGTCATATTAGCCAAAATCTTACCAGGTGTTTCTGTAGATAGTTACTGGACAGCCATCATCGTTGCAGTAGTCCTTTCACTACTTAACTTTATTGTAAAACCCATACTGGTACTTTTAACTTTGCCTGTTACCATATTAACCCTCGGGTTATTTCTCCTTATCATCAATGCCATTATCATATTTATGGCAGATGGTTTTATTGATGGATTTGATGTAAACGGATGGTTTATGGCTATAATTTTCAGTTTATTGCTTTCCCTGTTTCAGTCGGTACTCTTTTCTATTCTGAAATCAGATTAGATTTAACTGAATTTCAACAAATTGAAAGTTTGCAGACTTTAAGAAAAAGCGTAATTTTGCACTCCAATTTTTATATAAGATCAAAATGAATATTACCAGAGAGAATATTGATGAATTAAACGCGGTAGTAAAAGTTGATATCGCTAAAGAAGATTACGCCGGTAAAGTAGATAAGATTTTAAAAGATTACCGAAAGAATGCCAATATTCCCGGTTTTAGAAAAGGTCATGTACCAATGGGAATGGTTAAAAAACAATATGGACAGGCTGTTTTGGTTGATGAAGTGAACAAGCTTCTTCAGGATAGCCTTAATAAATACCTAACGGAAGAGAAATTGGATGTCCTTGGAAATCCACTTCCGAAGGAACAGGAAAATTTTGACTGGGATCGTGAGAACTATTCTTTTGAATTCGAACTTGGACTTGCTCCAGAATTTGATGTAGATCTTGATCTTAAGGATCCAGTAAGAAAATATAATATCGTTGCCGATGAGAAAATGGTGAACGACCAGGTTGAAAGCATCCAGAAGCAATATGGTAAGCTGAAGACTAAAGATGAAGTAGAAGAAGGAGATACCGTTGCAGGAACCTTCAAGAATGAAGAAGAAGGTATTGAGAACGATACCACTATCGAGCTGGCTGCTATCAAAGGAAAGAGAAATCTTGGGAAATTTGTAGGTGCGAAAGTTGGCGATACCCTTACATTGAAGACAAAAAATCTTTTCGAAGATGAGCAGGCTCTGGTAAATCACCTAAGCATCGATCAGGAAAAAGCTAACGATCTTGATGTTGAAGTAGAATTCACTATTTCTGAAATCAACGAAAGAGAACTAGCAGATCTTGACCAGGAATTATTCGACAAACTTTTCGGTAAGGATAAGGTAACTTCTGTGACTGAATTGAAGGATAAGATCAAGGAGGATGCAGCAAAGCAATTCGAGCAACAGAGCGATCAGCAATTGATGAATGATATTACTGAAAAGCTTATCGAAAATACTAATTTCGAGCTGCCCAAAGAATTCCTTCAGAAGTGGATCCAAACAGTTGGTGAAAAACCATTAACAGATGAGGAAGCGGCTGAAGAATATGAGAAAAGCGAGAAAGGTCTTCGTTACCAGTTGATCGAAGGTAAAGTGGTAAACGATAATAATCTTAGTGTAGATTTCAACGATCTTAAGGCATTTGCTTCAGAAAAGATCAAGGAACAAATGGCTCAATTTGGTCAAATGGATCCTTCAGAAAAAGAACTTGATGATATCGCTGCAAGAATCCTTTCTAACCAGGATGAGGTTAAGAGACTTTCAGAGCAGTTAATGAACGAGAAACTTCTCAAATTTTATAAGGAAAATATGAAATTTGATGAAAAAGAAGTGACTTACGAAGAATTTGTGAAAGCAATCTATAAGTAAGCCTTTTTAGGATATATTAATTATCTTTAAGGCGTTAACTCAACCCGAGTAACGCCTTTTTTGGTTTTATACGGGAAATTGTTTAAGATTAGAAAAATTCAAAAAAATTGATGGACTACGGAAAGGAATTTCAAAAATATGCTGTTTCAGATCATAACATCAACAGCAATTATTACGATAAAATAGTGAGCAGCATGCTTCCTACAGGGATGACTCCTAACATCATTGAAGAGCGACAAATGAATGCCGTAGCAATGGATGTTTTTTCCAGATTGATGATGGATAGAATTATCTTTTTGGGAACCGGAATTAATGAACAGGTAGCGAATATCGTACAGGCTCAGCTTTTATTCTTAGAGAGTACAGATGCCGCTAAAGATATCCAGATATATATCAACTCACCAGGAGGTAGTGTTTATGCTGGATTAGGTATTTATGATACTATGCAATTCATAAAGCCTGATGTAGCGACTATCTGTACGGGAATGGCTGCCAGTATGGGAGCTGTGCTATTATGTGCAGGCGAGGCTGGAAAGAGAAGTGGTTTGCCACATAGTCGTGTAATGATTCACCAGCCAATGGGTGGTGCTCAGGGACAGGCGAGTGACATCGAGATCACTGCCAGAGAGATCGTAACCTTGAAAGAAGAATTATATAAGATCATTGCGAAACATTCAGGACAAACATACGAGAAGATCCATGAGGATAGTGATCGTGATTACTGGATGAAGGCTGAAAGAGCCAAGGAATACGGAATGATTGACGAAGTACTTAAAAGAGAAGCATAATTGTGCGGGACTTCACAGGAAGTCAAAATCTGAAAAATTAAATAATGGCGAAAGAAGATTTAGAATGTTCCTTTTGTGGTAGAAAAAAACCTGAGACCAATTTATTGATAGCAGGCCTTGATGCTCACATCTGTGATAGATGTATCGAGCAGGCTCATGGCATTGTGATCGAAGAGTCGAAACAGGGAGAAGCGAAAGAACTTTCTTCAGATCTTATGCTTAGTAAGCCTAAGAAGATTAAATCCTTTCTGGATGAGTATATCATAGGGCAGGAAGAAACGAAGAAGGTGATGTCTGTTGCGGTTTATAACCACTACAAAAGACTATTACAGCCTGAGAAAAATGATGATGTAGAAATTCAGAAAAGTAATATAGTGATGGTTGGGGAAACCGGTACCGGTAAAACCCTTATGGCCAGAACGATTGCAAAAATGCTGAATGTGCCACTAGCTATCGTAGATGCTACAGTACTTACTGAAGCAGGATATGTAGGTGAGGATGTAGAAGGTATACTTACCAGACTTTTACAGGCAGCCGATTATAATACTGAAAAGGCTCAGCGTGGGATTGTATTTATTGATGAGATCGATAAGATCGCCCGCAAGAGTGATAATCCTTCTATTACCAGAGATGTTTCCGGGGAAGGTGTTCAGCAGGCGTTATTGAAATTGCTGGAAGGAACTACTGTTAATGTCCCGCCTAAAGGTGGTCGTAAGCATCCCGATCAGAAATTTATCGAAGTAGATACTGAGAATATTCTATTTATTGCCGGAGGTGCTTTTGATGGGATCGACAAGATCATTAGCAAGCGTTTGAACATGCAGGCTGTTGGTTTTAGTGCATCAAAAAGTGAAGATAAGATCGAGCGAACCAATCTATTGAAGTATATCATCCCTAAGGATCTAAAGGAATTTGGATTAATACCTGAGATCATTGGTAGATTGCCAGCGCTTACTTATATGAATCCGCTGGATCGCGAGACACTTAGAGCGATTCTTACAGAACCTAAGAACGCCATCATCAAGCAGTATAAGAAACTCTTCGAGATGGATGATATCGAATTTGATATCACTTCAGATGCTCTGGATTATATTGTAAATAAAGCAATAGAATATAAGTTGGGAGCACGAGGATTAAGATCCTTATGCGAAGCTATTTTGACCGATGCTATGTTCGAGATGCCAGAAAGTGATCAGGATCATTTTACGGTAACCAGAGAATATGCTGAAGACAAACTGAATAAATCTACTATGAGCAAGCTTAAAGCAGTTTCATAGTATGATAAATATAAAGAAAAAACCGCCCATTCGGGCGGTTTTTTTATTGTTTGATATTCAAGCTGAACTTTGTAAGTAGGCCTGGTAGCGCTTCTAAATCTAATTTAGCCTGCTTTATAAGGTTGACTTCAGGGTCGAGCCTAAGATTACTTGTATTCAAAAGATCTGCCTTCTCCAACTCTGTGCGTTCGAAAATAGCATTTGTAAAATCTGATCCTTTGAAATAGGCTTCTTTCAGTATCGCCTCAGTGAAATCTACATTTTTAAAGCTACAGTTCTGTGCCTGAAAACCTGGTAATCTGACTTTATAAAAACTGGAATGATCGAAAATGCCGTTCTGTGCTTTGAAATTAAAACCAAACATTTCGCATTGATCAAAAGATACTCCCATCAGTTTGCAGGTATCAAATAAACAGTCCTGAATGGATGTTTTAAAAAGCCTGGAGTTACTTAGATCGATTTGATCAAAGCTGCATTCAATAAAGCGAACATTGGACAGATCTCTATCGGGAAAGCTACAGTTTATAAACTGGCATTGCTCAAATTCGGAATCCAGCAGGTCAATTTTCTGAAATGTGGTGTGTTCGAAAGTTTTGTCGAAAAATACTCGGTTTTCCATAATATGGTTTTACCAGCTTCCACCAGCTCCACCGCCACCAAATCCACCACCGCCGAAGCCGCCACCGAAGCCGCCACCGCCGCCAAAACCTCCACCGGAGCCACCTCCAAAACCACCACCACCACCAAAGCTGCCTCTTCCAAGACTACTTAAAATGATAGCGTCCCACAGGATGCTTCCGCCGTTTCTACGTCCGCCATTACGACCACCGCCACGTTTATTGAACATGGAAATAATTACGATCACGAACAACACAAGGAAGACGATCGCTCTAACTGGGATGCCACCGCCGGTATTGTTATTTTGTGGAACACCTTCGTAGCTGCCAGCGAGAACCTGAAACATGGCATTGGTTCCTTTATCAAGACCAGCATATATATTATTATTTCGAAATTCTGGCAGGATAATTTGTTCTACTATCTCTTTAGACTTTGCATCGGTCATATACCCTTCAACGCCATAGCCCGTGGTGATCCAGATCTTTCGGTCTTTCTCAGCCACCAGAACAAGAAGTCCATTGTCTTCATCCTTTGTCCCAATTCCCCACTCATGTGCCCAATCTGCCGCATACGTACCTATATATTCTCCCTGCAGGCTTTCAATCGTAGCGACTACTATTTGGGTGCTTGTAGTATCGGCATAATTGATAAGCTTTTGCTCCAGGGCTTTTTCTTCAGAAGCATTTAGCATATCTGCTTCATCAAAGACACTGGTTTCAACTGCTGGCTTTGGGGGTATTTCCCGTTGTGCCTGGAGATTGAAGGTGCAAATTAAGACGAGTAAAAGTAGTAGTTGTTTGATAAGTCTAGCCTTTTGAAATTTGATCTGAAAGTTCGTTAGTATCCATCTCATCCCAGGGGAAATGCTTTTGAAGTTCCTCACCAGCCTTTTGCACACCATCGATAAGACCTTTAGCAAAATCTCCTTTTTTAAACTGAGAAACGATCATATCCTTGGTGCTTTCCCAGAAGTTATCTGGAACCACATCATTAATCCCTTTGTCACCATAGATCACAAAATTTCGATCTTCCACAGCAACATAGATGAGGACGCCATTAGCCTGCTTGGTGTTATCCATTTTCAGGGCATGAAAGACTTCCATGGCCCGATCGAAAATATCCAGTTCACCAGCACTTGGTTCGATATGAACACGAATCTCTCCGCTGGTTTTTCTTTCTGCCGTTCTAATGGCATCAACGATCTTCTCTTCCTCTTTTTTGCTTAGGAAAGCTTCTACATCCTTATTCATAAGTCTAAAAATCGAATTCTACGTCTGGTGCATTTTCAGCTCCGGCATCTGCTTGGAAGCGCTCCATTTTTTCAAAACCGAACATCCCTGCAAACAGCGTATTCGGGAAAGTTCTTATGTAGGTATTAAAGTCGGTTACCGCAGCATTGTAACGGTCTCTCGCAACATTGATCCGGTTCTCTGTTCCTTCCAGTTGCGATTGTAATTGTAAGAAGTTTTGGTTTGCCTTTAGTTCAGGATACCTTTCAACGGTTACCAGTAATCTTGATAATGCTGAAGTAACTCCTTGTTGAGCCTGCTGGAATTGTTCAATTTGTGCAGCACTAAGATTCTCAGCATCAACATTTACTGAAGTAGCTTTGGATCTAGCTTCGATAACTTCCTTCAAAGTACCTCTTTCAAAGTCTGCAGCACCTTCTACAGTTTTAACCAGATTACCAATAAGATCATTTCTTCTCTGGTAACTGCTTTCTACATTAGACCAGGCTAGTTTAGCATTTTCTTCTTTGGTAACAGCCGTGTTATTGAATCCGGCAGTTACTTGCCATACTACTATTACAAGGACTACTATGATTGCTATTGGAAGCCACTTTTTCATGTTATAATTGGTTTTTTAGGTTAACTAGTTCAGCTTTTATTGTTTCTAATTTTCGAATAATATCGAAGTTGCTTAGTGTTTTATTTTTTTCTTCCTTAAGGTGGATTTTAGCACCTTCCAGCGTGAAACCTCGTTCTTTTACCAGGTGATAAATAAGTTCAAGATTTTTAATGTCTTCAGGGGTAAATTTACGATTTCCCTTGGCATTTTTCTTCGGTTTAATGGCATCAAATTCTTTTTCCCAGAATCTAATCAGGGACGTGTTGACGTTGAATGCCTTGGCAACTTCACCAATACCATAATAACGTTTTTCAGGAAGTTCGATATGCATTAATCCAGGGATTGATTTTCACGTTGAGCTCTTTCCAGTACTTCGCCAAATTCTTCAGGAGATAAATTTCCGTAGTAAAAATTAATAGGATTGATCCTGTCTTCATCTTTGAAGATCTCGTAATGTAAATGTGGCGCTTCAGATCTTCCGGTGCTGCCTACAAAACCAATCACATCACCTCTTTTTACAGTTTGTCCCCGGCGAACGTTGTATTTATATAAATGCGCGTAAAGACTGGTATAGCCATAGCCGTGATCTATTCTTATATGGTTTCCATACCCTGTAGACCTGCTATCTGCCCTTACAACCTTGCCGTCGCCAGTAGCATATACGGGAGTTCCTCTTGGAGCGGTAAAGTCCATGCCATAATGAAATTTTCTAACCTTGGTGAAGGGGTCATTTCTCCAGCCGTAACCTGAAGCGATCCTGCTTAGATCCTGGTTCTTGACCGGTTGAATAGCCGGGATAGCTTCCAGTAATTCACCTTTTTCTCTGGCAAGTTCAGCGATCTCATCCAGAGATTTTGATTGAACCACAAGTCTTTTGGTAAGGATATCCATCCTTTTTGTGGTTTCGGTAATAAGCTTACTGTTGTCAAATCCTTCCAGATCTTTATATCTGTTAATCCCACCAAAACCTGCTTTACGCTGTTCTTCGGGAATTGGATTGGCTTCAAAGTAGAGTCTGTAGATATTGTTGTCGCGATCTTCAATATTAGCCATGACGTCCTGGATCTGGTCCATCTTTTTATTCAGTAGACCATATTGCAACTGCATGTTGTGTAATTCACGCTTTAATGCTTTTTCCTTCGGAGTTTCAATTTGAGGAATATTGAGATAAATGACGAGTAAAATAAAGCCGGCCAGAAAAGATCCGGTAATACTTAGAAGTGCGATACCTAGTCTTTTCCCTTTTTTCTTTTCAATTTTCTGATAAGAAAGGGTCTCGCTATCGTAATAATATTTAACCTTCGACATGAGTTAAAATTATGCTATTTTTGCCATTCGAAAACGGCTCGAATACCGTGTTATATCGTACGGTAAACGAACAAATATATGAATTGTTTTGCCGTCTTCATAATTTAATGAAATTTGCAACAAATTAGCCAAATGAAGTCACAGGAGATACGCCAGCAATTTCTGGAATTTTTCAAATCAAAAGCTCATAGTATAGTTCCCTCCGCGCCAATGGTGATCAAGGACGATCCAACACTTATGTTCACCAATGCGGGAATGAACCAGTTCAAAGAATTTTTCCTGGGTAATTCAGAACCTAAGAACAGCAGGCTTACCGATACTCAAAAATGTCTTCGGGTAAGTGGAAAGCACAATGATCTGGAGGAAGTAGGGCATGATACTTATCATCACACTATGTTCGAGATGCTGGGTAACTGGAGTTTTGGTGACTACTTTAAAAAGGAGGCGATCAACTGGGCATGGGAACTGCTTACAGAGGTTTATAAGATAGATCCTGAAATGCTATATGTTTCAGTTTTTGAAGGTAGTGAAGATGCAGATCAACTGGGTCTGGATACTGAAGCACTGGAACTTTGGAAAAAGATAGTTCCAGAGGAGCGTATCATCTTCGGAAATAAAAAAGATAATTTCTGGGAAATGGGAGACCAGGGGCCGTGTGGTCCTTGTTCTGAAATTCATATCGATATAAGATCTGAAGAAGAGAAAGCTAAAACTGCTGGAAGAGATCTTGTAAACATGGATCATCCTCAGGTAGTAGAGATCTGGAACCTGGTTTTTATGCAATATAATCGGAAAGCCAATGGCTCTTTGGAAGATCTTCCTGCCAGGCATATCGATACCGGGATGGGCTTCGAACGTTTGTGTATGGTATTACAGGATAAGAAATCCAACTATGATACAGATGTTTTCACTCCGCTAATTAATGAGATTGAGAAGATTACTAAATCTACTTACGGCCCTTCAGAACACAAAAATATTGCTATGCGTGTGATTGCAGATCACGTTAGAGCGGTATCATTTTCAATTGCAGACGGGCAATTACCTAGCAACACTGGAGCTGGTTACGTGATAAGAAGAATCTTGAGAAGAGCAATTCGTTACGGCTTTACTTTTCTTGATACCAAAGAGGCTTTTATCTATAAACTGGTGCCGGTATTGAGCAAGCAGATGGGCGCTACTTTTCCTGAAATGACGTCTCAACAAACACTTATCGAAAATGTGATTAGGGAAGAAGAGCAGTCGTTTCTAAGAACTCTAGATCAGGGATTAGTACTTCTGGAGAATCTAATGCAGAATTCGGAGTCCAAAACAATTTCCGGAGAGAAGGCATTTGAGTTATATGATACCTTTGGATTCCCAATCGATCTCACCGGACTCATTTTACGTGAGAATGGGTATGAGCTGGATGAAAAGGGTTTTGAAGCAGAACTAAAAAAACAGAAAGATAGATCAAGAGCGGCTACACAGGTTAGTGCAGGAGACTGGACCGAGATCAAAGCGATAAATGAGCAAGCCTTCATAGGTTATGATCAGCTTGAGTCAAGTGCATATATTTCGAGATATCGAAAAGTAGACTCTAAGAAAAAGGGAGAAATGTACCAGCTTGTACTGGATCAAACTCCTTTCTATCCGGAAGGTGGAGGACAGGTTGGAGACAAGGGAGTGTTGATGACTGCAGATGGTGAAGCGATCAAGGTCGTGGACACTAAAAAGGAAAATAATTTGATCATCCACTTTACTAAGAAATTACCTGCCAATCCTGAGGCAGAGATCAAAGCAATTGTAAATAATAGAGAGCGTGCAAATACTGCAGGGAACCATACGGCAACTCACTTGTTGCATCAGGCTCTTAGAAGTATACTGGGTACTCATGTAGAACAGAAAGGTTCTATGGTGAATGGAGGATACTTAAGATTCGATTTTTCACATTTTAGTAAGCTTACTCCAGAGGAGATCGAAAAGGTTGAAAATTTTGTAAATGCACGTATTCGTGAGAACTTAAAATTGGAAGAGCAGCGTAATACCAGTTATGAGTCTGCCCTTGAACAGGGAGCTATTGCATTATTTGGAGAAAAATACGGTGATTCCGTAAGAGCCATCAAATTTGGTGATTCTATGGAACTTTGTGGAGGAACGCATGTTTCGCATACTTCAGATATATGGTATTTCAAAATTACCGGGGAAGCCGCTGTAGCTTCAGGAATTCGTAGAATCGAGGCAATTACCGGGGAGGCTGCCATGCAGTATTTTCAGGAACAGGCATCAACGCTGAGCGAGATCAAAAATGGTTTGAAAAATTCCAATGATCCTGTGAAAGCGATCCAGAATCTTCAAGAGGAAAATAATGATCTTAAGAAACAGGTGGAGAGTCTTTTAAGGGATAAAGCGAAAGCTCTTAAAACTGAATTAAGATCTGAGGTTGAAAATATTAAAGGGGTCAACTTTTTAGCAAAAAAGGTAGACCTGGACGCAAATGGAATTAAAGATCTGGCATACCAGCTAGACGAGGAGTTCGATGACCTTTATATACTATTTGCAACAGAGCAAAATGGTAAAGCGCTTCTGTCCTGTTATATTTCTAAAGGGCTTGTAGAAAAATCTGATCTAAATGCCGGGCAGATCGTTCGCGAATTAGGCAAGTATATTCAAGGAGGCGGAGGAGGCCAGGCTTTCTTTGCTACTGCTGGAGGTAAAAAACCTGAAGGAATAGACGAAGCCCTTCAGCATGCTAAAGACTACTTAAATACATAGTAAGAATCCCGACCTCTCGTCGGGATTTTTTATTTTTATAAGATGCAGTTTAGAACTATTGTGCCCGTTGATCCGTCTCCCTGGAAAATCGATCATAAAACCAGGATCATGTTAATGGGTTCCTGTTTCGTGGAGAATATTGGTAGTAAGCTTGAATATTCAAAGTTCCCGGTCTTACAGAATCCCTTCGGAATTATCTTTCATCCTATTGCGATGGAAAGACTCTTTAAGCGTATAGCTTCCAGAAACTTATTTGCAGAAAGTGATCTACTACTGAAGAATGACCAGTACTTAAGTCTGGAAACGCATTCTATGATGAATAGGAGTAATGCCGAAGAATGTGTTCTAAATCTGAACGAGTCGCTGGAAGCATCCTATGATTTTATACGTGAGGCAGATGTTTTAGTGTTGAGCCTGGGAACAGCCTGGGGTTATGAACACGAAAGCCTGGACAACGTTGCTGCAAATTGTCATAAGATTCCGCAGAAAGAATTTGAGAAAAAGTTGTCCTCCATCGATGAGATCACAGATTCCTTAAAAACAATTGGTAAATCTCTGCGGGAGATCAATAATGATATAAAGATTCTTTACACGCTTTCACCGGTAAGACACTGGAAGGATGGAGTAGTGCAAAATCAGCAGAGTAAAGCTCATTTGCATACTTCTATACAGGAAGTGGTTGACGTCGATTCGGAATCTTATTATTTCCCATCCTATGAAATTTTACTGGACGAACTACGAGATTATCGATTCTACGCTAATGACATGTTGCATCCCAGTGAGGTCGCAATTAGCTATATCTGGAACAGGTTTTCTGAAGCCTATTTTAATGAAAGTACGAAGCAATTAAACACTGAAATCGACAAAGTGCAGAAATCGCTTGCTCATCGACCTCTAGCAGAAAACTCACTTCATCATAAGAAATTTCTTACGAAACTACAAGCTAAAATCGGGGAAATTCAACAAAAACACCCTCAAATAACGTTTTCTTAGGCTGCGCTGTCATTGAGTTTATCGCTTTTTCAAGTTATGATAATCCAATTTTAACGTTTAATTCTAATTTATTTGTAAATTTACAAGGCAGGTTCGTTATAGTTCACGTCTGGAAATTATTTAAGCATTGCTCAAGTAATCAGATAATTATAAGAACTTGTTTTCTAAAATTTGTTGGGGTAGATTTTAGAGTTTACAAAAGGACGGGTGGGGCCGTCCTTTTGTTTTTTTACTTCTCAACTTTAACTTTCTTTAGTATTCTTCACGTAATTTCACCAGTCTATTTTTTATACTTTGCTCTTTTATAGATCTTAGCTTATGAAGAACTTTCTAATAGTAATCCTTTTTGCTGTCCTGTGTATATTTGGTTATCTATACTGGGAAGAACGCAATGATGAGAAAGAAAGTCTTCAGCAACATACTGCGCTTATCCAGGAACAGATCAGGAATGTTGGTAAGCTCGTGGTCACTGAAGGAACCTTCTCGCAAGTGTTCACCTATAAGAACTCGAAAAGCTTCTATTTCGATGTACTTTCAGCAAGGAAAAAAGCCTTGATTATCGTAAATGCTGATGTTAGCGTAGCTTATGATTTAAGTAAACTTGATGTCGAGATCGATGAAGAGAATAAACGAGTCATCATACATAGTATCCCCCAGGAGGAAATCAAGATAAACCCTAATATCAAATACTATGATGTCACTCAGGATTATCTTAATCAATTCGAAGCTGAAGATTACAATAAGATAAAAACCAGGGTAGAGAAGGGTTTGCGAGAGAAGATCGAAAAATCCCGACTTAAAACCAATGCAAAAAACCGACTCATAAGTGAGCTCCAAAAGATCTATATTCTAACGAACTCAATGGGATGGTCACTGGAATACCAGGACCAGGTTATTGAAGATAATAAGAAGCTCGAAAGAATAAAACTTTAAGGACTAACCAGTTTTGTTTCGGTCATTGCCATGCCATCCTCGATCAAATGAGAAATCTCAGGTCTTCGCTTCTTAAGTTCCAGAAGATAAGCTTTGACATCATCTGCCAGACTTTGATCAACATCAACAGCAAGTTCATATATCTCTATTGGCAGTAACCAATCATTTTTATGATGCTTTTTCAGAATATCAAAAGCAGCGTTTAATGAGAACTTTGTATTCTCCCCGTGGCGAATGTTCGAAACCGACTTATATAAGGACTCCAGTTCTTCACGCTCAGGTGTTCGTTGACTTTTAATCGTTGTGCTGGTTGGTTTATGTGTTATAAGATCAAAAGAATAATGATCTGCAGGTCCTGCGAAGGCAGAAATAACCTCTTTTCCAACCGCCATATCATATCGTCCCCAATCTGGTTGAAATAAAATTTCATCTCCATGAGTAACTGTACAATCCTCGAAACTAATAATGATGATTTTGCCCTGTAGATTCCTGGTTCCTGTAATGATCGAACCTTCCACCTTGATGCCGCCTTCAAATTCAAGACTTACTCTTTCGCCTTCGTAGATCGCATAAGCCCTAAGATCACGCGGACTCATATCCTCAATAGCGAGATTGATACCTTTAAGTTTTCCAATAGGAGATCCAAATCCTTCTGGGTGAGAAGATGTACCATGTCCAACAAGCTCTTTTTCGCGGTAAGAAAGTGCTGTTTTCCCGGTGGTTTGAATATAGATTGGTCGATCTTCATGTTCCAGAACTCTGCTAAAATTCCCAGATACCTGGATGCCGGTCGTAAACTCTATAGTTCCAAGATTTTTAGAATCAATTAATTTTTTTATTCCTTCAAGTCCACCACGTCTAAGCGCCATCTTATTCGCAAACTCTTCTAATACCAGGCTAAGATGCGCAAAGTCCGGAGTCACATAGAGTTGTGGTTGAGGTTTAGTGATATCAAACTCCTGTTTTGCAGCATCGATAGTGTAAGGAATCTTCTTTACTTTACTGGTCATACAGGATTTACTTTCTCCAATAGAGGAAAGCAAGCCTGCCCCATAGATCTTAGGATCTTCAGGAGTGCCAATCAAACCGTATTCCACCGTCCACCAGTGTAAATTTCTAATCTGCGACATTTCGCTGGGATTCACCTTTTTATTCTGAAGATCCTCCACTCGTTTTTCAACAGCGATGATCTCTTCTTCGGAAGTGTTTTCAGCTTCCTTTAAGATCGATAATTCACGAATAGCTTCGTAAACTTCAAAATCATGAGAGCTGGAGATTGCTTTACATCCAATTTCACCAAACCTTCTCAGGTATTCAGCATATTCGGGATTGGCAATGATGGGCGCATGTCCTGCACCTTCATGAATAATATCTGGCGCTGGGGTATACTCAAGATGTTCGAGCTGGCGAATATCACTGGCAATCACTAGAACATTGTAGGCCTGAAATTCCATAAAAGCTGCTGGAGGAATAAAACCATCTACAGCAACTGCCGCCCAGCCTATTTCCTCAAGGATTCTGTTCATTCCATACATATTCGGAATACTGTCTATGGAAATCCCTGTTTTCTTGAGTCCGTCAAGATAGGATCTATGGGCAACCTTACTCAGGTAATCCACATTCTTACGCATCACATATCGCCAAACCGCCTGATTAATAGGGGTATAATCCTCATAATTTTGTGGCTTTATATATTGCTGAAGATGGGCAGGTAACCTGTCCAGAATTTCGTTAGATTGAATATTATCGAGCATGATCTTCCTTTACTAAAACGTTTGCGTTAAAAGTACGAAATTTGATATAAAATTTGTGTAATCCACGTAGGCATTAGCCGTAAAAAAAGCCCCGAATCGGGGCTTTACTATTTTCTATTTCTCCATTCCGGGAGGATATTTTTCCATGATCTTGGCAACGATCTCATTGATACGTTCCTGCTTTTTATTTACTTCCCGGGCCAATGCTGCAGTTCCCATTCCCTGCCACACTAATTCTTTATTTTCAGAATCGATAAGGTCTATATAAAGCGTTCCTTCACTGGTTCTGTTAACGGTATTGAATCCGCTTCCCCAGTACCACGGGTTCCATCCCCATCCATAGCCCCAACCAGCAAAGTTATTCTGGTAAATATTGATGTTCTCGTTAGTTTTTGTAAAGATGCTCACTAGAAGATCCGGGTTTTCAGATTTTGTGAAACCATTCTTTTGCATCTCATTCTCGATGGCTCTTAGAATTCTTTTCTTGTCAAGATCAGATATATCGGCTTTATCTATTCCTGGTTTGAAAAATGCGAAGGATTTGTACTGATTAAAATCGGCTTCCCGATCGTAATCTGATGCCACACGCACACTACTACACGAGCTAAAGATTAGTGCCAGTAGCAGCACTAGAGGAGTAATTTTTAAAAATCTCATAGGTTAGAATTTAAGTTGTTCGTTGTTAACTGAAGAAGTACATGAGATTTCCAGTAAGAATACCAGATAATTTCAGATTCTTCAGTCTTCTAAAAGTCTCAAATATCGTGCCGAAGGATTGATTAGAAGGCGATTGAAGCTTAAGAGCCAATTGAGAATACCAGATAAATTACTCCTGCTTATTTGTTTTGCTATTATATCCATAGGGACAATGACGACAACCACTTTCGCAACAATAACCACGTTTTAAGTGATATTTTTCAGTAAAACAGCGGTATCCTTCCGGGGTCAGGTAATAGTCTCCGTCCTCGAGTGGGATTCTTTTTCTCTGAAAATTCATAGCGCTAAAATACAATTTCTTATATTCATTCCATGATTTTGATCGTGAACAGAAGGCTGTTATCAGGGAGATTCAAAGGTATTAGCCTCTGGCCTTTTGTAATACTCGAGAATATTCATCTCAAAAAAGATAAATATTTTATCAATCATGAGCGTATTCACCTCCGGCAGCAAATTGAATTGCTCGTCATCTTCTTCTATGTATGGTATGCGCTGGAATTTTTTATACGATATGCTTCACTTAAGGATGGGATGCAGGCTTATAGAAATATTAGTTTCGAAAAAGAGGCCTACAGGCGTGAAACCGATCTCAATTACCTTAAAAAACGTTCGTTCTGGGCGTTTATGAACTATATGTAGTAAGCTTATAGAATTTCATTGCTTATTCTTTCTTCTAAAGTAGATGCATTATTTTTGCAATTATGAGTTCCATTTTTCAGACTTCGGAAGTTTTTGTTTCTGAAAATCAATTTATTGCTGAATTTTCAAATTCAGTGACCCTACATATTAAGCGTGAAGATCTTTTGCATCCTGAAGTTTCCGGGAACAAATTTAGAAAACTGAAGTATTCCGTATTGAAAGCTTCAGAATTGAAAAAGAATTGCTTGCTAACTTTTGGCGGTGCTCATAGTAATCATATCGCAGCCACGGCAGCAGCCGGAAAACTGGAAGGTATCTCAACTATTGGTTTTATAAGAGGAGATGAACTGGAATTTCAGAAAGAAAAATGGAGTCCAACATTGAAGTATGCAGATTCCTGCGGAATGAAGCTGAAATTTATAAGCAGGGAAGAATATCGGGACAAAGAATCTGAAGCATTTCTGAAGCAATTGCAATCTCAATTTCCCGATGCGATGATCATTCCTGAAGGTGGAACAAGTGAACTGGCGATCAAAGGTTGTGAAGAAATTCTTTCTGAAGCCGATAGTGAATATGATTATATATGTACTTCAGTAGGAACTGGAGGAACTATGGCAGGGATTATTAATGCTTCTTTCACTCACCAAAATATACTGGGTTTTTCAGCTCTCAAATCTGAACATCTTTCCGAAGAAATTGAGAGAATGACTACCAATACGAACTGGTCCATCAATACTAATTATCATTTTGGTGGATATGCAAAGACTTCTGCAGAATTAATTCAGTTTATGAATGATTTTTTCAGAAAAAGCCAAATCAAACTCGATCCGGTTTATACAGGGAAATTACTTTTTGGTATTTTTGAACTCGCGCAGAAAAATTACTTTCCGAAGGGTTCAAAGATCTTGGCAATTCATACCGGAGGCCTGCAGGGAATAGCCGGAATGAACGAGAGATTGAGAAAAAAAGCGCAGCCACAAATTATAACCGAACTATGAAATTGAATAGAGTTTTACTGCTGTTTATTGTTGCCGTTTTTGCTGCTTCCTGCGGAAGTCGTAAAAAGGTGGATACCAGGAAAGATGATGTTGTAAAAAGTGATCGACGGGAAGAGAATAAAAATTCCCCAGCAGAGATCGTTGATGATGTACGGGAAGAAATGCCGCGCAATTCGTACCATTATCGGATAGAGGATTACATTCGGGATTACTCTGATATTGCCCAGGAAGAAATGAAATTATATAAGATCCCTGCAAGTATAACGCTTGCCCAGGGAATTTTAGAATCTGGTGCCGGTAATGGGCAATTGACCAGACAGGCCAATAATCATTTTGGTATTAAATGTCACGATTGGAATGGTGAAAAAGTATACCATGATGATGATAGAAAGGGAGAATGTTTTAGAAAGTATAAGCACGCGAAATATTCTTACAGAGATCATAGCCTGTTCCTTTCAGGGCGAGGTAGATATTCAGAACTTTTTGAACTGGATGCTAATGATTATGAAGGCTGGGCCAAAGGTTTAAGAAAGGCCGGTTATGCAACAGACAGGCGTTATCCAGACAAATTGATCGATCTTATTGAACGTTACGAGTTGTATAAATTTGATGAAAACGTCAACGGAAAATCTACTCGTAGCTATGCTGCACAACCTAAAACCACGAACGAAAGTCATGTGGTACAAAAAGGAGATACCTTGTATTCGATCTCCAAAAAATACGATACTACTGTAGAAGATATTAAAAGAAGGAACGGCCTGAACGGAAATAACATCTCCATTGGCCAGATCCTGAATGTAAAATAGAGGAATAGAGTTATGATTTATAAGAGAAGTAGTGCCTTGTTCGCAGATGCTAAAAAAGTAATTCCGGGCGGAGTGAATTCACCGGTTAGAGCTTTTAAAGCTGTTGGAGGAGATCCTGTTTTCGTTAAGCGAGCTGCAGGAGCCTATTTATATGACGAGGATGATAATCAACTAATAGATTATATAAATTCGTGGGGTCCGCTAATTCTGGGCCACGCCCACAAACCGGTAGTAGATGCTGTAGTTGAAAAAGCAAGGATGGGAACATCTTTTGGAACGCCTACAGAAATTGAAACCAAGATCGCAGAACTGGCGGTTAAAATGGTACCCAATATTGATAAGATAAGAATGGTAAATTCCGGGACTGAAGCCTGTATGAGTGCTGTGCGCCTGGCCCGAGGTTTTACCGGAAAAGATAAAATTATCAAATTTGCTGGTTGTTACCATGGTCATAGTGATTCCTTCCTGATACAGGCAGGGAGTGGGGCAGTAACATTTGGGTCACCAAACAGCCCGGGAGTAACCCAGGGAACGGCTAAAGACACCTTTCTTGCTAATTTCAATGACCTAGCAAATGTAAAAGAGCTCGTAGAAGCTAATAAGGGGGAGATCGCCTGTATCATTCTGGAGCCGGTGGCTGGAAATATGGGATGTATTCCGCCGGCTGAAGGTTTTTTACAAGGTTTGCGAGAAATATGTGATGCAACCGGAATTTTACTTGTTTTTGATGAGGTAATGACTGGTTTCAGACTTGCAGCCGGAGGTGTGCAGCAGAGAGAAAATGTGGTTGCTGATATCGTTTGCTTCGGAAAAGTAATTGGAGGTGGATTGCCTGTTGGGGCCTTCGCGGCAAGAAATGAGATCATGGATCATCTTGCTCCTATAGGACCAGTTTACCAGGCCGGAACATTAAGTGGAAATCCTTTAGCTATGGCTGCCGGTTTAGCTATGCTAACAGAATTGGGCTCAAATCCACAGATCTTTGAAAGCATTGATAAGAAAACAGCCTACCTGCACGAGGGTATGGAAAAAGTATTAAAACAAAATGAGATCGATTTCACGATCAATAGATACGGTTCTATGATCTCGGTACATTTTGGATTGGATGCTGTAACAGATTTTGCTTCCGCAGCAAAGTCGGCGAACTTAGGGACTTTTAATAAATTCTTCCATGGGATGTTGGAAAATGGAATTTATATCGCACCAAGTGCCTATGAAACATGGTTTATAAGTGATGCACTTAGCTACGAAGATCTTGATCGTACGATCGAGGTAGTAGATAAAGTAGCCAAAACACTTTAGAAATATTAGATCCGGCGGTAATTACTGTCGGATCTTTTTTAAAATCTTCTATCCTTAAAATAGAAGTTTTCATCAGCTTTGGTGATCTCCCTAATGACTTTGCATGGATTTCCTGCAGCGATCACATTGGAAGGGATATCACGGGTTACAACACTTCCAGATCCAATTACAGAATTATCGCCAATACTCACTCCAGGATTTATTACTGAATTTCCGCCTATCCAAACATTATTACCAATTGTCACAGGAATTGCATATTCCCATTCTTCGTTTCGCTTATTTGCATCTATAGGATGTCCGGCCGTAAAAATACTCACGTTTGGAGCGATCATTACATGGTCACCTATCCTAACTTCAGCGCAGTCCAGTATGGTTAGATTATAATTCGAGTAAAAGTGATTTCCAAGGTGAATATTGTAGCCATAATCACATTGAAATGGCGGCTGTATATAAAATTCCGAAGAAACTGAACCAAGTATTCTGCGAATGAGATCGTGTCTTTCATTAATTAGTTCAGGCGATATATTATTAAAACCAAAACAAGTTTTTTGAGCATGCAGTCGCTCTTTGAATAATTCCTTGTCTGAAGCTTTATAGGCCTGCTCACTGAGCATCTTTTCTTTCTCGCTCGCCATGGGCTAATTGCTTAATTTCAACAATTCCTCGAGATAAGTTCTGGAATTCGAAAGTCTTGGTACTTTGTGCTGACCGCCAACTTTGTTATGCATTTTCAACCAATCATAAAAAAGATCAGGACGCGCCTGGTGTACAAGCGGCGCATTTAGGGTCATGTTATTGTACCTTTTTGCCTCATAATCACTATTTACCTCTTGCAAGGCAAGATCAAGCTGAACTTTGAAATTATCGAAATCTCTCGGTTCGTTCTTGAATTCGATCATCCATTCATGGGCACCTTTCTCACGACCTTCCATAAATATTGGGGCAACCGTATAATCCTTAATCTCACAATTAGTTAAAAGACATACTTTTTTGAGAGCAGATTCAGCATTTTCAATGATAAGTTCTTCACCAAAAACATTGATATGATGCTTGGTTCTCCCGGTAACTTTAATGCGGTAAGGATTAGTATTAGTAAACTTAATGGTATCACCAATCTTATATCTCCATAAGCCGGCATTTGTTGTGATCACTACAGCGTAGTTCACGCCAATTTGCACTTCATCAAGTGGGATAGCGTGTTCCAGTGCAGAGCCATAGCTGTCCATGGGAATAAACTCATAAAAAATTCCGTAATCCAGCATGAGTAGCATTTCTTTGGAATCGTTAAGATCCTGACAGGCGAAAAAGCCTTCAGAAGCATTGTAGATCTCATAGAACCTAAAATCTTCCTTGGGTAAAATTTTCTGGTATTGGGAAGCATAAGGCTCGAAACTTACTCCGCCATGAAAATATGCTTCCAGGTGAGGCCAGACCTCAAATACGTTTTCTTTTCCAGTACTTTGCAGCACATTATTCAGTAAAACCAGCATCCAGCTAGGAACACCGGCAAGACTGGTCACCCGTTCCTTAATGGTTTCGTTTACAATTGCCTGCATCTTGGTTTCCCAGTCATGCATCAATGAAACTTCGTTACTCGGAGTGCTACTAAACTCTGCCCAGAAAGGCATATTATCTATAAGAATAGCTGAAAGATCTCCGTAGCTTGTTCCGTTTTCCTGGTAAAGTTCCTTGCTTCCTCCCAGACGCAGACTTTTACCGGTAAACATCTGCGATCCAGGATTGTTATTCAGGTATATGCAGATGAGGTCTTTCCCGGCAGCGTAATGGCAGGCTTCCAGTGAATCCTGACTAACGGGAATAAATTTGCTTTTTGCATTGGTGGTACCGCTGGATTTTGCAAACCAACGAATAGCTCCCGGCCAGAAAATATTATGTTCACCTTTACGGCTACGCTCAATATCACTTTCGATATCTTCATATTTCTGAATAGGAACACGTTCCCTGAATTTCTGGTAATTATTGATCTCAGAAAAATGGTAGCGCTTCCCAACTTCAGTATTCTTTGCTTTGGTAATTAGGTTTCGAAGCAGCTCTTGCTGTACCTCATGAGGATACTTAATGAACAATTCCATTTGATGAATTCTCTTCTTTAAGAACCAAGAAGCAATGGAGTTGACTAATGGAATTGGCATTATTTATTTCTATCTTTAAGCCTTGTTTTGCAGGCGTGACGTTATCTGGTTAAAAATAACGGATTCTTTGAAGCCTGCAAAAAAATAGTTTAGTCTTAAAAAGAAAATTCAATGATCTATAGCGGTGTCCTTACCAAAATGAGAACCGAACTTAGCGATACAGTCCAGTATTATTTAGTCTGGAAGGATGATTTCATTCATATGAATCAATTGATAGGCAAGAAAATAAGCATCAACTTTCTCAAATATGAGTGTTTGAATTGTGGGCTTCAGAAGAAGATTTTCAGACAGGGTTTATGTTATGATTGTTTCAGCTCTATACCCCAGGCTGGGGAATGGGTGATTAGTCCGGAGAAGAGTAAAGCGCATTTAGATGAGGTAGATCGTGATCTGGAGTATGAAAAGAGATCACAGCTGCAACCGCATATTGTCTACCTGGCAAATTCAAGTGATGTGAAAGTTGGGGTTACGCGTAAAACTCAGGTGCCTACAAGATGGATTGATCAGGGTGCACATGAAGCGATCGAAATTGTGGAGGTTCCCAATCGTTATCTTGCCGGAATTACTGAAGTTGCCCTAAAGAATCATGTAGCCGATAAGACGAACTGGAGGAAAATGCTTACTAACGATGTGCTTGATCTGGATCTTCACGCTGAAAGAGATAAACTGAAGCCATTCATTCCAGATGAAGCACGTGAATATTACCTGGCCAGTAACAAGGAGACCGAAATCAAATTTCCGGTAGAGAAATACCCTGAAAAAGTAAAGACTTTGAATTTAAGTAAGAGTCCGTATTATGAAGGCTTATTACGCGGCATCAAAGGTCAGTATCTCATTTTTGATGATGGCACTGCATTCAATGTAAGAGGTCATGAGGGTCACGTAGTCGAGATCAAAGTAGTGCTGTAATTTTAGATACAAAAAAAAAGCAGAACCGGAAGGTTCTGCTTTTTCGCTCCTAATTATTATTGGTAGTGGTATCAGTTTTCTTTTTATTATTCTTCAAGATGCCACCAAGAATATTCTTTGCAGCATTCTGAACCTGCTCCTTCTGTGACTTCTGAATAGTATCAGATTTAGTTGTTTTGCTTTGAGCGATGCTGTCCTGCTTTACAGCAGTTGTATCGTTTTTACTGAAAGGTTTTTTGGGATCACGTTTCCCCTGAAGGATATCATTGATCGCATCTACAGCTTTATCTTCCAGCTTGCCTTTTTGCTTTTCAACCACCTTTTGCGTAAGACTGTTCACTGCCTGCTGCATGTTCAAACTGATTTTTGGATTTTGAAAACTTCCGGTGATCCCAACGGGTAGTGCTACCATCATATTGGAGAAGTCTTCACCACTTAGTTTTCCAAGTGTTCCGCCTACTTCATTTCCGAGATATTTTGCCGGAATGTCCAGTTTAAGGTCATAGTTCATATTCATATCAAATCCATGAGTACCGCTAACCTGGAACTTAACACCTTTAATGTCAAAATCAAATGGTGCAATAGCTACCTGTCCATCATTAAATGAAAGTTTCGTTTTAAGATTAGAAAGATCGATCTTATCGAAATTGATGAAACCAAGCTGACTATCAAGTTTTGACAATAATGCTGCTTGTTGCGGGTCGAGTTCTGCAGTAAGTAACTCTGCAAGAGCATCACCCACAAGGCTGGTAAGTTGCGGGGTAAGATCCTCGTTCAGGTTACCCTTTAAATTTACTTTGGACTGTACTTTTCCTTTCATGGCTTTTGCCAGTGGAGCAAGATTCTGCATAAGTTCAAGTCCGTTAAAAGATGATGCGATATCCAATGAATTTAGATCCAGATTCATCTCGAAAGTAGGAGTAGGATTTTTTGTGGAAACAAAGCCATTGGCACCAATACTACCATTGAAAATATTGGTAGATACGTTCTGCAATCTGGCAGATTCATCTTTAATAATCAATAATCCAGTTACATTCTTTAATTCCAGATTATCATAATAAACTGTATTAGCATCAAATTGTAACTGAATATCCAGAAAAGAAGGAATTTTTACGGCTTCCTTTCCGGTGGTCTTACTTTCTGTTTTTTGTTCGCCATCTTCAGTCGTCGTTGTGACCTCTTCAGTTTCAGCCAACATAAAATCATTCACAGAAAACACATTCGATCTAGCTTTAAAATCACCTTTTAGCTGCTGATCTGTAAATAAAAATCCAATCAGGTTTTGAATTGTTCCATTTGCAGTAAGATCTGTTTTTCCGGTGCTTAGCTTCAATTCAGGAACACTAACATTCCCCTGATTAAAACTCATATTGGCATTGGAAATACTGATCTTGTTTGGAATTTCAGGAGAAGCATAGCTAAAGTTTGAAATAGAAGCCGTTCCCTTACTTTTTACATTTTGATATTGTTCTTTTTCAATAGAATTCATATCGAAACTGGTCTGCACATCTGCAGTAAGCCTTCCGTTTAAATCCTGTTCGAGCTCCAGTGGATAGGCTTTGTTGAGGTTAGCCAGATTTATACTTCCCTTTAAGGCTAGACTTACCAGCATATTTTCAGTAAGATTACTCACTTTTCCATTGGCAGAAAATTGATCTTCATCTATTCTGAAAGTAGCTGTATTGATATCGATATAAGTGTCTTCTGCAATTCCGGAATCGTTGAGGATCACCATATCCAGGTTAATATCCTGTACACTTTTAGGCAGCTCCGGATATTTGAAGGATGCGTTGCTGGAAGATATTTTCACGTTCATCTTCGGAATATAGGTATCGTCAGCTTTTCCGAAGATTCTACCGTCAACGATAAAGTCTCCGTTGGTCTCTACATTTTCAATATTCTGCGCGTAAGTTTGAGGAATCACTGCAAGGAAGTTTTTGAAATCTGAAGAAGGGGTTTTAAAGCTTAGATCCATTTCAGTATCACTTTCATTTACCTGCACATAACCGTCGAAGGTTAAGGGTAACTGGTTCACCATGGCTTCGTTTTCAAGAAAAGTATAGCGCATATTTTCCAGGTCCATTTCCAGTACAGCATCAAGGCTAACGGAATTCTGATTCAGATAATTTACTCCATCGTAATCTAGACTTACCAGTGCTTCGGAATAGGTTTCCAATTCAGAAGTAGCAAGAGAGAAATCACCATTTCCTTCATGATTCAGGTTTTCAACATCCAGTGAGATCTTCGCCGACTCATCCACATATTTAATCCTGGTATTGTTGATCTCATAGTGCTTTAGGTCCAGGCTGAATCCTGTAGCGGTCGAATCTGCGGCGGTTGCCGTGGTATCTTCAATAGCAATATCATAATTGGCTTGTCCCAATGAGTCCACCTTGATATTTAGATAGGCGTTATTGATCTTTACCTGATCTACTCTTTTAGGTTCAGAGCTACTCTTAAAAAGTTCCTTGACAGTCATTTCCAGGATGATCTCTTCACTAAGTGCAAGAGTATCTCCTTTAAAAGGTTCGTTATTTATAATGCTAAGATCCTCGATCACCAAAGTAGCATCAGGAAAATTTCGAAACATACTAAGGTTAATATCTTCAAAATCTACCTGAGCATCCATGTTCTCGTTCAATGTTTTTCTCACGAGATCCTTCAGCTGAGATTCAAATACAAAAGGTGCGATCACTAATAGGATGATGATGGTTAGTAGTGTAAATCCAATTATTTTAAATGCTTTTTTCATAATTCTATATTTTAGAACAGCTATGCTATTCGAGAGTAGGTTAATCAAATTGTAATTCTTCCGCAGGCTTCAGCTTAAAATATTTTCTGAAGGCGAAAACCGCAGCATACAAAAATGGCGTGTCTATCGCAGCAACCAAAACTTTAAAAAGAAATCCGCTAAGTAAGAGTCCGCCAAAGAGTTCCCATGAAATTTTATTAAATGTACAGAGCAAGAATAGGACCGAGAATGTATCTACGAACTGGGACAGGAAAGTAGAGAAATTGTTTCTTAGCCAGAGATGTTTCCCGCGGGTAAGTTTCTTCCAGAAATGAAATAGCTGAATGTCCACATACTGAGCCAGCAAATAGGCGACCATGCTGGCAAAAACCGCAATAGTAGTAGCACCAAAGACCCTTCCAAAGATTTCGTTATTGATGGGTGACCAGCTGGTTGCAGGAACATAATCTGCGATATAAATAATTAATAAGGAAAAAACCGAGGCAAATATTCCCGTGGTTACTACCTGATTAGCCTTCTTTTTTCCATAGATCTCGCTAATAATATCGGTGATCAAAAATGTGATTGGATATGGTAAAATTCCTACGGAAATCTCAAAAGTGTAAATTCCGAAGAAATCCCAGTAAAAAAACTTTTGAAAGATCAGGTTGGAGACCACCAGAGAGGCAATGAATAACGCGCTCAGGATCATATAAATTTGTAAAGCCCTGTGCTTATTTTTCCGGGAAAGTTTACTCAAATTTTTTTATTAAGTCTTGCTACAAAATTAAGAGTATGTGCTTTTGTTTTGCTTAATTTGCTGTGAAATTATTTGAAGCTACCTATTAAAATTTTCTTAATCCGTTTTGAATTCCCCTAAAACAGTACTATTGGCCTTAGGTAGTAACCTTGGCGACCGTCTAGGTTATATGCAAACTGCGCTTGATCAAATTCATGAAAATATTGGATGGGTTCGGGAGGTTTCTGGTATTTACGAAACTCCGGCCTGGGGATTTGAAGGAAATTCATTTTACAATGCCTGTACGAAGATCGAAACAAGACTGGATCCACAGCGAATTCTAAAAAGTTTACAGGCAATAGAAAATAAACAGGGACGAGAGAGAAATAATTCCGGTGCTTATCAAAACAGGGTGATCGATCTGGATCTTCTAATTTTTGAAGATGAGATCATTCAGGTAGAGAACTTGCAGATCCCACATCCCGGAATTCCAGATAGAAAATTCGTTTTATTGCCGCTTCAGGATATTGCAGCAAAGGAAATACACCCGGTTCTTAAAAGGTCGTATCGCGATCTACTTGCAGAGACCAGTGATATTTCAGAAATTAATAAGGTGTCAGAGAAATTAAATATTCCGGGTATTAAGTATAATTTTCCTGCTTGTAATTATATCGCTGTAGAAGGAAATATTGGTGCCGGTAAAACCAGTTTTTCCACGATGGTTTCCGAAGATTTTAATGCAAAATTGATTCTCGAACGCTTTAAGGATAACCCATTTCTACCAAAGTTTTACGAGGATAAGGATCGCTATGCATTTTCATTGGAAATGTCTTTCCTGGCAGACAGGTATCAGCAACTCTCAGATGACCTCGCGCAGTACGATCTATTTAAGGACTTTATCATTTCAGATTATGACGTTTTCAAGTCACTTATTTTTGCAAGAATTACGCTGCATGAAGATGAATATTCACTGTATCACAAGTTATTCCATCTAATGTATAAGGAGCTGGTAAAACCGGAACTTTATATCTATTTGTATCAAAATACCGACAGGTTGCTTCAAAATATCAAGAAAAGAGGCAGGGATTATGAGCAGAATATTCAACCGGAGTATTTGATCGAGATCAATAAGAGTTACCTGAATTTTATCAAGTCTCAAAGTAATATGAAGGTGCAGATCATCGATATTTCAGACTTGGATTTCGTGGCGAACCGGCAGGATTATTTAAAGCTTCTGGCCGAAATCGATAAAGCTGTAAACTAGTTTATCGCTGTAATTTCGAAAAAAGATCCCATACTACAACCCCTGTGCTTACTGAAATGTTCAGAGAATGTTTGCTTCCCAGCTGAGGTATTTCGATAACCGCATCACTGGCAGTTACTACTTCCTGTTGCACACCTTTTACTTCATTCCCGAATATTACTGCGGAAGTCTGATCCTTTAAAAGTTCAAATTTATCCAGCATCACAGCATTTTCGGCTTGTTCTATGGCGTAGACTTTTTTTCCTTCCTGCTGAAGTTTTGTGACAAGCTCAAGAGTATCTTCCACATATTCCCATGCGACAGTCTCCGTGGCGCCCAGAGCGGTTTTTTGAATATCCTTGTGGGGTGGTCTGGCGGTAATTCCGCATAAATAGATCTTTTCGATCAAAAACGCATCGGCAGTTCTAAAAACCGATCCAATATTATTCAGACTTCTAATATTGTCCAGAATGATTATAATTGGAGTCTTGGTTGCTTCTTTAAATTCTGAAACCGTTTTCCGGTCCAGTTCCGCATTTTTAAGTTTCCTGTTTGCCATGCCGGCAAAAATAGCAAATCTTCAGAAGCAAATAGGGGTATCCAGTTTCGCAGCTTGTACAAATGTTAGGATTAAGTTGTAATTACGACCTAAGCAGCTCATTTTTTATCGCTTTCGCTTAAATTGCAAGGCATCCAAAAATTAGAATTTGCCAAGAAGAAAAAAGACATTAGAAGCTAATAAAATCAATTTTAGAGAAAGTTTTGCTTCCCTAAAATTCGTTCCGAGATTTTTTAAAGAAATAAGGAAAGTGAATCCGTCACTTTTTTATGCCAATATTTCTGGTCGTGTTTTAAATGCGGTGTTACCAGTGATCATGCTTTTGCTGGGAAAATTGATCATTGATGAAGTAATTCTGCAGATTGGGAATGAAGTAAAAGACCTGGATAGATTGTGGATACTGGTGGCGGCAGAATTTGGACTGGCTATACTATCAGATCTGCTAAGTCGTGGGATTAGTTTAAGTGATGCGCTTTTGGGTGACCAATACTCCATAGATACATCTGTCAGAATAATAAAAAAGACATCCGAACTTAATCTCGATCAACTTGAAGATTCTGAATTTTACGATAAATTGGAAAGAGCGCGGCAGCAAACTACGGGAAGAGTAGGGTTAATGTCTAATATTTTGACCCAGGGAGAGGATGTCATTGTGATAATCTCTTTACTTGCCGGGGTCGTTGCTTTCGAGCCATGGTTAATCATTCTTTTAATCGTTTCAATTATTCCAACCATTATTAACGAGATCAAGTTTAGTGGAACAAGCTATTCTCTGGCCCGAAGCTGGACCCAGGAAAGACGGGAACTTGATTATTTACGTTACGCGGGTGCCAGTGATGTCACTGCAAAAGAGGTGAAGTTGTTCGGACTCTCAAATTATCTTGCGGGAAGATTTCAGAATCTATCAGCAAAATATTATAAGCAAAGTAAGAGCCTGGCGAAACAAAGAGCTGGTTGGGGTTCAGTTTTTAATATTATTGGAACAGGAGCCTATTATGGTGCTTACGTATTTATCATCTTTAGAACTGTTGCCGGGATCTTCAGTATTGGTGACCTGACTTTCTTATCTGGATCCTTCAATAGATTACGATCAAAATTACAAGGTTTTTTCACCCGTTTTACTCAGATTACCGAGAGTGCTCTCTATCTTCAGGATTATTTCGAATTCCTGGATCTGTCCTTCAGCAATGAAAATTCAGAAGAAAAGCTTGAGTTACCAAAAGAGATCAAACATGGTTTCGAGTTTAAAAATGTTGGTTTTAAATATCCAAAATCTAAAAAATGGGTGGTTAGAAATATCAATTTTCACCTTAGAGCTGGAGAAAAACTGGCTTTTGTTGGTGAGAACGGAGCTGGAAAAACAACATTGATCAAATTGCTTTTACAGTTTTATGAACCAACGGAAGGGGAGATCTTACTTGATCATGTTCCAATTCAAAAGTATAACCAGGCGGCGTATCAGCAATATTTTGGTGTGATCTTTCAGGATTTTGTGAAATTTGAATTGACCCTGCGTGAAAATATTGCCATGGGTGAAATTGGAGAAATAGGCAATCAATCCCGAATAGACAGTGCTGCACAGAAAAGTCTGGCGCAGGAAGTAGTTTCAGAATTACCGCTTGGCTATGCACAGCAGTTAGGGAAAAGGTTTAAGAACGGGAAGGATCTTTCCGGAGGTCAATGGCAAAAAATTGCGATCGCCCGGGCTTATATGAAAGATGCAGAGGTGCTGATTCTTGACGAACCAACTTCGGCTCTTGATGCCCGCGCAGAAACCGAAGCATTCCAGCGCTTTATTCAATTAACTCAAGGTAAAACGGCGGTGATCATTTCGCATAGATTTAGTACCGTGCGTATTGCAGACAGAATTATGGTTTTAAAAAACGGTCAGGTGGAAGAAATTGGAACTCACCTGGAGTTGATGGCGAATGATAAATTATATGCCGAGTTGTTTAATTTGCAGGCTGCGGGATATCAATAATCTATAAATTTGGATTCGATGGAACTACATACGATCAGACTTTTGCTTGATTTCGGACTTATGGTTCTAATCTGGGTCGTGCAACTGGTCATTTATCCCGGGCTTTGTCATTATGGGCAGAATGAACTTGGTGACTGGCATAAAAAATATACCGTAAGAATAGGGGTGATCGTGGGGCCTTTAATGATCTTGCAATTGATCTTTGCGAGTTGGCAATTATTCCTGCACCGGGGTGTTTATGAAATCACCAGTCTACTTCTTATAGTAGCTTTATGGCTGCTTACCTTTCTTATTTTTGTGCCTTTACACAATGCGATCAAACCATCTGAAAGTTGCGAGCAGATCACCGGGAACCTGGTCTCCAAAAACTGGTCCAGAACTATTTTATGGTCTGCACTATTTATCATGACGCTTCTTGTCGAAATTTTAGATTAAATTTTCGGGCAAAGTCCTGAATCTTTACATTAGCATTCCATAAAATCCCGGAAAATTGGCAGAGAAAAAACCGCAGAAGGTGACCCCTTTAATGAAACAGTACAATAGCATTAAGCTGAAATACCCTGACGCCATGCTTCTTTTCAGGGTCGGAGATTTTTATGAAACTTTTGGAGAAGATGCGGTGAAGGCTGCACGAATTCTCAATATTGTACTTACCAATCGTAATAACGGCGGTGAGCGCACGGAGCTGGCTGGATTTCCTCATCATTCACTTAATACCTATCTGCCAAAATTAGTAAGAGCAGGTCAGCGTGTTGCTATTTGCGATCAGTTAGAGGACCCGAAAATGACTAAAACGATCGTTAAAAGAGGCGTGACCGAACTGGTTACTCCAGGAGTTGCTTTCAACGACGATATATTAAGTAGTAAATCAAATAATTTTCTTTGTGCCGTTCACTTCGGAAAGAAAAACCTGGGAATTTCCTTTCTGGATATCTCTACGGGTGAATTTTTATGCGCACAGGGAAATCAGGAATATATTGATAAACTACTTCAGAACTTTTCACCTAGTGAAATTCTGGTTCAAAAGAAGTATAAGAAGGATTTTACATCAGAATTTGGCAAGGATCATCATTGTTTCTTTCTGGATGACTGGATCTTTAAAAGTGACTATGCTCATGAAACTCTCAACGATCACTTCGGAACAAAATCGCTAAAAGGTTTTGGTGTAGACCATCTTGAAGAGGGTATTGTAGCTTCTGGGGCGGTGCTCTATTACCTTGGAGAAACCAGGCATCATCGCCTTCAGCATATAGTTTCTTTAAACCGAATCGCAGAAGAGCAATACGTATGGATGGACAGGTTTACCATCAGGAACCTAGAGTTGTATCATTCTAATGCGGCAAACGCTGTGACCTTGCTGGATGTGATCGATAAAACGATCTCACCAATGGGTGGCCGACTTTTAAAACGCTGGCTGGCACTACCGCTCAAAGATGCGAATCTTATAGAACAACGTCTGGAAGTAGTAGATTTTCTACTGAAGAATCCGGATAGATTGGAAAGAATTCAGGAGCAATTAAGAGAAATGAGCGATCTGGAACGTCTAATCTCCAAGGTTGCTACTCAGAAGATAAGTCCGCGTGAAGTAAACCAGCTAAGACATTCGCTGAATGCCATTATGCCAATTAAAGAACTCGCTCTGGAATGCGATAATGAAGCGATCAGGGTTATTGGAGATACTTTGAACAGCTGCGATTTGTTGCGTAGTAAGATTTCTGAAAGTATTACTGAAGAAGCTCCAGTCAATGTTCAGAAAGGAAATGTGATCGCGAAAGGTTTTTCTTCAGAATTAGATGACCTGCGGGCCATAGCTTTTTCTGGAAAGGATTATCTGGATAATATGATCAAACGTGAGACCCAGGAAACAGGCATCACATCCTTAAAGATCGGGAAGAACAATGTGTACGGTTATTATATCGAAGTTAGAAATACACATAAAGACAAGGTGCCGGAAACCTGGAACAGAAAGCAAACTCTTGTAAACGCTGAACGTTATATTACAGAAGAGCTCAAGGAATACGAGTCTAAGATTCTGGGAGCAGAGGAGAAGATCCAGCAACTTGAACAGGAATTATTCTCAAAACTGATCTCCTGGATGGCTGAATATATTGATCCTGTACAGCGAAATGCAAAGTTGATCGCAAGACTGGATTGTCTTGCTTCGTTTGCTCAATTGGCGAAACTGGAGAATTATTCGCGTCCGTCTATCACCGATAGTTATGCACTAGCGATCGAAGAAGGAAGGCACCCGGTGATCGAGAAACAATTACCATCTGGAGAAGTTTACGTGACCAACAATGTTAATCTTGATCGAGAGGACCAGCAGATCATTATGATTACGGGGCCAAATATGAGTGGTAAATCGGCCATATTGCGACAAACTGCGTTAATCGTACTTATGGCTCAAATGGGAAGTTTTGTGCCAGCGAAAGCTGCGGAAATTGGCCTGGTGGATAAAATCTTTACACGAGTAGGAGCAAGCGATAATATTTCGATGGGAGAATCTACTTTTATGGTAGAAATGAATGAAACTGCGAGTATTCTGAATAATATTTCTGAAAGAAGTCTCGTGCTGCTTGATGAAATTGGTAGGGGAACCAGTACCTATGATGGGATTAGTATCGCCTGGGCGATTAGTGAGTATTTGCACGAACATCCGGCCCGGCCAAAAACACTCTTCGCTACACATTATCATGAGTTGAATGAGATGTGTGAAACCTTTAGCAGGATTAAGAATTATAATGTTTCGGTCAAGGAATTAAAGGATAATGTATTGTTTCTTCGAAAGCTGGTGCCTGGAGGTAGTGAACATAGTTTCGGGATACATGTCGCAAAGATGGCGGGGATGCCACAAATGGTATTACATCGAGCGAACAAAATTCTTGCAAAACTGGAGGCTTCCCACTCGATGGAAGATTCTGGGGTGGTTATGAAAAGTTCTGCGGAAGAGGAAATGCAACTTAGTTTTTTCAATCTGGATGATCCTTTACTGGAAGATTTGAAGCAAGAGCTACTGGGAATTGATATTGATACACTAACGCCGGTAGAAGCACTAATGAAACTGAATGAGATCAAGAGAATGCTCAGTAAGCAGTAAGTATATTATGGGTTGCACTTTAAGTATTGCAGTTAATTATTGCTGAAGTACATATTAAATGAAAGTTGCTCAACTCCTAATTACTGATAATGAAGAGATAAGCATCCATGCTGGAAAGAATTGGTTTTTGAGGAATCTTTTTTCTTAAATAATTCTTTGCTGTTATAAGATTTGTTTTAAATTTGCCTCCGCAATTAACGCTATGATAAAAGGCGTTGTGTTCTTTAAAATCGCGAAAATAGCTCAGTTGGTAGAGCGCCACCTTGCCAAGGTGGAGGTCGCGGGTTCGAATCCCGTTTTTCGCTCAATTATAATTTTAAGCTCGGGTGGTGGAATTGGTAGACACGTTGGACTTAAAATCCAATGACCATTAGGTCGTACGGGTTCAAGTCCCGTCCCGAGTACTAAAGCCCTCTTAGTCTGTTGATTTTGAGGGTTTTTTAATCCATTTTTTCCATACAGAATTCCATGGTTTGTTGAATCTGAAACCGAATTAATTGAAATTTCAGTTATTTATCAAAAAAGTGAATTATACTAATAATAAACTAGAAGTGATTTCAACCTTGATTTAAAAAAGGAGCTCGAGTTTCAATATTATAAATAATTCAATTTAAAATCAATGTCTTTCACGTAATTGCTATCTCTTATCCGGAATAAATCTGTCCAGCTCACGTTGCCATTGAGAAGTCTGTATTACTTTCAAAATAGAACAATTTAGATCTTCGCGTAAATTAATTTTATTACGAATACCCATGGCATATAAACGAGGATTTAGTAAGATAGGTTGAACACGAAGACTGAGAGCTGCATCGCTGTTTATATAATAATTAAGCTGCGGAATATTATGCAGGATGACATCGGCCTTTCTGGAGTTTACAAGCTGTAGACCATCTTTAAGATCAGAAACCTTTTGAAAACTTACTCTTTCTTCTTCTAAATATGTGGATGCTTTTGATTCCTGCAACGCAAGTACTTTCATGTCTTTAAGGTCGGTAGGGATTGCCAGTTTTTTACTGGAAGAACTGCCCATCACCGCGCTTACTAAAGATGCAGTTAGAACCGCCGTGACAGCCATGGCGATAAGCATCCAGAAAAGTGCGATGACTCTGCCCCAAAAAGTTACCGGAGCCTTATCACCATATCCAATTGTAGTCATAGTTACACCTGCCCACCAAAAACCTGAACCTATACCTTTTATGATTGAACGTTCGCCTCCAAAATTTTCATCGTTGCTTCTGCGCTCTACAAAATACATGATGGTTCCTACGATTAGCAACAATACAGAAAGTATTAAAACTATGATCCAGAATCTTTTACTGAAAAAACTTTTAATAATGGCTCCAAGATCCATTGCCGGGGAGGTCGCTGCTCCCATATTCGCAGTATAATAGATATGACTAAAGTCTACCAGGCTGTCCTCCTTTGTAGTTAGTTCACTTAAAAGTAAAATATCGACCTGTTTATCTTTTAGACTACTATTTGCTAATTCCGGATCTATTTCCTGGAAATCGAAACTATAATTTAAATCATTGGCAACATTTCTCCAAAGTCGGATGCTAATGCCATCCCAATTTCCATTATTATCCTTGAACATATAAGGTGTTTGTTCAAAAACGCCTACCTGAAGTTGCTCTATTTTCTTATCGGTGGAATCCTGCGGAATATTACTGGCTATCATAAAACCTGGAAGCATTAGGAGTACGCCCCCTATATGTGATGAAATATTAAAGCGTGTCATTTAAATTATTATAAATTTCATATTTAAGATATCGCATAAGCCTCTAGATTCTCGGAATTTTTCGTTAAAATTCACAATAGCTTAAAAGAACAAGATTGAATGTTAGTAATTTGAGTAGCATTACTTTCTGCTGAAATGAAATTATTACATTCTGAAATTTGCAACTCTTGTCGGGACTTAGACTATTTTCTATTTAAGCTACAGAATGTCTTATGAGTCGACTTAGTATTATTAGAAGACCTCTAGCAGAGGTAGTTTTCAGAATCGGTTATAGTAATTGAGATCATATTATATATTAGATTCCTGAGTTGAAATCTCGAATTTTTATTGGCTTATTATATAATTTTCAAGGATTATTTCAATTTATCTGAAAACTAGCAAAGTACAAGCGTGATTTTTATTAAATTCAGAAATCTTAACAAAAACATTAATTATATGACAAACGTCAGATTTAATATGAAGGCTTTAGCGCTTTCATTTACATTTTTGGCTGCAGTATCCTGTAAGGTTAAGGATACTCCGCAGAATACTTCCGCAGGACCAGATCAGACCAAGGTGGAACAGGACACGGTGAAAGCCGAGGCAAGTGCAGACCTGAGTCTTGAATTCAAAAAGTATGAGCTGGAAAACGGCTTGAATGTTATTCTACACGAGGATAAATCAGATCCTATTGTTTCCGTAGCGATTCAATATGGTGTTGGCTCTAACCGTGAGAAGAAGGGT
The DNA here is from genome assembly GCF_034372165.1 of Christiangramia sp. OXR-203. NCBI lineage: Bacteria > Pseudomonadati > Bacteroidota > Flavobacteriia > Flavobacteriales > Flavobacteriaceae > Christiangramia > Christiangramia sp. OXR-203. Next base: position 2,887,927 of record NZ_CP139698.1, on the reverse strand, counting down.
AGAACAGGGTTTGCCCATTTGTTTGAGCATATGCTGTTTCAGGAATCTGAAAATGTTCCGCAGGATCAGTTTTTCAAAACAATACAGGATGTTGGCGGTACTTTAAACGGGGGAACCTGGCAGGATGGGACGATTTATTATGAAGTAGTTCCTAAAAATGCTCTGGAAACAGTGCTTTGGTTGGAGTCTGATAGAATGGGCTTTTTAATCAATACAGTAACCGAAGCAGCTTTTGCCAATCAGCAGGAAGTGGTTCAGAATGAAAAAAGACAACGTGTAGATAATAATCCTTATGGGCATACCGGATGGGTAATAGATAAAAATATGTACCCTGATGGTCACCCTTATAGCTGGCAGGTGATTGGAGAACTTGAAGATCTTCAGAATGCTACAGTTGAGGATGTCAAGGAGTTTTATGACAAATTTTATGGTCCTAATAATGCTACGCTAGTATTAGCCGGAGATTTTGAAGAGGATGAGGCCAGAGAACTTATTGAAAAATATTTTGGGGAGATCAAAAAAGGTCAGGAAGTCGAACCATTAGAAACTCAATTGGTGACGCTTGATGAAACCAAGCGTTTATATCACGAAGATAATTTTGCTACCGCACCGCAATTAAATATGGTATGGCCTGTTGTTGAACAGTACAATGAAGATTCTTATGCGCTAAATTATCTTGGGCAAATTCTATATAATGGGAAAGATGCACCATTATACGAAGTGCTTGTAAAGGAGAGAGAACTTACTTCTCGCGCCAATGCGTATAATAGTCCGAGTCAATTAGCGGGTCAGTTTACTATTAACGTGACGGCAAATTCAGGAGTAGATCTTGATAATATTGAAATGGGTATTGAAGAGGCTCTTGAACTTTTCGAACAAGAGGGAGTTACAGATTTTGATATTGAAAAGATCAAAGCAGGATTAGAAACAGATTTCTATAACGGTATTAGCAGTGTTCTTGGAAAATCTTTCCAGTTAGCTCGCTATGATGTTCTTGCTGGTGATCCTAATTTCTATAAGCAGGATCTGGAAAACATTAAAAATGTGACCAAAGAGGACGTAATGCGAGTCTATACTGAATATATCAAGGACAAGCCTTATGTAATGACCAGTTTTGTGCCGAAGGGTAAAACCGAATTAATTGCTGAAAATTCTGAAAAAGCCCAGGTTGTAGAAGAGAAGATTACTGAGAATAAAGAAACTGAAGTAGCAGAAACTTCTACTGAAGAAGTCGAAAAAACTCCTTCAAATTTTGACAGATCTGTGCAACCGGAAATGGGTGAATCTCCTAGTCTCAGTGTACCTGAAGCGTGGAATACGGAGCTGGCAAATGGTTTAGAAGTTTACGGAATCGAACAGAATGAATTACCACTGGTAACTTTTAGTTTGGTTATAGAAGGCGGACATTTACTGGATGATCTTGAAAACAATGGTGTTGCTAATTTAATGAGCGATATCATGATGGAAGGAACAGCTAACAAAACTCCGCAGGAAATTGAGGACGCCATCGCGCTACTTGGTGCGAGCATTTATATGTATACTACCAATGAATCTATCGTAATTCGCGGAAACTCTCTGAAAAGAAATTTTTCAAAAACCATGGATCTGGTGGAAGAAATTCTATTGGAACCAAGATGGGATGAAGAAGAATTAGCAAGGATTAAAACCAGTACTATCAATGGGATAGAAAGAAATGATGCAAACCCTAATGCCATTGCAAACAGGGTTTACAATAAAATTCTTTATGGTGAAGATCATCCATTCGCTTATACTACTTCAGGTACAAAAGTAGATGTGGAAGCGGTTAGTATGGAAGATCTGAAAGAATTCTATGCTAAAAACTTCTCACCTTCTGTGGCAAGATTACATGTAGTTGGTGATGTAAATAAAGCTGAAGCTTTGGCGGCTGCTGAAGGTCTTAAGAATAACTGGGAAGCGAAAGAAGTCAATATTCCTGATTTTCAAATTCAGAATAATCGTGAAAAGGCATCTCTCTATTTTGTAGATGTTCGAGACGCGAAGCAATCCATTATTAATATTGGTTACATTGCGATTCCAAGAACTAACGAGGATTACTATCCTTTAGAAGTAATGAACTACAAATTAGGAGGATCCTTTTCCGGAAATGTAAACCTTATTCTTAGAGAAGAAAAAGGCTACACTTATGGAGCACGATCAGGATTTAGTGGATCAAAAATTCCAGGAACCTTTACGGCATCGTCTTCGGTTAGAACAAATACTACAGGAGAATCGGTAAAGATCTTCAGAGATGAAATTTCTAAGTATAAAGATGGGATTTCTCAGGAAGACCTGCAATTCACGAAAAATGCACTGATTAAGTCAAATGCTCGCCGATTTGAAACTCAAGGATCGCTTTTAGGAATGTTACAAGAAATGAGTGCCTATGATCTTGATTCAAATTATATTGAGAAAGAAGAAAATATTGTTAATAACATGACATTGGAGCAACATCAGGAATTGGCGAAAAAGTATCTGGATGAGTCAAAAATGGCCTATCTGGTTGTTGGAGATGCAAAGACTCAGTTTGAACAATTCAAAGATATGGGCTTTGATGAAGTAAAACTTTTGAATAAAGAAGGTGAAGAAATTAAAATGGAAGACGTAAAATAATCTCAGCTTTTATTTCTGAATAGAAAAACCTGCCTAATCTGGCAGGTTTATTTGTTTTTAGTTGGATGTTCAGATAATGTGTGCTTGTAAAGAGAAGGCTTGCAGTAAAACTTGGAATCTAATCCTTTATTTTACTGCTTTTACATTTGTGATTTTAATACCTATAAATTGTAAATATATATATATCTAAAATAACTTGATTCCAGTTCTTTTAATTCAAGATCTGTGCAACTCTAAATCAATACTATTTCAGCATCTTTATCAGAGTCTGATCAGGTTTTCGTGGTTATTATCCAATGGCAATTAATTGCATACACAACCCTTTATCCTTTTTAATTAGCGTTTCACAGAAGTTAAAATTAAGATTTCTTTAGGAAATGATGTTTAACTTCTTTTAATTAGTATTACTCGAAAGTTAAAGACTTGTTAACATGAAGCAAAACACATATACCCTAAATAATCTACAGGATGGTATCATGGCGACAGACCTGAGACAAAGCACATCCATAGATTTTATTAATACGTTGAGAGAAAAGCGACTTATATATATTAACGACCGCGGACAGGTTTATCTTACCAATAAGGGTAAACTTGCCAACAGGTTGGGATTTCAGCGGTATTTCAAACTGGAAAAGGAGCAGCAGGAATTGTTTGAGCAGGAGCTGGAAACCATTCAGGTTGAGAATAGAGGTCTTCTTATGATTTTCTCAGGAATGATTATTAGTCTCCTCCTCATCATCGCGTTTTGGGTGCTGGAACTTCAAAGTTTATAAATTTAATCCGTAGTTTAAAAACAGTAATATTTTACCGAATTATATCAAGTGATTTTCACCTAGTAAGATAAATTGCCGGATGAAATTTTACTATCTCAGTAAACAAACTAATAGCAATGGCGTTATGTCGATCCATGCAGATAGTTGTTCGCAATTGCCTTCAGTTTTTGAACGAGTGTATCTGGGAATATATGATAATAGCAGGCTTGCTTCTGAAGCAGCTTTGTTGAAATTTCAGGTTTTGAACCTTGATACCTGTAAATGCTGTATATAATCTAATTTTTGCATTTCAATTTAATCTATGTTACAGACATTTTCATAGATGGATACTAGATGAGATCGTAGTGAAGGTTTCAGAGTTACAATCTTCCTGATTTAGATCCTCTTCGGAACAATTCAAACCTTAATTCCTTTCAGAAAGAAATACACATCTGTATCAGGAGTGCATTTCTAAGATATTTTTTAAATCTTCTATCTATTTGTACTTCCGGGCTTTTCTCTAATTTATACTTCAGCACATTTAATTGTACCTTTAGATTAAAATTTGCTAAAATAAATGTCAGGACATAATCATGGTTGTTGCAAGCCACATAACGACGGTATTTTTGGAGAAAGAACGGAATTAATATTTGCTATTTTAAGCGGCGTATTTCTCATAGTTGGATATTTACTTCTACAGTTTTCAGATTTTGATTTTGTTTATGCATTAGTTCCATTCTTGCTTTCATATTTTTTTGGTGGATTATTTACCGCTAAAGAGGCTTTCGAAGAAATATCGAAAGCTAGATTTGAAATTGATTTTTTAATGTTGGTAGCCGCTATTGGCGCAGCATTTCTAGACAAGTGGGCTGAAGGTGGATTGCTTTTATTCCTGTTCAGTCTAGGTCATGCACTTGAGCATCTCGCTATGGATAAAGCTCAGAAATCTATTGAAGCTCTTACAAAACTAGCTCCCAAGGTAGCCTTGAAGAAAATTGATGGTGAGTTCAGGGAAGTGAGCCTGGAAAATCTAGAGGTGGGCGATATTCTACGGATAAGACCTAATTCAACCGTGCCGGCAGATAGCATTTTAATCCATGGAAGAACGAACATTAATCAAGCTCCAATTACAGGAGAAAGTATTCCTGTAGACAAAGAACCTATACAGGAGGAAGGTATAGATTATAATAATACCACTTCCATTCCCGATAAACACCGTGCTTTTGCTGGAACGATCAATGGAGATGCCACGATAGAGGTGAAGGTGATAAGGAAGGCGGAAGATTCCACGCTGAGCAGGCTTATTGAAATGGTGCAGCAGGCGCAGGATAAAAAGTCTCCAACCCAATTGCTAACAGATAAATTTGAAAAGTTTTACGTACCGGCGGTACTTATTCTTATTCTAATTCTGAACCTGGCGTTTCTGGTCATTGATGAACCATGGTCCGCTAGTTTTTACAGGTCTATGGCTGCTTTGGTGGCTGCAAGTCCCTGTGCCCTCGCGATATCCACACCTTCCGCAGTATTAAGTGGAATTGCTCGTGCCGCGAAAGGTGGTGTCTTATTCAAAGGTGGTAAACCTTTGGAAGATCTTGGGACCTTGAAAACTTTGGCTTTTGATAAAACCGGTACGCTTACTGAGGGGAAACCAAAACTAACAGATGTTATTTTGCTGAATAATTCTTCGGAAGCTGAATTACTTTCAGAAGTGATTGCTTTGGAAAATACAAGTAATCATCCGCTTGCCAAAGCCATAGTTCGTGATGGACGCGCAAAACTGCCAGTAGAATATCAAATACCTCAATTATCTGCTTCTGAAGCAATTCAGGGAAAAGGTATAAGTGGTCACATTAATGGGAATCAAATATCTATTGGGAACCTGGAACTATTTGAAGGTGAGAAGCACCTTGATTCAAATCTGGTTAAAAGGATCAAAGACCTGGAAAGAGATGGGAAAACTACCATGTTAGTGAAATCTGGAGATCATTTTAGTGGGATTCTGGGATTGATGGATGAGCCCAGGGAATCTGCCAGGCCTACCTTATCACGTTTAAGAGAATTGGGTATAAAGGAAATGGTGATGCTTACCGGTGATAATCAATTTGTAGCAAATGCGGTCGCTAAAGAAATTGGTCTCACTAAAGCTTATGGTAGTTTATTGCCTGAAGAAAAAGTCGATAAGATTCGAAAACTTAGCAGCGGGAAGGCCAAAGTTGCCATGATAGGGGATGGCGTTAATGATGCTCCGGCGATGGCAAATAGCACGGTAGGAATTGCGATGGGTGCAGCAGGGAGTGATGTTGCGCTTGAGACTGCAGATGTCGCTCTTATGGCAGATAGACTTGAATTGCTTCCATTCGCAATAGGTTTGAGCCGTAAAGCGCATAACATCGTAAAACAGAATTTATGGATCAGTCTGGGTGTAGTGGCTTTGCTACTTCCGGCGACGATCTTTGGTTGGGCCAATATTGGGGTGGCGGTGGTTTTCCATGAAGGCTCAACCCTTGTTGTGGTATTAAATGCACTTAGACTTCTGGGTTACAAATCTGAATAGAATTTTTAAGTTCTTCAGTTTTATAGACTATGATTTCCTTACGCAATGGGATAAGGCATGTTCGGACATGACCAACAGTACCTACGTAAATTTAATTCAATAATTTTCTCAATTCCGAGGAAAGATTCCATTTATTATTATAAATTTGGAATAATTCCAATATTAATAGTTTATGGGTACACCGGGATCGATTGAAATTAAGCATTTTAAAGAAGTTCGTGAAGAGCATAATTATACTCAAACAGAATTTGCTACGCTATTGGGTATAAAAAATTCAACTGCAGATATAGAACGTGGCCGTACGAAGCTTTCAGGTAAAGTAGTGGCTGAATTGCTTAGGCAATTCGCGATCAATCCATTATGGCTGTTTGGAGACAGCGGGCAGAAGTATCTTAAGATCAGTAAAGGAGATGTAAGTCCAAAAGTTGTTACCGTAGATAATGCCGATAACGAAAATATAGTTCTTGTAAACCAGAAGGCGGCTGCAGGGTATCCTCACAACGTACAGGATGTGGAATGGTATAATCAACTTCCAGCTTTTGATATTCCTTTACCAGAATTTAGAAATGCGACCTACCGTGGTTTCCAGATCGAGGGAGATAGTATGTTGCCAGATTATCGTCCGGGAGAATGGGTGATGGGAAAAGCTGTTGCTAGCATAGAAGAAGCCAGTAACAATAAAGTATACGTGATCGTAATGTATGACTCGGTATTGGTAAAGAAGATACAGAAAATGCCTGATCCTTCGAAAGTTTTGTTGATATCACTCAATGAAGAATATTTACCTTTAGAGATCAATGTGCACGATATTCAGGAGATCTGGCAGGTAAATTCTAAACTTACTTTCAACCTGGACAATCCAACAAATAATGGGCTTTTTCAGGAACTTCAACAATCAATGAACGAGTTAAAAAGAGAATTAAAATCTTTTAAACATTAAAAAAGCCCCATCTAATTTAGAGAGGGCTTTTAAAACTTATTTTATTAAGGACTAGTAGTCGTCGTTTCCTTCAACCTCGTCTTCGACATCCTGAGCTGCATTCTCTACCGCATCTCCAGCGTCGTTAGCTGCATTTTCTACTGCATCACCAGCATCATTAGCTGCATTTTCGATGTCATTTCCTGCATCGTCCATGTCATCCATATCATCCATGTCGTCCATATCATCAGACTCCATTTGCTCCATATCATCAGTCTCATTCTCGTTAGTTTCTCTACAAGAAGTAAAGAATAAACTTGTTGACAGTGCTAAAGCAAGCATTAAAATCGGTTTTTTCATAATTTGATTATTTAGTTATTAGTAGTTTTAGTAATTCAATGTATTAAAATTCGAGATTTATTACTAATTGTCGTCTCCAATTTTTTCTATTTCTTCGTCGATTTCCTTATTTACTTCATTATCAACTTTTTTAGCTGTTCGCTCAAGAATCCCTTCTCGTTCATCAGCTTCTTCAGGTGATTTAACCTGCTTTTCAACTTCTACTTCCTTGACGATGGTTTCCTTTTCTGCTTCTTGTCTACATGATGTGAATAAAACAGAACTAGTCATTAATGCAACCGCAAGGATTGATAAACGTCTCATTTGTATTTATTTAGTTGTTAATACTGGTCGAAATTACAACTATAAACAATTGTGCGAATTATTTTTACTTTTTTTTAGCAATGTTTGTTAATCCTCCGTTCTCTGCTACTCTTAAATGGGATTCTAAAATTCTGGTAGCCCCTGTATTACTGTTAATAAAGTGCCCTGCGATCATTCCGCTCTTTTTTCTAAAGTCAGGATTGCTTATGAGTTTGTCCATAATCTCTTCAAATTCTTCGGAATTTTTAACAGAAAACAATCCTGCTAATTGTCTTAATCGTGCCGCTTCCGGAAATTTATCGTAATTCGATCCAATGATTATTGGAATTCCGAAGGTAGCTGGTTCCAGAATATTATGTAAGCCCGTCGAACCTGCACCACCACCAATATAGGCAATGTCTGCATAACTGTACACTCTTCCAAGGTAGCCAATCGTATCCAGAATAAAAACATTGAAATCTTCAATATTAGCCCTCTTCATTTCTGAAAACTGCAGCACCGGTTGTTTTATTTTATCGCTTAAAGTTTGAATTTTTTCAGCTTTAATCTCATGCGGTGCAATCAGGAACTTTTGTTCAGGATGTTTATTTATATAGTCAATAAAAAGGTTTTCATCTTCTGGCCAGCTACTACCAAATACTGTCAAAAGCTGGTTAGCCTTAAAATCTTCAATAAATTCTATACGGTTGTCTTGAGTGATCTGAGCTGCAACCCTGTCGAACCTTGTGTCTCCTGCAACAGTTGTATTCTCAAAACCTATTTTGCTCAATAATTCTGCAGATTCCTCGTTTTGAACAAAGAAGTGATCGAAAGCCTGCAAAGAATTGATCATCCATTTTCCGTAGAATTTAAAAAAACTTTGATTTTGACGAAACACACCAGAAACCAGGTATGTGGGAATATTACGATCTTTAAGACCCATTAAAAGATTTGGCCAGAAATCATATTTGATGAAGAACGCCATTTTCGGATTTATAAGTTCAAGAAACTTTTGTGCATAATACTTAGTATCCAGTGGGAGGTAGGTGAAGATATCCACCAACTCATGCTTTTTCTTATTGTTAAAACCCGAAGGAGAGAAGAAGCTAACGATTATCTTTTCTGAAGGATATTCATCTTTCAGCATTTTAAGGACCGGTACTCCCATTTCAAACTCTCCAAGTGAAGCTGCATGTATCCATATATACTGGGATTCTGGCTGTAGCAATTTTTCAAGACGTGGAAACAGATCTTTTCTTCCATCTGAAAATTCCTTCAGTTTTGGACTGAATTTTCCAGCTATTGAAATTACCGGCTGGCTGAAATTTATAAGTGAGTTATAGAGAGATTGCATGAATGTAAATCTGATTTCAAAAATAGCCGTTTGTGATTAAAGTGATTGCCAGTAGATGCTATATTTTGTATTTTCGTGAACCTGAAAAAAAATGCAGATGAAAAAGATTCAAATGGTTGATCTTAAAGGTCAGTTCGAAGGTATAAAAAACGAAGTAAATGCTTCTTTCCAGGAAATCATGGAAGAAACATCTTTTATCAATGGCCCTCATGTGCATGCATTTCAGAAGGATCTTGAAGAATATCTGCGTGTAAAGCACGTCATTCCTTGTGCAAACGGAACCGATGCTTTACAAATAGCTATGATGGGACTGGGACTAAAACCAGGCGATGAGGTCATAACTGCTGACTTTACATTTGCCGCTACTGTGGAAGTTATTGCCTTACTTCAGCTAACTCCAGTGCTAGTGGACGTAGATCCCGAAACTTATAATATTGATCCTGACAAAATTCGAAAGGCGATTACACCAAAAACCCGTGCTATCGTACCTGTGCATTTATTCGGACAGGTGGCAAATATGGATGTGGTGATGGAGATCGCTAAAGAGCATGATCTTTTTGTTATTGAAGACAACGCACAGGCTATAGGAGCTAATTACCATACCAGGGAAGCCCAGACGTTCAAAGCTGGAACCATGGGTGATGTGGGAGCTACTTCATTTTTTCCAAGCAAGAATTTAGGATGTTATGGTGATGGTGGCGCTATTTTTACGAATAATGATGAACTGGCACATACAATTAGAGGTATTGTAAATCATGGTATGTATGAGCGCTACCATCACGATGTGGTTGGGGTGAACTCGAGATTAGATAGTTTACAGGCCGCAGTATTAAAAGCTAAATTACCAAAGCTGGATATTTACAACGAAGCGAGGAAGGCAGCTGCTTTCAAATACTCAGAGGCATTTAGAGGTCATGAGCAAATTGTCACGCCTTACCGCGAAGGTGACTGTGACACTCATGTTTTTCACCAGTATACTCTAAGGATTCTTAATGGCAAGAGGGATGCACTGGCAAAACACCTACAGGAGAAAGGCCTTCCCTTCGGAATTTACTATCCAATTCCATTACATAAGCAAAAAGCTTATGCCGATGAGCGTTATAATGAAGCAGATTTCCCTGTGACCAACAGACTTGTGCAGGAAGTGATCTCACTACCTATGCACACGGAGCTTGATGATGAGCAAATTGATTATCTTACAGGAACAATAATCGATTTTCTAAAATAATCTCATGAAAAACTTTCTTCTAATAGCATTCGCTGTTTTGTTCAGTTTGAACTTAATGGCCCAACAAACCTATATCCACGCTGGAAAATTGATCGATACTAAAAATTCTAAAGTACTGGAAGAGCAAACCATCATTATTAAAGGTAATAGGATCTCTTCCGTAGAGAAAGGTTTTAAAAAACCTTCCAGTGACAGCATTGAGGTTATTGATCTCAAGAGTAAAACGGTTCTTCCCGGGCTTACCGATATGCATGTACATATGGAGGGCGAATCCAATCCAGGTGAGTATTTAGAAAGCTTTACTAATAACCCGGCGGATAATGCCTTCAACGCTGTAGGTTTTGCTGAAAAAACGCTAATAGCTGGTTTTACTTCTGTTCGGGATCTTGGAGGTTCTGGTATTAATATTTCTCTTCGGAATGCTATAAATAAGGGAAAGATAGCCGGTCCAAGAATTTTTACTGCTGGAAAAAGTCTCGCAACAACTGGTGGCCATGCCGATCCTACTAACGGAGTTAATGCTGAATTGATGGGAAATCCTGGACCGAAGGATGGTGTAGTGAATAGTCTGGAGGATGCAAGAAAGGCGGTTCGCCAACGCTATAAGAATGGAGCTGATCTTATCAAGATCACTGCTACCGGTGGAGTGCTTAGTGTTGCGAAGAGTAGTTCAAATCCGCAGTTTTTTACTGAAGAAATTGAAGAAATAGTTAAGACAGCTAAAGATTACGGTTTTCATGTGGCCGCTCACGCACATGGTGATGAGGGAATGCAGCGGGCAGTAAGAGCGGGAGTGAAAACCATAGAACATGGAACTTTAATGAGTGAAGAAACCATGGATCTTATGAAGCAGATGAATGCATACCTCGTACCTACCATCACCGCTGGAAAGGAAGTTACAGAAAATGCAGAGATCGAAGGATACTACCCGGAACTGGTAGTCCCTAAAGCTCAGGAGATAGGGCCCAAGATTCAAAATACATTTGCTATAGCATACAAGAGGGGAGTGCCTATTTTATTTGGTACAGATGCAGGTGTTTTCAAGCATGGAGAAAATGCTCGCGAATTTGAATATATGACCGAAGCCGGAATGCCAGTTATGGAAGCAATCATTTCAGCAACAATCACTCCCGCGAAAGTTTTGAATATGGAAAACGAAAGCGGAAAGATCGCAAGTGGTTTTTATGCAGATATCATTGCGGTAAACGAGGATCCCACTCAAAATGTTTCTACCCTAAAAGAAGTGGTATTTGTCATGAAAGAAGGAAAGGTGTACAAGCAAGAATAAAGATAATATTAGAACTAATAATTTAATTTAGATACTATGCGGTTTTAAATCTTAACTAGCTTAGTTAGATAACAAAAAAAGCCCGATCATTTGAGATCGGGCTTTTTTTGTATTAATCAGATGTGTTCTACTCTAATGTGGCAGAAGATGTCGTCATGCTTCTATTGATCTTCTTTACTAAACCCTGAAGTACTTTTCCAGGGCCAACTTCAACAAATTCATTAGCTCCGTCGCTGATCATATTCTGAACAGATTGAGTCCATTTAACTGGAGCAGTTAATTGAAAAACGAGGTTTTTCTTGATCTCTGAAGGATCGTTCACTGAAAATGTGCTTACATTCTGGTAGATAGGGCAAATAGGCTTGGAGAACTCCGTATTTTCAATAGCCTCGGCAAGATCCTTGCGCGCAGGTTCCATGAGTGGGGAATGAAACGCTCCGCCAACAGGAAGTATTAATGCGCGTTTAGCACCTCTCTCTTTTAAATTTTCACAGGCTTTTTCAACTGCAGGATAAGCTCCTGAAATTACTAACTGACCCGGACAATTATAATTTGCAGCAACTACCACGCCTTCAGTTTCAGCACAAATGGATTCTACCATCTCATCTTCCATTCCCAATACAGCAGCCATAGTGGATGGTTCCAGTTCACAAGCCTTTTGCATGGCTTTCGCTCTTTTAGCAACCAGCTCAAGACCATCTTCAAAACTCAAGGTTTTATTCGCCACCAAGGCTGAAAATTCCCCGAGTGAATGTCCTGCTACCATATCTGGCTTAAAATTATCACCTAAGATTTGACTTAATATTACCGAATGTATAAAAACGGCAGGTTGTGTAACTTTTGTCTGTTTTAAATCTTCCGCAGAACCCTCAAACATGATATCTGTAATAGAGAAGCCAAGGATATCATTTGCTTTTTCAAATAAAGCCTGTGCTTCTGGAGATTTTTCGTAAAGATCAAGACCCATTCCGGAGAATTGTGCTCCCTGACCTGGAAATACGTATGCTTTCATAAAGATTGTTTAGGGAAACAAAAATAGGGATAAATAGAAAGACCTCATAACGAAGTTTCGCTATGAGGTCTTATCTGAAAATCTTATGCTAATCAACTATACATTTAGCTTTCCTTTTTCGCCAATATCTTGCTTGTCACCAGTCACTGCAGCCATTCCTAGCTTGAACAAGGTCACCATTTTGCTATCCTTGTTATCCCAATAATAAGCTTCCTTTGGGTTTACTTTAATCGCAGTAATACTTGGATCATCTTCGCCATCAAACCATGCGTTATCTGCTTTTGAATATAATTCCTTAATCACATCTCTATTGGTCTCGATAAATGCTTCACCGTATACACTTAGAAACTCCATATCTGAAGTTCCGCTATATAGTAATTGAACATCTTTATCTTTTTCAATATCACGATTATGATCGCTATCATTTTTGCTTAAAAACCATACCGCTCCGTGATCATCTACTTCTTTAGTAGACATAGGAATTGCACTTAATGGTTTTTCATCCATGTTCGTAACCAGCATGCAGAAATCTACATTTTCTGCCAGTTCCTTTATTTTTTCTCTTGCCTTATCGTCGTATAAATTCTTAGTACTCATAGTAATTTTATTTTGAGTTGAAGATACTTTAGATACTAATGAAGCTGAGCTAAGGAACTGCTAAAAAAGAGGATAGTCTTGTTAAGAAATGTAAAATCAAGAGTATTTATGGATGATTTCTGTAACCTGCGACCTATAGCTAGTTCCAAAAACATTCAAATGCATAAGCAAATAATATAATTGCCAGAGCTCTATTCTTTGTTCCCAATCGTTTTCCAGAGGAAAATAATCTTGGTATGATGAAATCATTTGATCGTCAAAACCACCAAATAGCCTGGTCATGGCAATATCCATCTCTCTGGGTGCATAAGCTACCGCAGGGTCAATAATGCAGGGATGGCCATTGGCATCAACCAGGTAATTACCACCCCAGAGATCCCCATGAATCAACGAGGCTTTTTCCTTCGGAATAATGGATTCACAATTTTTGAAAAGACTGGAAGTATCAGGCAGGTCGTAACGTTTCTCTCTTGCCAACTTCAGTTGAGGTTCCAGACGCATTTCAGTATAAAAACTAATCGGGTCAGTACGATAGGAGTTTTGCTGCGGAAGACTGCCCAGGTAATTATCATGATCCAGACCATATTGATCATTTTGCACAGAATGTAATTGGGCTAATTGGTTTCCGAAGACTTGCCAGAAATCACGATTTTTAGTGCCTGTCGGGATATATTCTAATAGCAGGTATGAATGATCATCAAGAATAGCAGCTTCAAAGACTTTTGGAATTAGAAAAGCTCCAGGAGTAGCAAGTAATTCCAGGCCCTTTTTCTCTGCCTCGAACATCCCGGGAAATTTTAAAGCAGAATTAAGTTTAAGAACCAGGGATTGATCCTTACATTCTAATTTATAGACCTCATTGATATCTCCACCAGTAAGTGGCTTAAAACTATGGAGATTGAAGCTGTGTTTTTCAGCAATCCTCTCAATGAGATTTTTCCTGCTTTCTTTCATAGGTTAGATAGGTAAACGAGTAGTCGTGTTTTTCATCTTTATCATGAAACTGATCTTTGACTATTCCCCATTCACTTTTATCAATTTCCGGAAAATGTGTGTCGGCTTCAAACTCACCATGAACACGGGTCAGTTCAATTCTATCAGCATATTCCATTCCCATTTTGTAAATTTCACCACCTCCAATTATAAAAGCCTGATCATCCAGTTTTGAAACTTTTAAAGCCTCTTCCATAGAATGCACTACAATAGTATTTTCCGGAGAGTAATCTTCCTTTCGAGTAATGATCACGTGCGTTCTGTCGGGAAGTAATTTTGGAAAAGACTCGAAAGTTTTACGACCCATAATAATATGATGCCCGGAGGTAAGTCGTTTAAATCTTTTGAAATCGTCTGGAAGATGCCATACAAGATCGTTATCCTTGCCTAGTGCATTGTTTTCTGCTGCCGCAGCAATCATTGTGATCATATTTAACTGTTTATTGGTCTGTCTGGATTTCCAGGGGTAATTCTGTTCTGGAAATCTGTATCTGTATTTTTGGCGTGAGCGGAATGATCGGGTAGTGGATGGTCATTCTCTACTTTGGTTTGAAGTTGAGCGATTTTCTCTTTCTGTTTTTTAACCAGTCTGTCCACCTGTTTTGCTTCCCAGTCTTTTCCCATAAAACTATTAATGATAAAGACATTGAAGAAATGGATCAGGAATAACAGCGTCCATAGTAGAACGGCCCAAACAAACCAGTTATATCCAAGGGGTTTGAAATCTTCCTGGTAACCCACCACGACATTCAATACAATAAGAAAAGCGGCACCAATTAAAAATATTACAAAATGCCGGAACAGTCTTTTTTTCTGTCTTGCTCTCTGCCTGGCATTCTCATAGAGCTCCCTTTGTTCATAATCTATTTTGGATTCGTTTTTCTTTTTGGAAAACATAATAAAAAGTACCTTAGTGTAGTTTCAAATTTACATTTTTATCAAAAGAACTTCCAATAGCTTATGGATAATTTAAGAAAAGGCTTTCCTGTACTTCAGCAATATACATACTTCAACACGGCTGCCTGCGGCTTACTTCCCGAAAAAGTATGGGAATTCAGGCAGGATCATGACATGGATTTTTTCTTAAAAGCAAGTGTTTTAAAAGAGAAAATGGGAGAGATGCTTACAAGTGTAAGGGAAAGTATAGGTTCTTTATATCATTGTGCACCAAATCGGGTAGCTTTGATCCCAAATTTCTCCTATGGCTTCAATAGTATTCTGGGGGGGATTGATTTGAGCTCCAAAATTCTACTGCTTAAGGATGATTATCCTTCGATCAACTGGCCGGTGGAATCCCGAGATTTTCAAGTCTGTTATGCAAACCTGGATAAGGATCTGGAAAATAATATTCTCGAGGCCATTAGAAAGGAAAAACCCGACGTATTCGCCTTTAGTATTGTCCAGTACATAAATGGGGTACAATTGAGTTCAGATTTCATAAAGAATCTTAAAGAGCAATTCCCGGATCTTCTACTTATTGGCGATGGGACTCAATACTTTGGAACCGAAGCATTTGATTTTGAACGTAGCGGATTAGATATCGCGATCTCCAGTTGCTACAAATGGATGAATGCCGGTTACGGTAACGGTTTTATGTTATTTAGCGATCGTGTAGAAGGAAGACTGGATCCTAAACATCTTGGTTTCGGTTCGCTGCAAGGAAAGTACAAAGAACATGAGGGTAATTTTCTTGGGAAGTTCGAACCGGGTCATTATGATACGCTTAACTTCGGAAGCTTAAAAACTGCGGTTGAAATTATTCAGAAGATTGGTTGGGATCCTATTGAAGGTCAGATTACCAAGCTGAAGCATATAGCTCGGGAACGGTTTAAATCGGCTGGTTTGCTGGAAGAATGGGTTGCAGAAAGAGAGATCTATTCATCACTATTTAATATTACGGGCGATGAACAACTATTTCAGAAATTGAGATCAGAAGATATTATCACTTCCATGAGAGGAAACGGAATCCGAATTAGTTTACACTACTTTAATTCTGAGAAAGACCTGAATAAACTGTTTAATGTACTCAGAATTTAGTCTTAAAATTCTGCAGATATTTAATGTTTTCATATCCAAAACCGTTTTCGGAGTAAAGAATTATCTCTATAAATGACTAAAACTAGTAATTCTACAAAAATGATGTAGAACGCTGATATGTATTGGTTTACAAGTATATTTTAATTTAATTCGAAGAGTCAATCATTAAATTAAAACTATGCCAATTAGCAAGCAGTACCTGAAGTCCAAACCGGAATGTAAGATCACTTTTAACCTTCCTGCGAAAGAAGCAGATCAGGTAGAATTAGTGGGTGAGTTCAATGACTGGAAACCAGCAAAATTGAAGAAGTATAAAAATGGTAATTTCAAGACTCAGCTTAATTTACCAGTAGATAAAGCATACGAATTCAGATATCTTGTAGACGGACAGTGGCAAAACGATCCAGCTGCAGATGCCTACAAGTGGAATGATTTCGCGGGAGATGATAATAGTGTGGTAAGTGTTTAGATCCTATTCAGTTACCTGAACACCCTTCCAGAAGGCTACATAATTCTCAATTGGTTTAGCCGCGTGACTTGCCTCCGGGTAGAACCATGCTGCATCTTCATTTTTTTCACCGTCTACCTCTATATCATAGTAGGAAGCTTTGCCTTTCCATGGGCAACGGGTGGTGAATTCACTTGGTTTAAAGAATTTATCTTTAATAACTTCAGGAGGAAAGTAATGATTGTTCTCAACGATCCTCGTTTCAGAACTTTCTGCAATTACGGTGCCTTTCCAGATAGCTTTCATAGTTCAGTAAATTTATTTCCTTCTAAATATATAATTTTTAAAGCAGTTCTCTGAATCTGCAAAACTACGCTCCACAACCAATCCAGCTTCATCTGCTAACCAGCTTACGATTGCATCATCATATTTTTGGGAAATCTCGGTATGTATGCTCTCCCATGCGTCGAATTTCACCTCCAGTTCGAGTTTATTGATCCTAACCATTTGCTCTTCCTTGCTCACTAAGAAACTGCGGGCGGTACCGGTTTCTGGATCGTAGGTTTCCCAATGCTTGAATTTTTCTACTTCAAATTCACCATCCAGTTCGTGGTTTATTCTTACCAGTAAGTTCTTATTAAATCTTTCCGTAATGCCAGCGGGATCATTATAAGCATTCATGATGATCTGTGGGTCCTTCTTTTGATCAAAACCCATAAATAACATATCGTCATCGCTCATCGCAACAGCAATATTCCGAAGAAAATCTACGGCCTCACTATGAGAAAGATTACCAATATTACTACCCAGAACCAAGATGACTTTTTTCCTGGAATTATACTCTGCAAGTTTCTCCAGTGTCTCAAAATAGGTCCCTTGTTGAGTTTTGACAGATACTTGCGGAATTTCATCCTTCAAGGCATTTTCAAGTTCATCAAGCACATTCTGACTAATATCTACAGGTAGATAGTTGAACTTGTAATCTTTGTCCACCAGTTCCTTTAAAAGCAGTTTGGTTTTTTTACCGTCTCCGGCGCCAAGTTCAATAAGATCAAAATCGTTCTCACTACTGAATATTTTAGCGATATCAGTCTTGTTCTGTTTTAAAATATCAAATTCACAGCTGGTAAGGTAATATTCAGGCATTGCCATGATTTCCTGAAACAATTTGTCTCCTTTTTTATCATAAATATACTTGGAATGCAAATATTTTGGATAGCTGGTAAGTCCTTTATGCGTGTCTTCAGCAAAGACAGATTCGAACATGGTTGCAGATTGATTTTTCATATGATATTATTTAACGAGTCTGAATCCCGTAAACTGCCATCTCAAATGTGGATGGAAGAAATTTCTATAAGTATAACGGCTATGCTTGCTGGAAGTAGCAACTGAAGCTCCACGAAGAACCTTCTGGTTTACCATAAACTTCCCATTGTACTCACCAAGGGCGCCGTCTGCTTTCTGATAATTTGGATAAGGTGAATAGGCGCTTTCTGTCCATTCCCATCTGCTTCCCCAATCAAAATCCTTTTGAGCAATTTCCCACTCCTGCTCGGTTGGTAATCTCATACCTTTCCATTGTGCATAAGCGAAAGCTTCGTAGTAACTAATATGAGTAACTGGAGCATCAGGATTCAAAGGCTTTAGTCCTCCTAAAGTATATTGATGCCACTTGTTCTCGATCTTATGCCAGTAAAATGGCGTTTTAATTTCATTGGTATTCACCCAATCCCAGGCTTCAGCGTGCCATAATAGAACATCCTCATATCCACCAGCATCAATAAACTCTAAGTATTCTGAATTAGTTACTAGTTTGTTAGATATACTGAAGTCGTGTAGATAGGTTTTATGTGTACCTAATTCGTTGTCGTAGCAGAAATCTTCTGAAGTATGGCCAATTTCATAAATACCTTCAGGAATATCAAGCCATTCTCGCTCAAAATCCTGAACAGGGTTTTCTCGAAACTGCTGATTGTATTCAGGCATTAGTGGATTATTTCCTAAAATATACTTAATATCTGCATACAACAGTTCCTGATGTTGTTTTTCATGATGACAGCCTATTTCCAGAACACTCAGAGCTTCTTCCGAAAGCGTATTATTCTCCAGCAATCTCATAATTTCGGTCGTGACATATTCTCTGAATTTATAGATCCAGGCAACAGTCGGTCTTGAAAGATTTCCCCTGTCTGTTCGTACTACTTTTTCACCAACACTTTCGTAATAGCTATTAAAAACAAATGCTGTGTTCTCATCGAATAGCGAATGGTTTTTAGCATATTTTTTTAAAACAAATTCTTCAAAGAACCAGGTGGTATGGCCTAAATGCCATTTAGGAGGTGAAACATCTACGATTGGTTGTACCACGTAATCTTCAGTTTCCAGGAAGGAGCAAATATTTTCTGAATCTTTTCGGGTCTCTTTGAAAAGATGTAGTAATTCGGATTGTGACAACATAAAAAATGAGCGATACTTTTTGGTATCACTCAAATTTACAAATTTTTCAAAATGAGCTTGCAAGTAGCTCGTTAAGGTCGAGTTAAAGTGTTAGTTACTTGAGATTCCGACTGCAACTGGCAGGCTATAAGTCACCGCTACAGGTTTGTCATTGAGTATTGCCGGTTGCATGGAAGGAATAGTACTTAATACTCGAATAGCTTCCTGGTTGAATACTTCATTTTCTCCATCTGCTGTCACATCAACAATTTTACCTTGATCGTTAATGACAAAATGCACTGTAGTTCTGAATATTGAGTTGCCTTTTTTCTTTGATCTCAGAATATCAGTATTGAAAGATCTATTGACATAACGCGAAATGTTTTCAGCCAAACAAATTCTTTTATCTTCATTATTCTCACAATCACGAGGGATAGGCGGGATATCTACAGATTTAATATTTGAGATATCATTTTGTTTCTCTAATTCAATCCTATACGAAACCATAACATTTACCGGCTGATCCTTTACTAATCCTGGACTATAGGTGGGTAAACTGGATAAGATCCTACGTCCTTCCAATTCTATCTCGTCATTATTACCTTTTACAGATGACCATCGCAGTTTGCCATCTGTACCAATGATGATCCTAAAGTTTAAGGTATAAGCAGACTCAGATTCTGAAATCAATTCTTGATTAAATTGATTGATCACAAAATCAATAAATGCTTTCTTAGAACACATACCGCTATTTCCAGATTCTGAGCAACCCACAAAAACTGGAATTTTATCCACTTCATCCCATGGAACTATTTCAGGATTTTGAGACTGAATAGAGTTTGTGAATAGAAAGAGTAAACTTAGAAAACTTATGAGTTTCATTTAGAAAGTTAAGGGGATTTTGTAGCTAATCGCTCTAGGCTTGCCAGCTAGCTGTCCTGGTGTCATCGTTGGTATCGCTTCGATCATTCTTTTTGCTTCCTTATTGATCTTTGGATGCTTTCCAGTGACTTCTTTAACTACCACTTTTCCTTCTTCGTTTACAACTAATGAAACTGTTGCTTTTCCTCTAATGTATTCGCCCTTTTCATTTTTTGGATACTTGTAGTTTTCCTTGATATGTTTCATTAACATGGAATTGAAACAGGTTTTTGTGTCTTCACTTGCTTCGCAACCAGGCCAGACAGGCGCAGTCTCTTTCATAGAAACTGTATTTCCTTCTACGGAAACATCGTCTTGAGCGAAGGCTCCAAATCCTATAAATAATAATGCTACTAGAAATATATTTTTCATATTCTCAATTTTGGTTCATTCTAAAGATTGCAATTATCTCGCCACGATGGACTGAAAAATATTCTGACTATTAAACTGCTACTTTACCTTTGATTGCCGGATGTGGATCATAGTTTTCTAAACTGAAATCTTCAAAAGTAAAATCAAAGATGTTTTTTATTTCAGGATTTAGTTTCATTTGAGGAAGTTCTCTGGGTTCTCTGCTCAACTGAAGTTCCACCTGCTCCATATGGTTGCTATAGATATGAGCATCACCAAAAGTATGAATAAAATCACCCGCTTCATATCCACATACCTGTGCCATCATCATGGTGAGTAAGGCATAAGATGCAATATTAAAAGGAACTCCTAGAAAAATATCTGCACTTCTCTGGTATAACTGGCAGGATAGTTTGCCGTCTGCCACATAAAACTGGAAGAATGCATGACATGGAGGTAAGGCAGCCTTACCATTCGCTACATTTTCTGAAAATGAAACAGAAGTATCTGGTAATACTGAAGGATTCCAGGCAGAAACCAGCATTCTTCGACTATTAGGATTTGTTTTTAATGTCTCTACAATCTCCTTGATCTGGTCAATCTCTTCGCTATTCCAGTTTCTCCATTGATGTCCATATACAGGGCCAAGATCACCGTTTTCATCTGCCCATTCGTTCCATATTCGTACGCCATTATCTTTAAGGTATTTAATATTCGTATCTCCTTTTAGAAACCACAATAATTCGTAAATAATCGATTTTAAATGAAGCTTTTTGGTAGTAACCATAGGGAAGCCTTTGCTGAGATCGAAGCGCATCTGGTAACCGAAAACACTTTTTGTTCCAGTGCCGGTTCTGTCACCTTTTTGAGCACCCGTTTCAAGTACATGTTTAAGAAGATCGTGGTATTGTTTCATTTGTGAAGAATTTCGATAGCTCTAAAATAACAAATAGCAAAAGTATATCATGCGTATTAATGATCCAATTTTATGGACTTATCAACTCGAGAAAGTCTAAGCTAGCCATTATTCTAAAAAATAGTTAATTAACTATGTTTAAACATCTTTTCCATACCTATGATTGTAACATTGTTAATCAACCACAAAAAAATAATTATGAGAAAACTAGCAATTTCATTCCTTTTTTTGATTTCCGGAATGTCAACTTATGCACAGGAAAATGAACTCGGAGTTTTAGCAGAGACAATTATTACTCCACAATTTTTTATCACGGTAATCGCCGGTGTGATTCTGGCACTTGGATTTCAGTTTATTCTTACTGCGCTTTCTGTAGCAGCGGGAATAACTGCGATAGGAGATGTAAAAAAATCTTATGTAGAAAGTAAAAATCATACAGCTGGAAAGCATAATTTTAAAGACAGAAATGATAAAGATAATGATGATAGCTCAGGTTCTACAGGAACTATGGTTACTACCGCATTTGGAATTTGGAGTACACTAACCGTGGCGAGCTCTTTATTTGGAGCTACTGCTTTTGCCATGAATCTTAGTCTTGTTGCCAATCCGTTAATGGCTGTTACACTTGCACTTGTAATTTGGGCAACCTTTTTTATTCTACTTTTTTATCTTGAAACTAAAGTAGTTAACACTTTTGTTGGTGGACTAATAAACGCAGCAACTTCTGGATTACGATCTTCTGCAAGCGCGGTGAAGGATATGTTTTCTCCATCTGAAGCTTCAAAAGTTGAGCACGTAGCAGATCATACTATCGAAAAAGTTCGTAAAGAATTCCAGAATGGATTTGATTCTAATATGCTCGATAGCGCAGTGGACGAGTTTTTCACAAAATTTGATCAAAAAGTACCTAACTACGATAAGGTGAAAAATGATATTGAAAAAATCGTAGATGATTCAGTAGAGAAGTCTAATAAGCAAAGTAGTTCGGATAGCAGCGGCGGTAGTAGTCCGGGTAAATGGATGGCTGTGCAGAGTGTATTGAACAATGCGATTGGAGAAGCTTCAAATGATAATTCTGAAGAAGGAAAAAGTAAAACTGAACAACTTAAAAAACTTCAGAAGGAATTAAAAGAAGCATACGGTGAAGGTGATAATAAAGAAGAAAAAGTTCAGAAAGTAATTGCAACATTAACGCCTGCGGAAGAAGAACAAGTAGGTTCTTATATAGATAAGATCAAAGATTTCATTTCTACTGAAGGTTCTGGAGATATGGATAGTCAGTCTTTGGATCAGCGAGTTAAAGAGATTGTGAAAAATCCGAAGGTTGAAGCTAATAAAATTGGTCAGAAAATGGAAGAACTTGATCGTGATACCATTGTGGAACTGGTGTCTCGAAATACTTCTCTGGACCGCATTCAGGCTGAAAAATATGCTGATAAAATTGAGAAAACTATCCGTAGAGTACAAGTGGAACTTAATGGAAATTCCAATGATGATGGTGTTGTTACTGAAATAAAAGAGCAGGTACAAAGTATACTTTCAGGTCTTGGAAGTGGTAGAGGAAGCTCAAATTTCAACTTTTCAGATCTAACACATATTATTCAGAATAAAATGGATAATCAAAAAGACAGCCTTGATGTGGTGAAAAGTAGATTGCAAAATGCTGATAAAGACGATATAATCGCTTTAATTACGAACAATACTAAAATAGATCGTAAGGATATTGATAAGGTAGCAAATTCTGTTGAAGAAGCACGCAATAATGTATTAGATAGAATTCAGAAGATTGAAGACACGGCTAAAGGTCGATTAAAAATGGTAGAGAGAAAAGCAGTGATTCAGGCAGAACATGCTCGCGAGACTGCAGCATCTGCAGCCTGGTGGTTAGTAGTTAGTGCCGTATTTTCAGCCTGTGCAGCAATTGGAGGTAGCTTGCTTACATTGTTCTAGTACTTAATACAAGGAACAAAAAAAAAGTCGTTCAGATAATTTGGACGACTTTTTTTATATATGGGTACTGATGTTATATAGTAGAATTACTGATTATTTTTTAGGTTTTTACATCTTCATCTTCACCCGCGACATGATCTGCATGGTAAGCATTCCTCTTGCCTAGTGGCATATCCTTTCCAATCGTTGTATCGTACCTCGTTTGGTGTTCCATTTCAGAATTTATTTCAGCACCAATTAGGACTATAAATGCAGTTAGGAATAACCATAGCATTAAGATTACTACGGCTGCAAAACTGCCGTAGAGATCATCGTAACTTCCAAAATTCTGCACATACCAAGAGAATAGAATAGAACCAAGGATCCACACTACTGTGCCAAAAATTGCTCCCCAGCTTACCCATCCAAATTGTGGATTATTCCTGTTTGGTGCGATTTTATAAATCATACTTAAGCTTAATACAAGTACAATAGCAAGGACAATCCATCTGGACCAGTCCAAGATATTCTCTATTTGTATAGGTAATCCAACTTTTCCAATTAACAAGGGAAAGAAGATTACAATCAGTAAACTAAGAAATCCAATTACCACTGCAGCTAATGTAAAAAGTAATGTAAGAAGGTTTTTTTTGATGATCCCACGGTCATCATTTTCATCGTAGGCAATATTAATGCCCTCAAATAGAGCACTGGTTCCCTTATTCGCACTCCATAAACTTATCAGAATGCTGATAACCAGTCCCCATCCTAATTCTGAAGTAGATTGTTCTAAAACCGGTGTCAATATTTCAGATATCATACCGAATGCTTGTTGTGGAAGCATCAAACTTAGGTTGTCAAATTGCTCTTGAATTTGAGAAGGTTCTAACACTAAACTGTAAATCGAGATAGCTGCAACTATCGTTGGAAAAAGAGCCAGAAAGAAATAGAATGCTACACCGGCAGCAACAATTTGCACATGATCTAGTTTCATTTGGGCAAAAACCCTTTTTCCAATATCTTTCCAACCAGCTATTGGAATTTGGTGCGGTTTTGTTGCTTCTCGTCCGCGGTTATTAGATTTACTTGCTTTTTCTTCACTCATTTGATTCTTATTTATACTAATATACTTAAGGCCATACTTCGGCAACGTGTAATTTAGAATATATAAGGATTCTGAAAAAAAATGAAATTACAAAGTTTTCTAAAAATTAGGCTGTTAGCCAATGATCATTCCGGCGATCGTAGCAGATAAAAGGGAGGCAAGAGTTCCCCCAATTAATGCTTTCATCCCGAATTCAGAAAGAACTTTACGTTGTCCTGGAGCTAATGATCCAATTCCGCCAATTTGAATCCCTATCGAAGCGAAAT
This sequence comes from Christiangramia sp. OXR-203, assembly GCF_034372165.1. Lineage (NCBI taxonomy): Bacteria > Pseudomonadati > Bacteroidota > Flavobacteriia > Flavobacteriales > Flavobacteriaceae > Christiangramia > Christiangramia sp. OXR-203. The sequence goes on along the minus strand of NZ_CP139698.1, from coordinate 2,863,548 downwards.
TAGCAAAACCGCAGAGCATATAAGTAGCCATAATGACCGACTTTTCGTAATTCAGGCTTAATGCGTTTGCAGGGTTTTTAAGGTCTGCCAGTTGAACATATCCTACGAATTCACTTGCTGCCAGTTTAATTCCAAGCAACTGTCCCATAAGCATCATATCTTCTTTCGCCACACCTATGACCCACATCAAAGGAGAAAAGATGATTCCTAAAATCGATTCCAGAGAGAATTTAGAATATGGAGTATATTCTGCCATGACACTGTTTAAAGTAGTAAGCGCACCTAGATAACCAAGGATATAATTGATCATGGCGATAAATGCGATGAAGACTAGTAGCATCGCCGCAACATTCGCCGCCAGTTTTAAACCTTCAGTAGTACCATTTGCTATAGCATCCAGAATATTACTTCCAATCTTGTCTGAAGAAACTTCTACATCTGTATTTACAGCCTCCTGTTGTGGATATAAAATTTTTGAAATTACGATAGCACCAGGTGCAGCCATTACTGAAGCGGCAAGCAGGTGTTTAGCAAATTGAAGTCTTAATTCCGGATCATCACCACCAAGAAATCCAATATATGCAGCGAGTACACCTCCGGCTACAGTAGCCATCCCGCCAATCATAACCAGTAGAATTTCAGACCTGGTCATACGTTCCAGATAAGCTTTAATCATTAGAGGTGCTTCGGTTTGTCCTAAAAATATGTTCCCGGCAACACTAAGGCTCTCAGGTCCAGAGATTCCCATTAATTTGGTAAGTACCCAGGCCATACCTTTTACAACGATCTGGATTACTCCAAGGTAGAATAAAACTGATGTTAATGCGGAGAAGAAAATTATGGTAGGTAATACCTGGAATAGAAAAATAAATCCAAAACTATCCACGTCCATCATTCCGCCTAGTAAAAATTCACTTCCTGCCGCGGTGAAATCAAGGATCAATACAAATACTTGTCCTACGAATTCGAATACTTTCTGAACCACTGTGATCTTTAAAACACCAATAGCCAGTATTAATTGAGCTCCTAGTCCTATACCAACAGTTTTCCAGCTAATCGCTTTTCGGTTACTACTGAAGAGGAACGCGATGAGTAAAAGCACGAACATACCAAGAATGCCTCGAATCAAACTTGAAGTGGACATTCCCTGGCTGGGTATCATTTGCTTCGCAGCTTTCACAGGGATCACATCTTCAGCAAGCTTTGGCTTTGCTGAAAGTTCGAAGGTGTTATCTCTACCTTTGATGCTTAGTTTTTGATCGCTAATCCCAGTCACCCTGAGATTTTGAATAGTATCCTTTGGTGAGTTATAGAACAGGACCAGTAATTTCTTTTGATATAGATAGTCCCCGGAAGCAATAGTATCCTGTTCAGAATTTGCCAGAAAAAGGAAGCTACCTTCATTAAAATGAACTTCTTCAACATCCTGAAAAACTGAATTCTCTTGAAATTCAGCTAAATTTTCCAGAGTCCAGGATTTGGAAATGGTTTGTGAAGAAGCTGATGCAATAGAAATTAAGACCAGAAACAGGCAACACCAGAGTTTATTCATTATAGATTATTTTCTTTTGGAGATCTCGTCCCTTAGACGAGCGGCTTTTTCGTAATCTTCCTGATTTACAGCCTGGGCAAGTAGCTCATTAAGTTCTTCAAGTGACATCTTGCTGAAACCTGAATCGCTATCCATTTTCACTTCAAAGTCCTCGCGTAAAAGTTCTTCTTCAATAATTTCCTCTTCATCTTTCATTTCCTTAGCACGCTGACTCTCGTCTGCTTTTAGGAAAATTCCAGCTTTATCAAGAATGTTTTTGTAGGTGAAAATAGGGGCATCGAACCTTAGTGCAAGTGCAATTGCATCACTGGTTCGGGCATCCACAACTTCCTCGACACCTTCACGTTCACAAATAAGACTGGAGTAAAATACGCCGTCTACGAGTTTGTGAATGATAACCTGTTTAACCGTGATCGAGAACCGATCTGAAAAGTTTTTGAAAAGATCGTGGGTAAGTGGTCTGGGAGGTTTGATCTCTTTTTCCAACGCTATCGCAATGGATTGTGCTTCAAATGCTCCAATAACAATTGGTAACTTACGTTCACCATCCTCCTCGTTAAGGATCAGGGCGTAAGCTCCATTTTGTGTTTGACTGTAAGATATTCCTTTAATGTTCAGACGAACTAAACTCATGCTTCGTAAAAATTAAAAAGGCTGTCTAAATAAGGACAAAATTACCAGATCTAGACAGCCCTTTTATGGGTCGCAATTTAGAAAAATTATGCGTTTTTCTCTTTAAATTCCCTCAATTTTTCATTTAGCTTCGGTACGATCTCAAAAGCGTCTCCAACCACCCCATAATCTGCAGCTTTGAAGAAAGGCGCTTCAGGATCATTGTTAATTACAACTTTGGTTTTGGCAGCATTAATACCGGCAAGATGCTGAATTGCACCAGATACGCCAATTGCAATGTATAAATTAGAGGCTACAGGCTTTCCTGTTTGACCCACGTGTTCACTGTGAGGTCTCCAACCCATATCACTAACTGGTTTGGAACATGCAGTTGCAGCTCCAAGAATTTCTGCCATTTCTTCGATTATTCCCCAGTTTTCAGGACCTTTAAGTCCTCTACCTCCTGAAACCACAGTTTCAGCATCGGCGATCGTTACCTTATTCGTTGCCTTATCTACAGATTCTACGTTTACGGTGAAATCTTCATCTGAAAGTTCCGGGCTAAAATCTTCAGCAGTCGCAGCTCCTTGAGATTTTTTAAGACCGAAAGCGTTCTTGGATAGACCAAGCACTTTCACATCGGTATCGATCTTAGTGAAATTAAATGCTTTATTCGTGAAAGCAGTTCTTTTAACTGTAAAAGGATCTGCGCTCTCTGGCAATGCCACAACATTAGATGCATAACCTGCTTCCAGGTGCACTGCAAGTAGTGGTGCTAAATATTTACTGTTCGCACTCTGGCTAAGAACTACGACCTTGCTGCTTTCCTGAATTACCGCTTGTTTAATGGCATCAGAATATGCTTCAGCATTGAAATTATTCAATTTGTCGTTGTTTACTTTCAAAACTTTGTCAACCCCGTAGTTTCCAAGCTCTGAAACATCCTCAACATTGAATGTTACCGCAGTAACACTGGTTCCCAGCATGCCTGCAACTTCCTTTGCATAAGACGCAACCTCGAAAGAGGCTTTCTTAAATTTTCCTTCTTCTGATTCTATATATACTAAAACTGACATTTTCTAAATTTTTTAATTCCTGAATCTATTTTATTCTGAATTTTGATTAGATCGCTTTTGCTTCGTTGTGAAGTAAGTTGATCAATTCATCCAGATTGTCAGGATCAATTAATTTTACATCTCCTTTTGGTGCTGGCTTCTCAAATTTTACAACTTCGGTTTTTACTGAAGTTTCCGCAGGCTCAACAACATTTAAAGGTTTTTTACGCGCTTGCATAATTCCTCTCATGTTCGGGATACGAAGATCAGATTCTTCAACCAATCCTTTCTGTCCTCCAATAACTAGTGGAAGAGAAGCAGTTAAAGTTTCTTTACCGCCATCGATCTCACGAAGAGCTTTCGCTTTGTCACCATCGATCTCAAGGCTAATACAGTTATTAATGAAATTAGCATCCAAAATTCCGGCTAACATTCCTGGAACCATTCCACCATTATAATCAATAGACTCTCTACCTGCAATAACAAGGTCATAACCGCCGTCTTTAACAACTTTAGCCAATTCCTTTGCTACCTGGTATCCATCAGTTGCAGGAGTATTTACTCGAATTGCTGTATCTGCTCCAATTGCAAGTGCTTTTCTAAGTGTAGGCTCGGTTTCAGCTCCCCCAACATTTACAACATCTACACTCGCGCCTTGTTTTTCTTTGAACCACATCGCTCTGGTAAGACCAAATTCGTCATTCGGGTTTATTACAAATTGAACACCATTTGTGTCAAACTTCGTGTCTCCTTCCGTGAAATTGATTTTGGATGTAGTGTCAGGTACGTGACTAATACAAACTAAGATTTTCATATATAAGGTTCTTTTTTTAATAAAACGTTTTCGCAGACGAAGGTAAGTATTTTATATCAAAAAAAGCTATGCATGCATAATAAATTTAACCAAAAGAATCAGTCAAATTTTAGTTGATTTTTGGTTTTGTGTGTGTTTTAATGCGCAATATGTATAAAACTATGCAAAATAATGAGATTCTCGTTATTCGTGATTTAAGCATTTCCGAAGAACTCTGCAACCTCTAAATTTTTGCTTACAATTATGGTATTTACCTTAATGAATTACTATTTTTGCTCTGCAGGAATTAAAATTAAGATTTTACATAATGAGGACAATTCAATTTAGAGAAGCTATTGCTGAGGCGATGAGCGAAGAAATGCGTCGCGACGACAGTATCTATTTAATGGGTGAAGAAGTTGCTGAATACAATGGTGCCTATAAAGCTTCCAAAGGTATGCTTGACGAATTTGGTCCGGATAGAGTTATAGATACACCAATCGCTGAACTTGGATTTTCTGGAATAGGAGTTGGTTCTGCCATGAACGGTAACCGTCCTATCATTGAATTCATGACCTTTAACTTCTCACTTGTAGGGATTGATCAAATTATCAATAACGCTGCAAAAATGCGCCAGATGAGTGGCGGGCAATTTAATATTCCAATTGTATTTCGTGGACCAACAGGATCTGCAGGTCAATTGGGAGCAACTCACTCACAGGCTTTCGAAAGCTGGTACGCAAACACACCAGGCCTTAAAGTGATCGTTCCATCTAACCCGTATGACGCTAAAGGATTATTGAAAGCTGCGATTCGTGATGATGATCCGGTGATCTTTATGGAGAGTGAGCAAATGTATGGAGACAAGGGTGAAGTTCCTGAAGATGAATATGTTATTGAAATTGGTAAAGCCGATATCAAGCGTGAAGGTTCTGATGTAACTATTGTTTCCTTCGGAAAAATAATCAAAGAAGCTTATAAGGCAGCTGAAACTTTAGCTGAAGAAGATATTTCATGTGAGATCATTGATCTTAGAACGATTCGTCCTTTAGATATAGATATCATCCTTGAATCAGTTAAGAAAACCAACCGTCTAGTGATCCTTGAGGAATCATGGCCTTTTGGAAATATTTCTACGGAAATTTCTTATCAGGTACAATCTAAAGCATTCGATTTTCTGGATGCTCCAATTATAAAGATCAATACAGCAGATACTCCTGCACCTTATTCACCTGTTCTTCTGAAAGAATGGTTGCCAAATAGTGAGGATGTTGTTAAAGCTGTGAAAAAGGTCATGTACAAGTAAACCTTTTCAACCTATCTTTGAAACTTCATCTAAACGATGAAGTTTTTTTTTATCCTATAATGAACAAATACACCTACCTTTTAATACTTTTTCTCCTTCCAGTTTTCAGTCTAATCGCTCAAACAAAAGCAGGGGGAATTGTTACCGATGACACCGGAGCTACTGTACCTTTTGCGAATGTAGTTTTCGCAAATTCTACTTCAGGAACGACTACCAATGAAGTTGGTGAGTTTTACCTTCAGTCAGATGATAATTATGATACCCTTGTGTTTTCTTTTATTGGCTACAAAACCAAAAAGATCGCTTTAAAATCCAGGGTCAATCTAAACATGGATGTGAAGCTGGAGCAGGAAGCTTCCAGTCTTGATGAAGTAGTTATCTATCGCGGGAAAACCTCGAAGAAGAACAACCCGGCAATTGATATCTTAAAGAAAGTTTGGGCAAACCGCCGAAGCAACGGCGTTAATGCTTTCGACCAGTATAGTTATAAGGAATACGAAAAACTGGAATTTGATCTCAATACCATAGATAGTGCTGTTGTAGAAAGCAGGATCTTTAATGGAATGGAGTTTATTTTCGATTATGCAGATACCAATACAGTGACCGGGAAAACTTATCTGCCTATGTTCATTAACGAATCGGTAACCCAGGTTTATGGAGATAACAAGATCAACGAGGAGAAAAAAGTTTTACTTGGAAACAAGAATTCCGGATTCAACCAGAACAGGAACCTGATTGATTTTGTGAAGGATATTTATGATGATTACGATATCTATAAAAACTATCTCAAGTTCTTCGACAAATCATTTGTAAGTCCCATCTCGACTACGGGGATCGATACCTACAATTATGTGTTGTCAGATAGCGCTTATATCGACAATAAGTGGTGCTATAATATCGTCTATTATCCACGCCGTGAGAATGAACTAACCTTTAAAGGGGATTTCTGGGTGAATGATACGACCTGGGCAGTTAAGAACATTAATCTCGAAACTACCAAGGATGTAAATATCAACTGGATCAAGCAGGTTTATATCGAACAGGATTTTGAAGTTCTGAATGACTCTGTTTTTCTTATTGAGAAAGATTTCTTTATGGCCGACTTCGGAATAAACAAAAAGAAAACTTCTCAGGGAGTTTATGCGAAACGAACCATGCTTTACGATGAGTATGAGTTTAATAAAGAACGGGGATCAAGTTTTTATAATCAACCAGTTTATAATCCTCAATCTCAGGCTTATAATAGAAGTGACGAGTTCTGGAGTGAAAACAGGCTTGAACAGTTAAACGATGATGAAGAAGGAATCTATGTAATGCTGGATAGTCTTACGAAGACAAAGGCTTTCAACCGGTTGTATGATATAGCCACGATTGCACAGTCAGGTTACGTAGAGTTTGATGGATGGGATTATGGTCCTGTTTATTCTACTTTCGGGTTTAATGATGTGGAAGGAATACGAACGCGCTTTGGTGGAAGAACCTATTTTGGACAGAATGATCCATGGAGAATTGAAGCTTATGGAGCTTATGGATTTAAAGACCATAAATTCAAGTATGGAGTATCAGCAAAAGTGCTGCTGGATTACAAAATGCGACTTATCCTAAGTGGTGGAAACCGTAGGGACGTAGAGCAATTAGGAACCAGTCTTACGAATTCTACAGATGTTCTGGGAAGGAGTCTTGCATCTTCATCGCTTCTCAATGTTGGAGATACAGATAAATTGAGTTCGATCAATTTGAGTGTTTTTTCCGTACAACTCGAACCGGTAAAAAACCTTACCTTAAGATTTGGAGCTAATTACAGAATATTACAACCAGCATCTGAAGGTTTTAGTCTTGATTATTATGTAGACGACACGCGTACGATCACCGATAGTGAGATCAACCAAACCGAACTTTCTACGATCATTACCTGGACACCGGGTAGAAAAACTTCGGGCTTCGGAGTGGAGCGTAATGTGGTGAATGAAGAGGATTTTCCAACTTTATTTTTAAACTACAGTCTAGGAGTTAAAGAAGTTTTTAATAGTGATTTTGATTATAAGAAACTTCAGTTCTTTTATAATCAACCATTGTTAATTGGTGGTTTTGGTAGATCTAATATCAGCCTGGAAGCTGGGAAGACATTTGACGCTGTACCATTAGGATTGCTGAGTGTAGTTCCGGGAAACCAGACTTATTTTAGTATGTATAATTCATTTCCAACACTGGATTTCTACGAATTTGTGACAGATAGTTATTCAGCTATTCATATAGATCACAACTTCAATGGAAGACTATTTTCTAGAATTCCGTTGCTAAGAGAGTTGAACCTGCGGGAATTGGTAGGATTTCGAGCGGTCTATGGAGATATTTCACAAGCAAGTAAAGATCTAGATGCTTCCGGTTTACCGTTGGTAGCTCCAAATAATGATCCGTTTTACGAGTATAGTCTGGGTATTGGAAATATTTTAAAAGTAATGCGATTTGATGTGCATTTCCGAGGAAATTACTTCGATAATCCTGATGCAAGGAGTCTTGCGTTTACAATAGATTTCGGATTTCACTTTTAGATAATAGTTTAAATATCAGAAATAACTATATTTGCTGCCCTGAATTTTAATTTAGATAAAAATATAAAAATGTCGAATACTTTTGATGTATTGATCGAGATCCCAAAGGGAAGCCGAAATAAATACGAATACGATTTCAAACTTAAAAAAGTACGTTACGACAGGATGATCTTCTCTTCGATGATGTATCCTGCAGATTATGGTTTTATTCCTAACACCCTTGCATTGGATGAAGATCCTCTTGATGTTTTGGTATTGGTTTCTGAACCTACCTTTCCAGGAATCGTGATGGAAGTGAAGCCTATTGGTGTGTTCCATATGGCAGATGAAAAAGGACCGGATGAGAAGATCATCTGTGTACCGGTATCAGATCCTATCTGGAATAGATTGAACGATCTTAAAGAATTGAATGGTCATATGCTTAAAGAGATCGAACATTTCTTCAAGGTGTATAAAGATCTTGAGAAGAAAAAGGTAGATACAGGAGATTTTGGAGATGCAGACGAAGCTCGTGAGATCATTAGACAGTGTATCGAACGTTATGAGAACTATGACGGTGATAAATCCAGATTCGGAATATAATCGTAATATATCACTCAAATTATTAAGAATATGAAAGCAATAACCTTAAAAAGTTGTTGCTTTTTTAATTGTTGCCAATTTTACTACATTAGCTAGCATTAATATTTAATTAACAATTAACTAGCTAATATGGAATCAATAATGATCTACCTGCCAGCGGTGCTGGCAATCATCGGACTCATCTTTATGTGGGTCAAAAGATCCTGGGTGATGAAACAGGACTCCGGAGACGGAAAAATGAAAGAAATTTCAGCACATATCTATGAAGGAGCTCTTGCCTTCTTAAAAGCAGAATACAAATTATTGACTCTCTTTGTGATTGGAGCCAGCATTGCACTGGCCGCAATTGCATACTTCGTTCCAACCACCCATTATCTCATCATCGTTGCCTTTATTTTCGGTGCGATATTCTCAGCATTTGCTGGAAATATCGGGATGAAGATCGCTACGCAAACTAACGTAAGAACTACGCAGGCGGCAAGAACCAGCCTGCCGGAAGCATTAAATATCTCTTTTGGAGGTGGAACAGTGATGGGACTTGGAGTTGCTGGTCTCGCAGTTCTTGGTCTTACCGGCTTCTTTATATTCTTCTTTCATTATTTTATGGGAGGAGAGTGGACCAATACTCAGCAAATGACCGTGGTTCTGGAGACCCTTGCTGGTTTTTCTCTCGGTGCCGAATCTATAGCACTCTTCGCGAGAGTAGGAGGAGGGATTTATACCAAAGCTGCAGATGTTGGAGCTGATCTCGTTGGTAAAGTTGAAGCAGGTATCCCTGAAGATGACCCTAGAAACCCTGCGACCATTGCAGATAATGTTGGAGACAATGTAGGTGACGTTGCCGGAATGGGAGCCGATCTTTTTGGAAGTTACGTGGCCACAGTGCTGGCAGCAATGGTGCTTGGAAATTATATAATCGAGGATATGGGAGGTGATATCACCAGCGAAGGCTTTGGTGGTATTGGACCAATTTTGTTGCCAATGGCAATCGCCGGTGTTGGAATAATCATTTCCATAATCGGGACATTATTAGTAAGAATTTCTTCAAATTCGGCTAAAGAATCGGAAGTTCAGAAAGCTTTAAATATTGGGAACTGGGTTTCGATCTTACTGGTCGCGGTTTCCTGTTATTTTCTGGTAAACTGGATGCTACCTGCGAATACCATGACGATGGGATTCTTTATAGGTGGAGAGGAAGGATTTGAAATGATTAACATAAGTTCCATGCGCGTATTTTACGCAACGCTGGTTGGTCTGGTTGTAGGTGGAGCGATTTCTTCAGTTACCGAATATTATACAGGGCTGGGGAAAAAACCAATTCTCAAGATCGTTCAGCAATCAAGTACTGGAGCTGGAACAAATATAATTGCAGGTTTGGCGACCGGTATGATCTCTACCTTTCCTTCAATTTTATTATTCGCCGGTGCGATCTGGGCGTCTTATGCTTTCGCAGGATTTTACGGAGTTGCATTGGCAGCTTCAGCAATGATGGCAACTACAGCTATGCAGCTGGCGATCGATGCCTTTGGACCTATAGCAGACAATGCTGGAGGTATTGCTGAAATGAGTGAGCAGGAGCCAATAGTAAGAGAAAGAACAGATATTCTGGATTCTGTAGGAAATACGACCGCAGCCACAGGAAAAGGTTTTGCAATTGCATCTGCTGCTTTAACTTCTTTAGCTCTCTTTGCCGCCTATGTAACCTTTACAGGGATTGAAGGAATTAATATTTTCAAAGCTCCTGTTCTGGCGATGCTTTTTGTTGGTGGGATGATTCCCGTGGTTTTCTCTGCTTTGGCAATGAATGCGGTGGGTAAAGCCGCGATGGAAATGGTGCAGGAAGTACGAAGACAATTCAAGGATATTCCGGGAATTATGGAGGGAACGGCGAAACCGGAATATGATAAGTGCGTGGCGATCTCTACGGAAGCTTCCTTAAGAGAAATGATGCTGCCAGGCATGTTAACTATTGGTTTTCCATTGGTCATCGCATTTCTACCAATGATCTTTGGGATGGATAATCTCGCAATTGCTGAAATGCTTGGGGGCTATATGGCGGGGGTTACTGTGAGTGGTGTGCTTTGGGCTATCTTTCAGAATAACGCCGGAGGTGCCTGGGATAATGCCAAGAAATCTTTTGAAGCCGGAGTCATGATCAATGGGGAGATGACCTATAAAGGCTCTGATGCTCACAAGGCAGCAGTAACCGGTGATACGGTAGGAGATCCTTTCAAGGATACTTCAGGTCCTTCTATGAATATATTAATTAAATTAACCTGCCTTATCGGCCTGGTAATCGCACCAATTTTAGGTGGGCATACAGATGCTGACATTCCAAACCAGGAGGAAACTGTTGAGGTGATCTCTTTGGAAGGTTCTGTGATTTCAAAAGAAATTAGTTTGGAGAAAAATGATCTGGAAGATCTGGTAACTGCAAGGGTAGTGGTCACAAGTTCCTTAAATGGAAATGAGACCAGTGATACCTATGAATTTGAAGGCACAAGCCTGGAAGTGCAGAAAAAGATCGACGCACTATAGGAAACCCTTCAATAAAAAAGAAATAAAGAAACCTCCGCAATTGTGGAGGTTTTTCAATTTCTAGCCAAAAGTATCATTCTCCTATTCCTTCGGAAAAACGATCTTTAAACTGGTATTTCAGTTAAACTATGGTTAATCAATCCCTTAAAATTTCAGGACTGCTGAAAGGTTGATTAAATTTAAGTTCAATTCAAAAGATTCAGAAGATGTCAAAAGATCACGGACCCAGTATTAAAAATGATGAGCAGTACGAGAAATTGCGCAAGGAAGGAATGAGCAAGGAAAAAGCGGCGAGGATCGCCAATACGTCCAATTCCGGAGAGAAAGGTGGTAAAGCCGAAAATTACGAAGAGAGAACAAAAGAGGAACTCTACGAGCAGGCGAAAAAAGTAGGCATCGATGGACGAAGTGATATGTCTAAAGATGAATTGATTAAAGCACTAAGAAACCACTAATATGCGCTCAATCTGGAATGGTTCAATAAGTTTTGGTCTGGTTTCAATTCCCGTGAAACTTTATTCGGGTTCTGAAGACAGGCGAATAGACCTGGATATGCTCGATAAAAATGATCATGCCCGTATTCGCTATAAACGTATTAATGAGGATACCGGCAAAGAGGTGGAATGGAAGGATATTGTAAAAGGTTATAAAAAGGATGACGGCTATGTTATTCTGGAAAAAGAGGATTTTGACCAGGCGAACATGAAAAAGACTAAAACTATCGATATCGAAGAATTTATCGATGAGGATGAGGTAGCCGATGTGTTGTTTAAAAAGCCCTACTTCCTGGAACCACAAAAAGAAGGGGGTAAATCCTATAATTTACTGCTGCAGGCATTAAAAAAGACAGGAAAACTGGGTGTGGCCACATTCGTGATGCGACAAAAGGAGCATTTATCTCTTGTAGGTATTTACAGGGATGCACTGGTGTTACATGTGATTAGATTTGAAGATGAGATTAGGAATCCCGGAGAACTGAAGCTTACCAAAACCAAGGTAAAGGCCAAGGAGGTAGATATGGCGGTTTCACTCATCGAACAGTATACTTCTGACTTTGATTTTAAAAAATATAAGGATATTTATAATGACCAGTTAATGAAGATCATAGAATCCAAAGCGACTGGTAAAAAGCCTAAAGTTGAAGATTACGATTCAGAACCCACGCAGGCAGACGATCTTATGGCTAAACTGAAGGCCAGTCTTGAAAAGAAAAAGTCAAAGGCCAGCTAAAACATGTCTTTAACGGAATACAATAAAAAACGTGATTTTACTCAAACCTCTGAACCTAAGGGAGATCTTGAAAATGAGAATCTCCATAGGTTCGTTATTCAGCGTCATCGTGCTTCAAGATTGCATTATGATTTGAGACTTGAGGTTGGTGGTGTTCTTAAAAGCTGGGCCGTTCCTAAAGGCCCTTCCATGAACCCCGACGATAAGAGGCTGGCTATTGAAACTGAAGATCACCCGGTAAAGTATCTACACTTTGAAGGTTCCATCCCAAAGGGTAATTATGGAGCTGGTAAAATGCGGATCTGGGATACCGGTACATTTGAATCGGTAGGAGATTCTGGAGCTGAGGAGGCATTAAAAAAGGGTGATTTGAAAGTGAAATTTCATGGTGATAAGCTTATAGGAACATTTGCCCTTATTAGAACAAGAAGGCAGGATGGACAGCAACACTGGTTGCTTATAAAGAAGAAAGACGATCATTCGGTAACTTCAAATTACGACGCAGAAGATTATGCTCCGCAAGGAATCGTAAAAAGCTTAAACGATTCTGATGTCATAAAGCCTATGCTGGCAACTGCAGCCGATGGAATCTTTAGTAAAGCCGGGTGGATCTACGAGTTAAAATGGGATGGCTACAGAGTTCTTGCAAGTATCAGCCAAGGTAATGTGAACCTGTATTCCCGGAATGGTATAAATTATAATAATAAGTTTTCAAAGCTCGCTCAGGACCTGGATAACATCCCGCATGATGTGATACTCGATGGGGAAGTGGTAATTCTGGATGAGCAGGGAAAACCACAGTTTCAACAACTGCAGAATTACGACAGTACTTCTCCGGCAGATCTTCGTTTTTATGTTTTTGACATACTTTTTCTAAATGGACACAGTACACTGGACTTAGGCCTGCTCGAGCGTAAAAGTCTGCTTCCTGATATTCTGGAAGGATTGGAGATGACCTATTACTGTGAGCATGTTGAGAGTATGGCAGATGCATTTTACAAGAAAGCTATCAAAAATGGTATGGAGGGAGTGATCGCAAAAAAAGCAGATTCGGTATATACTCCAGGTTATCGTAGTGAGAAATGGTTAAAAATAAAAGGAACAAGATCTGAAGAAGCTTTGATCTGTGGTTATACAGATTCAAAAGGATCCGTTTTCGGATCGTTGATACTCGGGATGTACAGAGAAGGTAAATTACAATACGTAGGTAATTGCGGAACAGGATTTTCATCTGCGGTACAACAGGAATTACTTCAGAAAATGCAGGGACTTGAAACTCAAAAGTCACCTTTCGGACATATAATAAACCTCAAAGGCAGAATACCAAATTGGGTAAAACCGGAACTTGTATGCGAGATCAAATTTTCAGAATGGACAGAGAGTGGTAGAATGCGTCATCCTGTGTACAAAGGTTTAAGAGAAGACAAATCTTTAAGTGATGAGAAAACCGCTAATAAATCATCTCAGAAATCTTCAAAGGCTAGTTCCAATGCCTTAGACATAAATGGCAGAACAGTTAATGTTACGAATCTTGATAAGATCTATTGGCCGGGAGAAGGTTTCAGGAAGTATGATCTCATCGATTATTACATACAGGTTTCAGAATATATGATCCCGTTTCTAAAAGATCGTCCACAAAATCTCCACAGGCACCCAAATGGTATCGAGAAGGAAGGTTTTTACCAGAAAGACAATGAAGGTTTGCTGGATTCCTGGATCGAAACTTTAAAGGTTTGGTCTACTTCTTCAAAAAGAGATATTAAGTACCTTCTCTGCCAGGACGAGGCTAGTTTGATTTATATGGCGAACCTGGGTTGTATTGAGATCAATCCCTGGAATAGCAGGAAAAACTCATTGGACCAACCAGATTATGTAGTCATTGATCTGGATCCTTCAGAAAAAAATACATTTGAGGAAGTAATTGAAGTTGCGCAGGTAACAAAGGAAATTTTAGAGTCGGCAAACATCGTAGCTTATTGCAAGACATCAGGATCTTCGGGGATTCATATTTATATCCCACTTGGTGCGAAATATTCTTACGAAGAAGGTCGGGAATTTACAAAACTCATCTGTTATTATGTTCTCGAGCGAACCAAAGGTCTTACCAGTATGGATCGGGCTGTAAAGAATCGCAAAAATAAGATCTATCTGGATTATTTGCAGAATAGAAGGGGACAAACACTGGCTGCTCCTTACTGTGCGAGACCTAAACCTGGTGCTCCGGTATCTGCTCCTCTACACTGGAACGAATTGAAGTCCGGTTTGAAAATCAAAGATTTTAATATTAAGAATATGCCTGCAAGAATTGTTGAGAATCCCAATCTTTTCAATGGGGTATTGGGTGAAGGTTTAGATATGGCAAAGGCGTTGGAAGCCCTAAACCGACTTTAATACTAAAATAATTATAAAACTGGGCCTTCTGGCGGACTCGGTTCAGAATAAAATATAACTTGAACCAAAACCTTCAAATTTAATGATCAAACGTTTTAAAAAACTACTAGGCAGATATAGAAATCTCGATCAAATTCATATCGTGCCTTATAGAAGTTATGGTACTTATTCGCATTTATATGTCTTTGGACGGGTTTTAGATAATGAACCATTGAATATCGTCAAGGAACAGTCCATTTTTCGGACTATCAAGAATACTTATAAGCAGTTCGATAGCTTTGAAATTCCTGATGCCGAGATGGAGCTGGTGGTTCCTGGAAAAGTAAATTTGAGAACGACTACCAATGATGAAGGCTACTTTCTTTTCGATAAGACTTTTGATGAAAATTTATCTGAATATGCGTCCAATGAAGGTTGGATAGATTATGTGGTTCGATACTGTGAAAAGGTAGAACCTAGAACAGATGAACTGGAGAATCCAAAACGTGGGGAATTTCTTATTCCGCAGCATGATGCCGAATTCGGAGTCATAAGTGATATTGATGATACAATCCTGCATACCGGAGTTACTTCTTTTTTAAAATGGCGGCTTCTGAAGAATTCATTGCTTACAAATGCTTACAAGAGAATCCCATTAAAAGGAGCTCCGAGTCTTTACCAGAAATTACACGAGGGAACCAGTGGTAAGTTTAGAAATCCCATGTTTTACCTAAGTAACAGTCCCTGGAACATGTATGAATATCTCAAATTGTTCCTGGATCACAATAATTTCCCAAAGGGCCCCATGTTGTTACGTGATCTTCGAACTCCTTTCGAAAGTACTATAAAACCTGAAAAACCTCATAAGCAAAAAGAGATCACCAATATCTTGAAAACCTATCCAGATCTTAAATTTATCCTTATTGGTGATAGTGGTGAACATGATGCGAGTATTTATACAGATATTGCGGCTCAGTATTCAGACCGAATAATGGCGATCTATCTAAGAAGTGTAAAACATAAAAAGCAAATGCAACGAGTGCAAAGTATCATCGATAATTTTGATACAGTACCGGTGCTAATGGTCATGAGTAGTGAGGAAGCTGAAGAACACGCCCGCGAAAATGGTTTTATAAAATAGTCCGGTTACGAAATTCAACAAATAAAAAAAGTCCCTTGAAAAAGGGACTTTTTAATTTTTTGTAAATACTGATTTAGCTAGGGTCAATACTGGTTCCAACTGCGGCTCTATCCTGAACCGGCGACTTTCTTGGCATGGTTCCGAAGATCTGATCCCATAGTGGAGAGGAAACTCCAAAAGCACGATCTGGTTCACGATAATGATGAATACTGTGATGATGCCATAAGATCTTTAGAAAATTATCTGGTACTTTAAAAGCGTGTACAGAATAATGAACAGCCAGGTAAGCAGCGTATCCAATAAGGAAACCTGCAAGAAAACCGAATACATAGTCGCCCAGTACTGCACGATAAATGATGAATAGCACAGTTGCAATTACAAGACTAAGAACTGGAGGCATGGCCAGCCTGGATTTATCCTTTGGGTAATCATGATGTACGCCGTGCATGGTATAGCTCAATTTTTGCTTTTTAGGCGTAGTTGCCGGAATGTGATACAGATATCTATGCATTACATATTCAATAAAAGTAAAGAAGAACAGGCCTGCAAGGAATAATCCAATCATCGCTGGTGCTTCGAAACCTTTATCAATGATTCCGTAATAGATTAATGCAACAGAGATCAATCCAAAGATGATCAATGGTAGCGATATATGCGTATGCGTTAACTTCTCCAGGATCGGGTTATCGAAAAGTTTTGGAGAACCCTTATGTTTTGGTCTTTTTAGCTTAGTGGATTCCATAGTCAATTATCATTTAAAAAAGTCCGTGTAACTGTCCGTCGATTCGGTTGATGATGTCACCAAGATCTTCAGGATTGTCCACAAAATTAATATTATCTACATCAATTATAAGCAAATTTCCTTTATTATAATCGTGTACCCAAGCTTCGTAGCGTTCATTCAGCCTGCTCAAATAGTCAATAGAAATAGAGTTCTCATAATCACGACCTCTACTATGGATCTGTTTTACAAGGTTAGGAATACTGCTTCTCAAGTAAATGAGTAGATCTGGTCCCTGAACCACGCTTTCCATAAGATCAAAGAGTGACTTATAATTTTCAAAATCCCTGTTGGTCATAAGACCCATTGCATGTAAGTTAGGTGCGAAAATATAAGCATCCTCATAGATCGTACGATCCTGAATGATCTTCTGGCCACTCTCACGAATTTGAAGGATCTGCCTGAACCTGCTATTCAAAAAATAGATCTGCAGGTTAAACGACCAACGCTCCATCTTGTTGTAAAAATCTTCGAGGTAGGGGTTTTCCAGAACATCTTCAAACTGTGGTTCCCAGTTGTAATGCTTTGCTAATAATCGAGTTAATGTTGTTTTTCCTGCACCAATATTTCCTGCTATGGCTACATGCATAATTTATTTCTTAGGCTGAATTAAGGAATGTAAAGATAAAAGAATTGAGTTAAAATGGTCAATTTGATATTGCTTGGAGAAAGAAATTTTCAACAAAGACTAAATCGTTGTTGATCAATATTTTATTGAATTAAAAAAGGGGGGTTTGATTTTCACTTGTCACGGCCTGGCACTATCTCAAAATTAACTGAAGTGGTTTTGTACTAACTACTGATTCGAAATAGCTTTTATATATGTAAGCCTAAAAGAATCATTTATCACGATAACCTTACCAGTTCAAAATGCTTCTTCAGAAGTATCATCGTCCTAAAGCAGAAAAGTTTGGTTGCAATTAACTTCGGAAGGATAGGGCTATAGTAGGGATTTGGAAAAATATATGAATTACAATTTTAGTTCGTCCAAAGACAATCTATTAAGTCTGTGATCATATGAAATAGCAATCCTATGCATATCAACCTGATGATCCTGTGTTTGATAAATAACATTCCGAAGAAATACGCAGCGATAGCAATTTCAGAATGTAAGGGATGAAATCCAATTCCGCAGCGATTGGGATCAAAAATTGGGGTGGCTAGTAAATGATCAATATCCACGATCATGGTAGCAGCAAGAATTGCCCAGTACTTTATCCAGTTTTCACGATCATAGAACCAGGCGATAGCGCCAATTACCAAAAAGTGCATGGAATAATGCACCAGACTCTGTAGCATCAGGATTTATTTTTTTCTTCCGGTTGTTCTCTAAGCAGTCCGTTAAGTTTACGTTCCAGGGCAACATACCTTGAAAATCCAACAATAATAAATAGGATACAGAGGAAAAGTGATAAATAACCTACCCACATCAGGCTGATGCCCTGGTAGTCCTTGATTTGTAATAAAGCAAGTCCGCTAATTAGCAAATAAATAGATGCCCGAATATAGCTAAGTAATGTTCTTTCGTTGGCAAGTTTAGTTCTTTCCAAAGCGAGATGTTCACGAAGCAGTTTTTCGTCAATGATTCTGGCTTTGAAAGGGTTATGTAATTTTACTTTTCTCATAGTTCAAAAGGGAAAAACATCGGGATAATAAATGAGGCTGCGATCCAGATGATAAAGTTAAGTGGAGTTCCGAACTTTAGGAAATCTCTGAACCTATAATTTCCCGGTGCGTACACCATTGTATTCACGGGATAGCTTACCGGAGTCATAAAAGTAAGCGAACATGCGAACATGACGCCAATCAAAAAAGGTTTTTCGCTTACCTGCATTGCGCCTGCCAGACTTATTACTATAGGCGTCATAAGCGCTGCCGCAGCTTTACTGGATAGGACATTGGTGGAAAGAAAGGTGAATAAAAATATCATACTCAATGTCCATCGGGGATCCATATCGCCCAGAGTTTCAAAGACGTACTGGGAAACAATATCGGATCCACCGGTTTTTTCCAGGGCTTTTCCCATAGAAAGTACACCGGCGATCATAAATATCACTTTCCACTCAATGGCTTCGTATGCTTCCTGAGGTTTTAAAATCGTAAGTGTGACGATCAATAAGCTTCCAACCATCGCGCTAATGAGGATAGAAGTAAGGTTAAAGGCTGCCGCGGCAACCACACCAATCACGATGAGTAATGCAGGAATTGCCTTTTTGTAGTTCACATTTCTCCCCTGGTATTCTGAAAGTGTTACGATCATTTTTTCTGAAGCTAGTACCGAAATTGCTTTTTCTGAAGCGAATAACAACATCATATCACCCTCTCTAAGAACTACCCGGGAAACATCTTCGGTGATCGTTTCCTTGCGGTGGCGAATAGCTAGAACAGATGCGTAATAAGTGCTTCTGAAGTTCATTTCCCGAATGGAATTACCGGCAAGTTCAGATCCATACGGGATCATGACTTCGAAGATTTTTTTTTCTTCTGAAACTTCTGAGGCATCCTGATTAGCCTCCATTTCCTGGATACTTTCCTTGTCACCTCTTACAGAAATCCCTTTTTTTGATTTTAGCTTTGCTAAGTTTACTGGGTCCACCAGGATCCTAATCCTATCGTTTTCTCTTAAAACCGTTTCACCATTTATTTCATATACCCGGTAATGTTTTCGTTTAATTCTAAGTATCTGTATTTTATAGTCTTTAACCAGTCTGGATTGGGAAACCGGTAGATCGATATCAACATGATCATGATGCAGTTCGATCTCAGCCATATATTTTTCAGTTTGCTTTATCAGTCCGGTGTTTTCGGGCAATCCTCTTTTTGGTAATAGAATGGGCCCAAGCAGGAAGATATAAGTGAGTCCGATAGCAAGTAAGCACAGAGCAGCCATGGAAAATTCGAACATGCCAAAGGGTTCAGAACCCAGTTTTTCAGCGTAACTGCTTACCAGGATATTCGTTGAGGTTCCAATAAGAGTGCAGGTGCCACCAAATAATGCTGAAAAGGAGATAGGAATTAGAAGTCGGGCAGGGCTAATTTCGGCCTCGCGGCAAACCAGTAGTGCCACAGGAATAAGAATTGCAACTACCGCAGAATCATTAATAAAGGCAGAAAGAACAGCTGAAGTGAGACATAAGGAAACGAGTGCAGAAAAATAATTAATACGTGCAATCTTAATAAGCCTGGCACTAAGTCCGTCAATAATCCCCGATTTAAAAACGGCGGCACTTACTACGAACATACAACCAAGCGTAATGGTTGCCGGGTGATTGAATCCCGAGAAACCTTCTTCGGGACTTAGAACTCCCGAAATGATAAAAAGCGCCATAATTATAATAGAAGTAGTATCTATCGAAAAATAATCGCGCACAAACAGGATGATACCAATGATGATGATCGCAACGGTGAGATACAATTCCATCTGAATTTATTTACTATAACAACCTGATGTTCTTATTAAAGATAAGACTTCTTTTTATTACCTGAATTAATTTCTACTTTTCAGTAAAATATGAAGATGGATAAATCTAAACCAGAGAATTGGCTGAGAGGTAAAGTGGAGAATGTTCCTGATCTGTTGCAGCCGGCAGCACATGCACTACTTCAGTCTAAAGAAGAACTCCGTAAATATCTTACTGATTTCCCATCAGCAAAGTTATGGACTAAACCTGCGGGGAGGGCATCTGTAGGGTTTCATCTTCAGCATATAGCTGGCGTAACTAACCGTTTGATCACTTATGCAAAAGGCGAACAATTGAGGGAAGCTCAGTTTCGATATTTAAAGCTGGAAGGAGAAGCTGATGCCTCCATTAGTGTTGAAGAACTAATAATTCAGGCTGAAAATGAATTGAACGCAGCGGTAGAATTTTTGAAATCTCAGAAACCTGAAGATCTAACCAATAGTGTAGAAGTAGGAAGAAAGCGAATTAAGTCAAGTTTAATTGGCGTACTTTTTCATACTGCGGAACATTCTCAAAGACATATAGGACAAATGCTGGTAACAATATCTGTAGTAAAAGACTCCTAAAATGGTAGATTCGTAAGATCAACATTGCCGCCGGAAATGATCAAACCCACTTTCTTGTTTCTAAATTTATCTTTCTGTTGAAGAATTGCGGCCAGGGCTACAGCGCTGGAGGCTTCTACTACGATCTTCATGCGTTCCCAGATCAAGCGCATTGCCGCGATAATCTCTTCTTCAGAAACCCTGATGATCTCAGCAACATGATCCCTGATTATAGGGAAGTTAACGTCTCCAAGCATTGTTTTGAGTCCGTCTGCAACGGTAAGAACAGAAGAGTTGCTTTCAATTTTTCCACTTTTTAGAGATCTCCAGGCATCATCAGCTTCCATAGGTTCTGCACCAATACAAAGACAGTTTTGGAGCAAAACATGAGTTGAGATAGCAGTTCCGGCAATCAGGCCACCGCCGCCAACCGGACAAACGACCCTATCCAGTTCAGGATGATCGAGCAATAATTCGGTTGCTGCAGTTCCCTGTCCCAGGATCACATTCATATCATTAGAAGGATGTATAAAACTTGCTCCTTTTTCTTCCATTATTCTTTTAGCTGTAGCTTCCCTATCATGAAGAGTAGACGGACATTCTGTAATCTCCCCTCCATAAGTTCGGACCGCAGCTTTTTTAACTTCTGGAGCCGAATCGGGCATTACAATGTAAGCAGGCACATTCAAACTTTTAGCTGCCAGAGACAAAGCCTGCGCAAAATTTCCTGAAGAATGTGTGACCACCCCGGCACTCTTTTTGGCTTCAGAAAGCTTTGAAATCGCATACATCGCACCGCGCATTTTGAATGCACCCATCTTTTGAAAATTCTCGCACTTAAATTGAATTTCGCAGCCGGCTATTTCGTCGATTAGCGTAGAAGTTAGAACCGGAGTTCTATGGATAAATGGCGCTATGGTCTCCAGAACTTTTAGAAGTTCTTCTTTGCTGCTATTCAAATCTTTTAGTTTTATACTAAAATAAAAAATCCCCGTGATTACGGGGATTTTTTTTATTCAGTAATTGGTATCGTTAACATGGGGATTTCAGCCTTTTTGACGAGTTCCATCGAGACGCTTTCATTCAGCAGATTGTAGAGGAAACTATGTTTATGAGTTCCAACTATTAGTAGATCTACATTTAGTTTTTTAGCTTCCTCAAGAACGGTACTTACCGTTGATCCTTGAATAAGTAAGGCGTCGCTCTCAACTTCTTTGCTTATAAAACTATCGCATACCTGTTGAAGACTACGATGCTCCTCGCGATATTCTTCAGCTTGAAGATCTCTTATATATTGAGGTCCTGGTTCATAACCAACAAAATCTGGTTCTGGATCTGCTACATGCAAAACCCATAATTTCGATTCATACTTTTGAGCTAGACTATCAGCAAAAATCATTAATTCACCAATGCTGTCATTGAAGTCCACCGCTACCATGATATTTTTGAATGTATCCATAGCTAATTAATTAATAACCTCTGTCCATTTCAACTTTGTTCTTAAGATCCTGGTTTTCCTTCATACGATCATAATTTTCAGCGATCTGAGGAACCACAGATTCCGGTTTGGTTACACTGGCAATATGCGGAGTGATATTGATACGATCATGTTCCCAGAATGGATGTTCTTCCGGCAATGGCTCTTCTCTGAATACATCCAGAGATGCTCCCGAAAGATGACCATTATCAATCATTTTCATTAAATCATGCTCCACCAGGTGTTCACCACGCGCAACATTGATCACATATGCACCTTCCGGCAGCATATCGAAAAGATCTTCATTCAGGATATTCTCAGTGTCTTCGGTCAAAGGAAGAAGACAAACTAAAATTTCAGAATTATTTAAAAATTCTTCCAGCTGATCTTTCCCGTAATAGCTAGTAACATTATCACAATCTTTTTCTGTTTTTGACCAACCGGACACTTTGAAAAAGTTCTTGTGTAATTTGTCTGCTACAGCATTCCCCAGGACACCTAGGCCCATAATTCCAACGTTGGTATTCTGTGGTCTTTTATACTGAGACCTATCCCATTGCTTTTTATACTGCGACTTTACGTAACCATGAAGATTACGAATATGATTCATTACCTGGCTAAGTACGAAATCTCCCATATCTTCGGTAAGTGTTTCGTCTACTACCCTGGTGATCGCAACATTTTCAGGGAGCGAATTATCACTTAAAATATGATCTACACCTGCACCCATACTGGCGATTACTTTCAAATTCGGATAATTCTTGAATAATCCTCTTGGGTGGTTCCAGGTTAGTGCAAATTCTACCTCTTCCGGGTCATGTTCTTCCGGATAGGTGTAAATATTCATTCCTGGATGTTGATTTTTCAATGCTTCTACCCATGCCTCCGAATCTCTTCCCGGAGCAACGATTAATACTGACATAAATTTTTCTTTTTCATTTAACTCACAAATGCGCTGTAACCTGTAATTGCACGGCCAACGATCAATGAATTGATTTCTTTAGTTCCTTCATAACTGTAGATCGCTTCAGCATCTGCTACAAAACGAGCTACGTCGTATTCTAATAATATTCCATTTCCACCTAGAACTTCTCTAGCTCTGCTCACTACATCACGCATTCTCATGCTACAATAAACCTTTGCAAGACTGGCGTGCTCATCTGTAAGCAGATCCTGGTCCTGCATTTCTGATAACCTAAAGCAAAGTGTTTGCATTGCCGTAAGATTGGAAAGCATTTCCACAAGATGATTTTGAATAAGCTGAAAAGAGGCAATAGGTCTCCCAAACTGTTCTCTTTTTTTGGTGTATTTCAAAGCACTTTCATAAGCACCTCTGGCACAACCAACCGCTTGCCATGCAACTCCGGCTCTGGTCATTCTAAGAACATTGGCAGTATCTTTAAAAGAATTAGCGTTCTGCAACCTGTCACCTTCAGGGATCTTGCAATCCTTTAGAGTGATTAGTGCGTTTTGCACGATCCTCAATGCCATTTTATCCTGAATCTTTTCTGCGGAAAAACCAGGGTTTTCCTTACGTACCAGGAAACCTTTTACTCTGCCAGAGTCAAGATCCCGAGCCCAAATAACAATTACATCAGCGAAAGTGGCGTTTCCTATCCATTTTTTCTGACCATTCAATACCCAGTTCTCTCCATCAAATTTGCAGGTAGTTTCGAGTCCGCCAGCAACTCCAGAACCAACATTAGGTTCGGTAAGGCCAAAGGCACCGATCTTTTCCATTTTTGCCATTTGTGGTAACCATTCCTGTTTCTGTTCTTCACTTCCGCATAGATAAATGGAACCCATGGCGAGACCACTGTGAACTCCAAAGAAGGTAGAGATTGAAACGTCTACACGTGCAATTTCCTGAGCTATGATACCTTCCATCAAAAATGGCATGTTTGGACATCCATATCCTTCATAAGGAACGCCAACAATATTCAGTTTGCTGAATTTTTTGATCACTTCAAATGGAAACTGATCTTTCTTCCAGTATTCATTTACTAAAGGGCGAATCTCGTCTTCCATGAAATTTCTAACCTTAAGCTGAATTTCCCGTTGTTCCGGCGTAAGCTTGAGATCCAGATTATAAAAATCACCATCGATAGGAGGCAGGTCGTGCTGACCTTTCTTCTTCTTGGTTTTTAACATTTTCATTAATCCGGCGAGTTGACGGTCGTCAAGTTTGCCCAAAGTTTTCATCGCTTCAGCTAGATCAATCTTTTGATTGATCTTAGCTAGCTGATCCAGATCAACCGATTTTAGCAGGTTAACCGTATCACGAACTTTTTTAAATAAAGACATAGAAATTCCTCTTGGTGGAATTTCAATTTAGGAATTAAAACCGCGTTCGCTTGTTAAGGTTTTCCGAAGAGTTGATAAAAAATATCGCGCTTTTCCATAAAGATTTAGGGAAAGTTTACAATATCTGCTTTCCTGATATATCGAAGCATTCTATAATTTTAGAGAAACCTTTAAAATCAATAATTATGGAACATCCACAGGAAAAATATCCAAAACCACCATTTGAAAATCTCAACCAGAGTGAACCGGGAACAGAAAGTAGCATAGATCCGGATACAGATCATGGTGAAAAATCCTATAAAGGTTCAGGTAAACTGAAAGGCAGAAACGCGATCATTACCGGGGCAGATAGCGGAATTGGAAGAGCAGTCGCAATTGCTTTTGCCAGGGAAGGGGCCAATGTCTTGATCTCTTATCTTGAAGAACATGAGGATGCTAAGGAATCTGCCAAGCTGGTAGAAGAGGCAGGCAAAAAAGCAGTTTTAGTACCGGGAGACATCGGTGATCAGGAACATTGTAAAAGTATAGTAGAAAAGGCTATTGCTGAATTTGGCCAGATCGATATCCTGGTAAATAATGCTGCTTACCAGATGGCGAGAGAGTCCTTGCAGGAGATTTCAGCAGAAGAATGGGACTACACCTTTAAAACGAATATTTACTCCCTGTTCTATTTATGCAAAGCGGCAGAACCTCATATGAAACCGGGCAGTACAATTGTAAATACCACATCAGTAAATGCATACAATCCACGTCCAGATCTTCTGGCCTATGCTGCTACTAAAGGTGCGATACAGAATATTACAGCGAGTATGGGACAATTGCTGGCAGACAAAGGGATTCGGGTGAATTGTGTAGCTCCGGGACCAATCTGGACTCCGCTTATCCCGGCAACCATGCCAAACGATGTGGTGAAGAATTTTGGAGGTGATACCCCTATGAAACGACCGGGACAACCAGCAGAATTGGCGGCAGCTTTTGTTTTGCTAGCTTCCGAAGATTCTAGTTATATGACTGGCTCAACGGTACAGGTCACTGGAGGCCAGTACACGATTTGATCCATTAAAAAAGCCTCTAAACTTTTAGAGGCTTTTTACATATTTTAGTGTGATTTTATTTTAAATCGAAACTCTCTTTGATCTTGTCCACATAATCCAGTTTCTCCCAGGTAAATAGTTCCACTTCCTTGGTGATCTTACCATTATACGGACTTTCAAAAACTTTAGTTTCTGTACGCGGAGTTTTTCCCATATGTCCATATGCAGCAGTTTCCCGGTAAATTGGATTTCTCAACTTCAGTCGTTCCTCGATCGCAGCTGGTCTCATATCAAAGATATTACGAACCTTTTCAGCAATTTCACCATCAGAAAGATCTGTATTGTTTTTTCCGTAGGTATAAACCGAAATAGAAGTTGGTTCAACCACTCCAATTGCATAAGATACCTGTACTAAAATTTCAGGAGCTACACCCGCAGCTACCAGGTTCTTGGCAATATGTCTGGAAGCATACGCGGCAGATCTATCTACTTTAGAAGGATCTTTTCCTGAAAATGCACCACCACCGTGAGCACCTTTTCCACCATAGGTATCTACGATAATTTTTCTTCCGGTAAGCCCTGCGTCACCATGCGGACCTCCAATTACGAACTTACCTGTAGGATTAATATGGTAAATAATATCATCATTAAACAATTCCTGGACATAATCTGGCAGTTGTTTCTTAACTCTTGGGATAAGAATCTCAACCATATCCTTTTTGATCTTCGCCAGCATTTTCTCATCATCCTGGTCA
This sequence comes from Christiangramia sp. OXR-203, assembly GCF_034372165.1. NCBI lineage: Bacteria > Pseudomonadati > Bacteroidota > Flavobacteriia > Flavobacteriales > Flavobacteriaceae > Christiangramia > Christiangramia sp. OXR-203. The sequence goes on along the minus strand of NZ_CP139698.1, from coordinate 2,837,460 downwards.
AAATCATCATGCTGAGTAGAAACCACGATCGCAACAATTCTTTCTGGTATGTTGTCATCGCTATATTCAATAGTCACCTGGCTCTTGGAATCAGGTCGTAGATATTCGATATCCTTTCCTTCTCTTCTAAGTTTAGCCAGTTCAATAAGGATACGATGTGAAATATCCAATGCCAGCGGCATATAGTTTTCAGTTTCATTGGTCGCATAACCAAACATCATTCCTTGGTCACCAGCACCCTGTTCCTCCTTCTTTCCACGATCCACACCCTGGTAAATATCCTGGGACTGTTCGTGAATAAGGGAGATCACACCGCAACTATCACCACTAAATTTGTAAGCACCTTTTGTATAACCAATATCATTGATCACATCACGTGCGATATTTTGAACATCCAGGTATGTATTACTACGTACTTCACCAGCAAGTACTACCTGCCCGGTTGTAACCAGAGTTTCGCAAGCTACTTTCGATTCGCCATCGAAGGCAAGAAAATTATCCAGTAACGTATCACTAATTTGATCTGCAATTTTATCCGGGTGTCCTTCAGATACACTTTCTGAAGTAAATAAATAAGCCATTCAATTACTTTTTAAGTTTATAAGAATGGAAAAATTTGACGTGGGAAGCTAAAAAGGAGTGTAATTACCATTCTGCTTTAGCATTTTAAAACATCTATGTGATGTAGAGGGTTGCAATCAGTCAAATCTATCCCTTTCAATAAGTTGATACAAATGTATAAAATTTAAAAGGATAGCAAATCGATTTAACGCCATTTTAAAGGACGTGGAATTACAGTTGTATTTTTCGGAATAATCAGGGCGTTGCGCTTCGCCCGTTCCGGTCTCGCGCCGGGCTTTCGCGACTCGCTTTTTGGTTCGAAAAAGAACCAAAAGAGCTCGAACAACTCGCTCAATCCCTAACGCAACCAAAAAAAAATATACTTTGTAACTATCAGTATTTATGCGTGTTGCACTTTATAAATTCTAGAAGGCTAAAAAAATATGTACGCAAAAGCTTGGATAATAAAAAACTCTGACGTTATCTTTGTAAAACAATTTAAAACAATGTACAGAACAGTTTGCAATATGATGATGTGTATGATGTGGAGAACTTCCGCAGCGCATCTTGTTGCATAATTCTGAAAGAATATATATTGCAAAAAGCCGCTGCCAACCGCAGCGGCTTTTTTTATTGCCAAAATTGAAATTAGAACACAAAACTTTACAATTATGATATTACAGGTAACAGTTAAAAATATGATGAACATGCGCATGATGATGTGTATGTGCAGCATGTATAGCTATTACCTGAACTCGAGAATATAGATTTTAAAAAGGAATCAATTCAAAAGTCCCCCTGGTAATAGCATATCAGGGGGACTTTTTTATTTCAATCAATTTCAATTTTTAAAAATTTATATCATGAGTACTCAAAAATTTTCAACACAGGCATTACATTCAGGACACGATACAACTCAAAATGGAGGAACCAGAGCGGTACCAATTTACCAGACCAGTTCCTATGTTTTCAACGATAGTCAGCATGCGGCAGATCTATTTTCTCTTGCAAAGCCAGGTTTTATTTATACCCGTTTAAACAATCCCACCAATGATGTGCTGGAACAAAGACTGGCAGCGCTAGAAGGTGGAATTGGAGCTGTGGTTACGGCATCTGGAACTGCTGCGATCAATACTGCATTACTAACTTTACTAAAGGCTGGCGATCATATTGTAGCTAGCAGCAGCTTGTATGGTGGGACTTTCAACCTTTTACAAAATACACTGCCAAGGTTTGGCATAACAACCACGTTTGTGGATCCACGTGATGCTGCCAATTTCAAGAAAGCAACACAGGAAAATACCCGGGTATTTTTCGTTGAATCGCTGGGGAATCCAAAACTGGATGTTCTGGATCTGGAGGCAATTTCCAAAGAGGCAAAGGAATTCAAAGTGCCGTTTATCGTGGATAATACCGTAGCCACACCTTACCTTTTGAATCCAATAGATTACGGAGCAGATATCGTAATACACTCTCTAACCAAGTATATTGGCGGGAACGGAACCAGTCTTGGAGGAGTGATTATTGACGCTGGTAAGTTCGACTGGTCCAGTGGAAAATTTCCTGAATTTACGGAGCCATCTCCAGGTTATCATGGATTAGTTTATCACGAAGCATTGCAGGAAGCTGCATTCATTGCTAAAGTCAGGATTGAAGGATTGCGTGATCATGGTGCGGCACTTAGTCCGTTTAATGCGTTCCAGATTATCCAGGGACTGGAAACGCTGAAAGTTAGAATAAACGAACATAGCAAAAATGCCCTGGAACTAGCCACCTGGCTGGAGCAGCAAGAGGAAGTGGAATGGGTAAATTATCCCGGTTTGGAGTCTAGCGAATACTACGATATCGCTCAGCAGTATTTACCAAAAGGGCAAAGCGGACTCGTGACTTTCGGAATTAAAGGAGGTTATGAAGTCGCTAAAAAAGTAGTAGATGCATCAAAGGTATTTTCACTGCTTGCCAATATTGGAGATACTAAATCCCTTATTATTCATCCTGCCAGTACCACTCACCAGCAGTTGAAAGACGAAGAACAATTATCTGCCGGGGTAAAGCCGGATCTAATAAGACTTTCAGTAGGGCTGGAAGATACAGAGGACCTTAAAGCAGATTTGAAGCAGGCTTTCGCTCAGGTTACTCAACAATCACTTGTTTAATTTTAGTTTGGTTTAATCGCCGGAGCCTGTATGCAATGTATGCGGTTCCGGTTTAACCTCAATTTTATGCAACAAATAAGAATAACAGGTTTTAGGAATAGTGCCGGCAGCGTTCAGAACATTGATGTTTGTTTCCAGTTATTTGGCAGAAAACTGGGCACCGCTCCGGTAATTATGGTGAATCATGCGCTTACCGGAAATGCCCAGGTTTGCGGTTCAGGAGGCTGGTGGAGTGATATTGTGGGGCCCGGAGCTAGCATAGATACAGATCAATTTTCCATTATTTGCATCAATATTCCTGGAAATGGAATTCTGAAGAATGATGAAGATAACTTTCATAATTATAAGGAGTTTACCTTGAATGATATTGCAAGAATCCAGGTTAAAGTTCTGGAACACTTAAATATTACCGAGCTATTTGCCATCATTGGAGCTTCTATTGGCGGGGCACTGGCCTGGCAGCTGGCAGCTTTAAAACCAGACCTTGCTTTACACGTGATACCAATCGCTACAGATCTGAAATCGACAGACTGGCTTCTGGCAAATTGTAAAATTCAGGACAGGATTCTGAATAACAGTGAGAATCCATTGGAGGATGCGCGTATGCATGCAATGACCTTTTATCGTACACCACAATCGCTTAGCTACAAATTCAGAAATGAAAAAGATGAAACTACGAATAGTTTTAAGGTCGAAAACTGGCTGGAGCATCACGGGAGTAAACTTAGATCACGCTTTAGTTTAAGTTCCTATAAGTTGATGAACCATTTATTGACTACGATCAATATTTCAAACGACTCACAAAACACCATTGAAGTTGCCGCAAGGGTTAAGGGTCATATACATATAATCACCATAGATACGGATCTTTTTTTCCTGGCAGAAGAAAATTGGAACACTTATGTAGAGCTGTCACTATTCAAGAATAATGTTAGTATTCACGAGATCAAATCTATTCATGGACATGATGCATTTTTGATCGAAACCGACCAGGTAGCCAAATTTTTAGAACCCATATTTCAACAAAAAAACTACACAAATGAAAATAATAAATCTCGCTCTGTTTGGGCCGGGTAAGGTTGGAAGTAAATTAATTCAGCAGATCATCGCTGCGAAAGATCAACTTCTAAGAAATTCAGACCTTGAGATCAGAATTATCCTGGTTGCCAATTCCAGTAATTTGATCACTGATAAACTAGGTCTTAATGAGCACTGGAAAGAAAGGTTTAGCAAGGAAAAGCGCTCTTACCAATTCCACGATATTCTGGAATATTTAGAAAATAATGCATTTACTAATCTAATTTCCATAGACACTACGGCAAGTGATAGTTTACCGGAGAATTATATTGATTTGATCGAACATGAGAGTCATATTGTAGCCGCAAATAAAGTTGCCAATACACTAAGTCTGGATTTTTACGAGCAGTTAAGAACAGCGTTAAAACGAAATCATAAAATATTCCAGTACGAAACCAATGTGGGAGCTGGCTTGCCAGTGTTGGAAACCATCAAGAGCCTGTATGATTCTGGAGAGCAGGTAACCAGAATTCGGGGAGTTTTCTCGGGTTCACTCAGCTATATCTTTAATACCTATTCAAAGCAGAATGTTCAATTTTCAGAGGTGCTTCGCAAGGCTGGTGAATTAGGTTATACCGAGCCAGATGCGCGGATGGATCTTAGCGGGAAGGATGTAGCCAGAAAATTACTAATTCTTGCACGAGAACTTCAGCTGAAGAAAGAGCTGGAAGAGGTAAGTGTTCAATCTTTACTTCCTATATCCATAGATGGTGGAACCAGTTTACAGCATTTTCAGAAGCAAGTTTCAATTTTAGACGATATTTTTCAGAAGCATAAAGAGGAGAATAAGAGCGGAGAAGTATTGCGTTATGTGGGGGAACTCAATGTAGAAAATGGAAGTTTGCAAACCAGGTTGATCTCAGCGAATGCTGCAACTCCGCTTGGCCAGATTGATGGAACCGATAATATTTTTGAGATCTATTCTGAATCCTATAAAGAGTTTCCACTGGTTATACAGGGAGCAGGCGCAGGAATTGATGTTACCGCACGAGGTGTTTTTAGCGATATTCTGAAGATAAACAAGCAATTAAACTAAAGTAATGGCAGAATTTGAAACCATCGCGGTACGAACGCAATTGAAACGAACACAATTTCAGGAGCACTCCACACCTATGTACCTGACATCCAGCTATATCTTTGAAGATTCAGAAGATATGCGTGCAAGCTTTGCTGAAGAGAAGGAGCGAAATATTTACAGTCGCTATTCAAATCCTAATACTTCAGAATTTATTGACAAGGTAGTGCAGATGGAAGGAGCTGAAGATGGATTTGCTTTTGCGACAGGTATGGCTGCGGTGTTTTCTACTTTGGCAGCCTTGCTGGAAAGCGGTGATCATGTAGTTTCATCCCGCTCTGTATTTGGTTCAACTCATGGATTATTAACTAAATATTTTCCTAAATGGAACATTTCACATGATTATTTTGATGTGAATGCGCCGGAAGATATTGAAAGTTTGATCAAACCTGAAACAAAAATCCTGTTTGCTGAATCACCTACCAATCCTGGTGTTGACATTCTGGATCTGAAATTACTTGGAAATATTGCCAGAAAACATGATCTCATTTTGATCATCGATAATTGCTTTGCGACTCCGTATTTGCAGAATCCTATAAAATTTGGGTCAGACCTCGTAATACATTCGGCTACAAAATTGATGGATGGACAGGGTAGAGTCCTTGGCGGAGTTACTGTTGGTAGAGAAGATCTAATTCGGGAAATATATCTTTTTAGTAGAAATACGGGTCCGGCACTATCGCCATTTAATGCCTGGGTTTTATCGAAAAGCTTGGAAACACTTTCTATTAGACTAGAGAAGCATTGTGAAAATGCGCTTAAAGTTGCAGAGTTTCTTGAGTCTTTACCTCAGGCGGAAACTGTTAAATATCCGTTCTTAAAATCTCATCCACAATATGAAGTGGCAAGAAAACAAATGAAACTGGGAGGTAATGTAGTGGCATTCCAAATCAAAGGCGGACTGGAAGCAGGTAGAAGGTTTATCGACGGACTGCAAATGTGTTCAAGATCTGCAAATTTAGGAGATACCAGGACGATCGTGACTCATCCTGCTTCTACAACACATAGTAAATTAAGTGAAGTAGAGTTGGAAGCGGTAGGAATTTCAGAAAGCCTGGTCAGAATTTCGGTGGGTCTGGAACATGTGGAAGATATTATTAATGATCTTAAAAAGGCCTTGCAGGAATAGCAATAGAAGTTGGAAATTTTTTATTTTCGTTTCATGCTTTCCAAAAAGACCAAGTATGGCATCAAAGCGCTAACATACATAGCTCGAAAAGATGAAAAATTCCCTGTTCAGGCTTCTGAAATTTCAGAAAGTGAGAATATTTCTCAGAAGTTCCTGGAGAGTATCATGCTGGAACTCAGGAAATCTGGCTTTCTAGGATCTAAGAAGGGAAAAGGTGGAGGTTATTATTTAATAAAAAAACCTTCAGAAATTAAGATGACCGCAGTGATCAGGGTACTGGAAGGACCCATAGCCATGGTTCCATGTGTGAGCCTTAATTACTACGAAAAATGCGATGACTGTCCAGATGAGGACGCCTGTTCTGTTCATAAATTAATGATACAGGTTAGAGATGCATCGCTGAATGTACTTGGAGAGAATACGCTTGCAGACATTGCCTTAAAGCAATGACAAGGGTGTTAAAATAAAATTTTACAGAGAAATAAATTGGTGTTTAAATAAACGAAGTCTAGTTTTGCTTAAAACCCAGTAAACCGATAGGATTATAGTTTTTAAGGAAGAAAGTATGTTGATGTTACTGAATCAAACTAAAGAAAAAAGTACCTATAAAAAAGATAGGACTACAGAACGACCGCTTCGAAGTATTCTAAAAACTATTAGTTGGAGAATAGTTGGAACCCTGGATACGGTCATGATCGCATGGTTTCTTACTGGAAAAATAGAAACCGCTATCGCAATTGGATCTGTAGAACTGGTGACAAAAATGATCCTGTACTTTGGTCACGAACGGCTTTGGAATTTAATCCCCTATGGCAAAGATTAGCTTTAAATAGTAGCGAACCGGAAATTATACTAATGCGAAATAGTAACTGATTATTCGCAATTGACCAGAATTAAATCATAAAGACAGATGAGAAAGTTTAGCGATTCAGAAATAGAAAAACTTAACAGTCAGTTACGGGGTGTAGCACCTTCAGAAATAATTCAAAGGGTCTTGGCATCTAGTAATAATCCAGTAGTTACTACCAATTTCAGACCTTATGAAGCAGCAATCTTACATGCCTGTACTCAGGTAGAAAGTACTATGAAGATAATTTGGTGCGACACAGGTTACAATACCCTGCCTACCTATAAACATGCTCAATTTCTTATAGATCATTTAGATCTTAATGTAAAACTCTACACACCAAAAGAAACGGCTGCTTATAGAGACGCATTTTTTAGCGGTATTCCTGGTGTAGATTCTCCAGATCATGAGGAATTTACCAGGCAGGTAAAACTGGAACCTTTTCAAAGAGCAATGACTGAACAAAATCCTGATGTGTGGTTTACGAATCTCAGAAAAGGACAGACAAATTTTAGAGATAGCATCGATATTCTAAGTTATAGTAAGGACGGTCTTCTGAAGGTTAGTCCCTTTTACCACTGGTCAGACGAAAAATTAGATGGGTATTTAAGAGAGCATAAGCTACCGAATGAATTCAAGTATTTCGACCCTACAAAAGTATTAGATAACAGAGAGTGTGGTTTACACACCTAAAAGTTTAAAAATGAGTTCGATTTTAAATCAAAATACGTTAGAAAGCGAAGCTATTTACATCTTGCGGGAAGTTGTGGCTCAGTTCGAAAATCCCGTACTATTATTTTCGGGCGGTAAGGATTCTATCACTTTGGTACGCCTAGCGCAAAAGGCCTTCTATCCTGCCAGGATTCCTTTTCCATTAATGCACATAGATACCGGTCATAACTTTCCTGAAACTATCGAGTTCAGAGATCGATTAGTTGAAGAACTTGGACTGAAACTTATTGTAAGAAAAGTTCAGGTTGATATTGACAGCGGAGTTTCTATTGAAGAAAAAGGCAGGTATTCCAGCAGGAATTCATTGCAAACCAATACTCTTTTGAGTGCCATTGAAGAATATAAGTTCGATGCATGTATAGGTGGAGCAAGAAGGGATGAAGAAAAAGCTCGTGCTAAAGAGAGAATTTTTTCAGTAAGAAATGACTTTGGAGAATGGGATGAAAAGAACCAACGACCGGAGGTTTTTGATATGCTAAATGGTCGTATTGATATGGGCCAGAATGTTAGAGTATTTCCAATTTCTAACTGGACAGAGCTGGATGTATGGAGTTATATAGATGCTGAAAAGATTGAAATTCCTTCCATTTATTTCGCTCATGAGAGGGAGATTTTTGAAAGAGACGGGTTGATTTGGACAGCTTCAGAACACGTTTACAAAGACGATCATGAGATTACAGAAATGAAAACCGTTCGATTTAGAACTGTGGGAGATATAACCTGTACGGCTGCAGTGGAATCTGGAGCAGATACCGTAGAAAAGATTATCAAGGAAATAAGGGAGTCAGCTATTTCAGAAAGAGGTGCAAGAATCGATGATAAAAGATCTGAGGCCGCCATGGAAACAAGAAAGCAACAAGGTTATTTTTAAAATAAAGAAGAGAATGGAAGTATTAAAAATAGCAACAGCAGGAAGCGTTGATGATGGTAAAAGTACACTCATTGGCAGACTGCTTTACGATACCAAATCTTTAACTTCAGATAAATTGGAAGCCATTGATAGGGTAAGTAAGAAAAATGGTCTGGACTATTTGGATTTCTCACTAGCTACAGACGGTCTGGTAGCAGAAAGAGAGCAGGGGATTACAATAGATGTAGCTCATATCTACTTTTCAACACCAAAGAAAAGTTATATCATCGCCGATACTCCGGGGCATATTGAATATACACGGAATATGGTGACCGGTGCATCAACTTCGCAAGCTTCAATTATACTTATAGATGCCAGAAAGGGAGTTATCGAACAAACGTACCGGCACTTTTTTATAAATAATTTGTTGAGGGTCAAAGAAGTTATAGTCGCTATTAACAAAATGGATCTTGTCAATTACTCTGAAGATGTATTCAATAACATCATTACGGAATTTGATGAATTGAGAAGTAAAAGTGATTTCCAGGATCAGAAACTCACCTTTGTTCCGGTGAGCGCTTTATGGGGAGAGAATATTGCTGAAAAATCTACTGCAATGTCTTGGTATCAAGGGCAAACCATACTGGAACATCTCGAAGATCTCAAAGCTGAAGATTTTGCGGAAGAAAGTCAGGCCAGGTTTGCTGTTCAAACAGTGATAAGACCTAAAACCGAAGAATTTCATGATTATCGAGGATATGCTGGAAAAATTAGTGGTAATAGTTTGAGAGTAGGAGATGAAGTAACCGTATTGCCATCCTTGACGACCTCTAAAATCAAAGACATTCATTTTTTTGAAGAAACGTTTGATGAAGCTCCAGCAGGAAGTTCTGTAACTATTAGCCTGGCAGATGATATAAATGTCGCCAGAGGAGATATGCTGGTGAAAACCAAAGAGGTTCCTGAAGAAACAAAAGTTGTGGATGCCATGGTTTGCTGGATGGATAATCATCCTTTGGTTCCGGGCAAAAAATATGTTTTACAACATAATACCAACGGTGTTCTGGCTAAAATAGATAAAGTAGAAAGTCATATCGATTCGAATTTTGGAGCCGAAGAGAATGTAACTTCTTTGAGTCTAAATGATATTGGTAGCGTAAAGATCAAACTAAGTAAACCTATTTATGTCGACAGTTATAATACGAATCGAACAAATGGTCGATTTATTCTGGTAGATACTCAAACTAATACCACGGCCGGAGTAGGATTTATAAAATAATATCACCAAAAAATGAACCACTTCAATATCAACATTTTATCAAAAATGTGTATGTGCGATTCGCCTCATACTTAGAAGTCCATTTTATAAACTGAATTATAAAAAGTCCTTTTAAGTGTCATTCTTAAAAGGACTTTTTTCATTTAAATAATCAAGATCATGCAAAGTTTTAGAACCGAAATTGAAAATCCTGTAGTCGAGAAAGATATCCTGGATTTAGAAAAAAAGATCAGGCTTTTTCGCGAAGGAAAGGCTGATGAAGAGAAGTTTCGTAGCCTACGCCTGGCACGCGGAGTTTATGGACAGCGACAGTCAGGAGTTCAAATGGTTCGTATAAAACTGCCGTTTGGAAAGGTAACTTCAGAACAGTTACACCGGATCGCTAATGTTTCAGATGAGTATTCCAAAGGTCGGCTGCATATCACAACCAGGCAGGATATCCAAATTCATTACGTGAGCCTGGACAGGACTCCCGAGCTATGGGCGCAACTAGAAAGAGATGATATCACTCTTAGAGAAGCCTGTGGGAATACAGTAAGAAATATCACAGCTTCGCCAACAGCTGGGATAGATCCTAATGAGCCTTTCGATGTCTCACCTTATGCACACGCTGTCTTTCAATTTTTTCTTCGGAATCCAATCTGCCAGGAAATGGGTAGAAAATTTAAGATGTCCTTCTCTTCTTCAGATGAAGATACTGCGCTTAGTTATATACATGATCTTGGTTTTATCGCCAAACTGAAGGATGGAAAACGCGGATTCAAAGTAATGCTTGGTGGCGGTCTGGGATCACAACCCCGGCATGCAGATGAGTTATATGACTTTTTACCTGCGGAAGAAATCATACCTCTAATTGAAGGTGTACTCCGGGTTTTTGATCGACATGGGGAACGTGCTAAGCGTCTAAAAGCCAGGATGAAATTTCTTCTGAAGGATATAGGAAAAGAAGCGTTTATGAAACTGGTAGCCGAACAAAAGACGGCACTTTCGCAAGAACAACCTGAATTTGAGATTGAAAGATTCGAAGCAGCTCCAGCATTGCAGGAAGTTGAGTTTCCTTCCGTAGAAATCGAAGATGAGAAAGAATTTGAAAACTGGAAGCAAAAGAATGTTTTTGAGCAAAAGCAGGAAGGATTATTCGCTATTGGAATACGTGTGCCACTTGGTGATTTTTATACTCGTGGAGCGAGGCAGCTGGCAGACCTAATTAAAAAATACGCAGGTAACGAGTTAAGATTAACCTTAAGACAGGATATTTTGATTCGTCACGTTCGGCAGGATTTACTGACTTTCTTCTATACAGAACTGAAAAAACTGGGTTATGCAGAAGTTGGATACAATAAGACTGTAGACATTACGGCTTGTCCTGGCACCGATACCTGTAATCTTGGTATTGCCAGCAGTACCGGTATTGCCGATGTGCTGGAAGATGTTCTCAAAGAAGAATATCCGCAATTCACTAATGGAAAGGATATCACCATAAAAATTAGTGGTTGTATGAACGCCTGTGGACAGCATAATATGGCTGAAATTGGATTCCAGGGAATGTCTATAAAAGTCGGGAAAACGGTCGCACCGGCCCTTCAGGTGTTACTAGGTGGTGGAACCCTCGGGAATGGTAAAGGTAGATTTGCAGATAAACTTGTCAAAGTTCCCAGTAAACGTGGTCCTGAAGCATTAAGGACTATACTGAATGATTTTGAGGCAAATTCAGAAGCGAAGGAACAATTTATAGAGTATTACGATCGTAAAGAAAAAACCTATTTCTATGATTTGCTGAAAGATCTGGCAGATACTTCAAATATTTCCGAGAATGAGTTCGTGGATTGGGGACATGAAACCCCATATATTAAGGCAGTAGGAGTAGGGGAATGTGCCGGGGTGGTCATTGACCTGATTGCAACATTATTGTTTGAAAGTGAAGAGAAGATCGATAATGCCAAATCTGCGTTGGAACGAAAGGACTGGGCAGACAGTATTTATCACGCGTACACTTCGATTGTAAATTCAGCGAAAGCCTTGCTGCTGGCTGAAGATGTAAAAACGAATACCCAGGCCGGGATCATTGCGCAATTCGATGAACTATTCGTTGAAACCGGGAAGATCGATCTGGCGACCACTTTTAAAGAATTTACATACCAGTTAAACCAGCATGAACCCAGCGAAGACTTTGCCAGAAAGTATTTAGAGGATGCGCAGTTATTTCTGAATAGAGTAGATGCTTATAGGACGAAGGAGGTACAGAATGTTTAATTCAGCAAAACTAACGGTAGTAGGCGCAGGTCCGGGTGATCCGGAATTGATCACAGTGAAGGCTTTAAATACTTTAAAGTCGGCTAACGTAATTCTGTATGATGCACTTATTAATAGAGACTTATTGGAATATGCTCCCCAGGCGAGACATATTTTCGTGGGAAAACGAAAGGATAAACATCGATTTTCTCAGGATGAGATCAATGAACTAATTGTGAAATATGCTGCAGAAAAAGGTCATGTGGTAAGACTTAAAGGAGGAGATCCATTCATCTTCGGAAGAGGGTCTGAGGAGATCATCTATGCTCGAAAGCATGGACTGGAAACTGCGGTTGTTTCAGGAATAACCTCTTCCATTGCGGTACCGGCAAATGTTGGAATTCCGCTGACGCAAAGAGGCACTTCTGAAAGTTTCTGGGTGATCACGGGAACCACTTCTCAGAAGAATTTATCTAATGACGTGCAATTGGCAGCACAATCTACAGCAACCGTAGTAATCCTGATGGGAATGGGAAAATTGAAGGAGATAGTGGAGATCTTCAGTGGTTTTGGAAAGCAAGATGTGCCCGTAGGAATTATTCAGAATGGTACTACTGCTAATGAAAATTCAGGTTTTGGAACTATAAAAACTATTGAAAAGATAGTTTCAGAAAAAAATCTGGGAGCGCCTGCGATTATAGTGATTGGTGAGGTCGTGAAGGAAGCGAATGCTTTACAAACAGTTTTTCAGAACGTGAAAAGTCTTCCGAAACAACAGGGATATGTAAACATTGGAGCTGCTTAAAGAGTAAGCCCGTCATCCTGAACTTGATTCAGGATCTATAGAGAAGCTGTATCGAGTTCAGCTTGACAAAATAAAAGTTTTGTCACATTGAGCACAGTCGAAATGTGAATTATTAAACAAAAAAATGGAAGAGAGAAACGAATTATATCCGGTTTTTTTAAAAGTGAATCAACTTAATATTTTGGTAGTTGGTGGTGGAAATGTAGGTCACGAAAAGCTTCATTTTCTATTTAAATCCAGTCCTAATGCGCAGGTCGAAGTGGTAGCAAAATGGTTCCTGAAAGAAACAGAAGAGCTTGCCAGAAAACACGGAGCTAAATTGACTAAGGGAAGGTATAAACGAAAATATCTCAAGAAGCGGCATTTTGTGATCGCTGCAACAAACGATGCAAAGCTTAATAAAAGGGTGTATAAAGATGCAAAAAAGAGATTTTTACTGGCGAATATCGCAGATACACCAGAATTATGTGATTTCTATATGGGCGGGATCGTTAACAAAGGGCATGTGAAAATCGCCATTTCCACTAATGGAAAATCACCAACGACCGCAAAGCGTTTGCGACAGTTTTTTGAAGAAGTGATTCCCGAAAATGTTAGCGAAATGGTGGAGAATTTGAATGAATATCGAAAATCCATCAAAGGTGATTTTGAAGCCAAAGTGGAACAAATGAATAGCATTACTGAGTCTTTAATATATGAAAAGGAGAAAAATGATTGAAACAGATATCCTGATCATTGGAGCAGGACCCACAGGATTGTTTACGGTATTCGAAGCGGGACTTCTAAAACTAAAAACGCATCTTATTGATGCCTTGCCTCAACCTGGCGGACAGTGTTCTGAGATCTATCCCAAAAAACCTATTTACGATATTCCGGCGTTTCCAGAGATCCTTGCTGGTGATCTTGTTAAGAATTTAATGGAGCAAATAAAACCTTTTGAGCCTGGTTTTACACTTGGGGAGCGAGCAGAAACTTTAGAAAAACTGGATGACGGAACATTTATAGTTACTACTAATAAAGGCACTCAGCATCATGCACCCGTTGTAGCGATTGCTGGCGGACTTGGTTCTTTTGAGCCACGGAAACCTCCAATTTCTAATATCGCAGATTTTGAAGATAAGGGAGTATCTTATTTTATTAAGGATCCTGAAGTGTATCGTAATAAAAGTGTGGTGATCGCTGGTGGCGGGGATTCTGCTTTAGACTGGGCGATTTATTTGGCCGATGTTGCTGCTGAAGTTGCTTTAGTACACAGAAGAGAAGAATTCCGTGGAGCTTTAGATTCCGTAGAAAGAGTTTCAGAATTGGCTAAACTTGGAAAAATTGAAATGATCACCAATGCAGAAGTTGTTGGTCTGCAAGGGGGCGATCGGCTGGAGAAAGTGGTTATTAGGCATAAAGATAAAGCGCGTGGTGAAGAATTCAGGGAAGTGGATGAATTCATCCCGTTATTCGGTCTTTCTCCCAAGCTAGGGCCAATTGGCAGCTGGGGACTGGAGATCGAGAAGAATGCGATCAAAGTAGATAATTCTTATGATTACCAGACGAATATTCCCGGTTTATGCGATAGGCGATGTGAATACTTATAAAGGTAAACTAAAGCTAATATTGTCTGGTTTTCATGAAGCTGCCATTATGTGCCAGAGTGCTTATGCGCGAATCAATCCAGATAAGAAGTATGTGCTGAAATACACTACCGTGGGCGGGGTGGAAGGTTTCGACGGAACTAAGAAAGAAGCAAAACGAGAAGTCGTTAAAAGTATTAGTGTTTAGAAGATCTTGGTAACTAAGGTTACTCTTCAGATGTATGAGAATTCCTATATTTATTGAAAATTTGAAAAAATGAAGATCAGCTTAAAGAGAATCAACGAGAATTACCTGTTCGAGACTGTAAATGAGCGCGGGAATATAGTATTGCTGGATAACAAATCTGATGAGGAGCCAAAAGGGGCGAGTCCCATGGATCTTCTGCTTAGGGGAATTGCGGGTTGTAGCAGTATAGATATTGTGATGATCTTGAGAAAGCAAAATCACGAGCTGGAAGATCTTCAGGTTGAGGTGGATGGTTATCGTGAAGATGGCGCTATTCCTAATGTTTTCAAAAAGATCCATCTTGATTTTATTCTGAAGGGTGACGTTCCGGCATCAAAAGTGGCGAGAGCGGTGAAACTATCGATGGATAAATATTGTTCAGTTTCGAAAATGCTGGAAAAAGCTGCGGAGATCTCATATAGTGTGAGCCTTAATTCGGAAAAAGTTCTATAGTGAATTCGTTCGAAACGAGAATTGTAAAAACCTGGGATCCCTCATGGAAAGTCCGAATTCCGCTAGCTGTATTTTTGCTGGGTAGCGGTGTGATCGCGTATGTCTGGGAACCGGAAAATCCATGGCTGCTAAATTCCGCATATGCGGTTTATGTTATCTGCATGTTCATTGCATTAGGGCAAACTTTTCTAAAACCAAGGATTTTAGGCCTATTAAGGATCACTCGCGATGAGATCATTATTGAAAAGGAGAATGAATCAAAAATATATAAGATCACAGAATTACAGGATCTTGGTTTTGACTATGTAGGATATGCCAGTTTCTGGAAACACACGATCTACGGAAATAAGAACCATTTATATTTTACCCATAGATCTGGAGAAAAGAGAGATCTTGAAATTACCCTTTCCAATAAGGAGATGAAAGAAGAATTTAGATCATTTCTGAAGGAATTAGGTGAAGATAATTTACTAAATGTGCAGCAAAGAGGAAATTTCTCATTTTAATAATCAGATTAATTTTTTGCCAAAAGCCTTGGTTTTTAGAGGCTGAACCCTATATTTGTCTCGTAAGTTCATTGTTTACTAACAATCGTTATCAAGAAAGGTTGAGGGATTAGACCCTGTGAAACCTTAGCAACCCTCCTTAGGAGAAGGTGCTACATTCTACTGAGTTCAGTCTCGGATAGATAACAATCAGAATTCTTTCCAGTCTTCTTTTTTTGATATCGTATTATTTGAATAATCATGTCGAAAATAGAAGAGTTACTCTCTCAAAAAATATTAATACTAGACGGTGCCATGGGTACCATGCTTCAGGAATATAAATTTTCTGAAGAAGATTTCCGCGGAAAACGTTTTGCCGACTGGCCCATTTCATTGAAAGGAAATAATGATCTGCTATCCCTTACCCAACCTGAAGCTATTGCCACCATCCATCGTAAATACTTTGATGCCGGCGCCGATATTGTAGAAACCAATACTTTCTCAGGAACCACCATTGCGATGGCCGATTATCAAATGGAAGAGTTCGTTTACGAGCTTAATTTTGAGTCGGCCAGAATTGCTAAAGCGGTGGCGGAACAGGTCACTGCGGAGGACCCATCCAAACCAAGATTCGTAGCTGGAGCGATGGGGCCGACGAACAAAACGGCTAGTATGAGTCCGGATGTGAACGATCCCGGATACCGCGCTATTTCTTTTGATGAACTTCGGAAAGCTTACAAACAGCAGGCGCAAGCGCTTGTTGAAGGTGGAGCAGATGTTCTTCTTGTAGAAACTGTTTTTGATACATTAAATGCGAAAGCAGCACTTTTTGCGATCGAAGAATTAAAAGAAGAACTGAATCTTGATATTCCCATCATGGTAAGCGGAACGATTACCGATGCCTCCGGAAGAACCCTATCCGGACAGACGGCAGAAGCTTTTCTTATTTCAGTAGCTCATATTCCGTTGTTAAGTGTCGGTTTTAACTGCGCATTGGGTGCAAAACAATTAACTCCTCATCTGGAAGTTTTAAACCGCTATGCGAATTCGGGAGTTTCGGCCTATCCTAATGCCGGCTTACCGAATGCCTTTGGGGAGTACGATCAGGATGCGCAGGAGATGGCAGCTCAAATTGAAGAATATCTTGATAAAGGCCTGGTAAATATTCTCGGTGGTTGCTGCGGAACCACACCAAAACATATTAAGGCAATTGCCGAAATCGCTTCTAATTACAAACCTAGAGTCTTACCACAGCTCGAAACAGAAAGTATCTAGAATGTCACAAATAAGACCCTTAAAACTTTCCGGATTGGAACCGCTGGTGATCACACCGGATAGTAATTTTATAAATGTAGGAGAAAGAACCAATGTTGCCGGATCTAAAAAATTCCTGCGTCTCATTAAAGAAGAGAAGTTTGATGAAGCACTGGAAGTTGCCCGGGAACAGGTAGAAAATGGTGCACAGATCATCGATGTGAACATGGACGATGGCCTTATTGAAGGGAAAGAAGCCATGATAAAGTTCCTCAATCTCGTGGTTGCTGAACCCGATATTTCCCGTGTTCCTATTATGATCGATAGTTCCAAATGGGAGATCATTGAGGCCGGACTTCAGGTAGTTCAGGGGAAATGCGTGGTGAATTCCATCAGTTTAAAGGAAGGTGAAGAAGAATTCATCACTCATGCCAAAAAAATAAAACGCTACGGCGCCGCCGTGATCGTGATGGCTTTTGATGAAAAAGGGCAGGCAGATAATTATGAACGTCGCATTGAAATTGCCAAACGCTCCTATGAAATTCTCGTCAATCAGGTAAAATTTCCTCCCGAAGACATCATTTTTGATCTCAATATCTTTCCCGTGGGAACAGGAATGGATGAACACAAAAGAAACGCGATCGACTTTATTGAAGGTACACGATGGGTCAAAGAGAATTTGCCGCACTGTAGTGTGAGCGGTGGTGTGAGCAATGTTTCCTTTTCCTTCCGTGGCAATAATCCGGTACGGGAGGCGATGCATTCGGTTTTTTTATATCATGCGATCAAAGCTGGGATGAATATTGGGATCGTGAATCCTTCGATGTTGGAGGTATATGACGAAATTCCGAAAGAGCTGCTGGAACATGTGGAAGATGTGATCCTCGATCGTCGCGAGGATGCTACAGAGCGTTTGCTGGACCTGGCTGAAAATGTAGTGGGGCGAGAAAAAGAGAATAAAATAGACCTTTCCTGGCGCGAGAAACCATTACAGGATAGAATTACACATGCCCTGGTAAAAGGAATTGATGCCTATATTCTTGAAGATATTGAACAGGCGCGAATTGAAGCTGAAAAACCTTTAGATGTTATCGAAGGTCACTTGATGAACGGAATGAATGTAGTGGGAGATCTCTTCGGAAGTGGTAAAATGTTTCTGCCGCAGGTAGTAAAATCTGCCCGCGTAATGAAAAAAGCCGTAGCGCATTTATTACCTTATATCGAAGCCGATAAATCGAATAAAAGACAGTCGGCTGGAAAAGTTTTGATGGCCACCGTAAAAGGTGATGTACATGATATTGGTAAAAATATCGTGGCTGTGGTGTTGGGATGCAATAATTACGAGATCATCGATCTTGGAGTGATGGTGCCACCAGAGAAGATCATTGAAACAGCCAAAAGAGAGAATGTAGATGTGATTGGTCTTAGCGGACTCATTACTCCGTCCCTGGATGAAATGGTGTTTCTGGCGAAGGAAATGGAACGTCAGGGCTTTTCTGTCCCTTTATTGGTAGGTGGTGCAACAACGTCTAAAGCTCATACCGCAGTTAAAATAGATCCACAATATAAGAATGCCGTTGCACATGTTAACGACGCTTCCCGTGCGGTGACGGTTGTTGGACAGTTGCTAAAGGAGAGTACGAAAGAAAAATACAAGCGCGACCTTAAAACCGACTATGATACTTTCCGCCTTAATTTCAAGAAACGAAGTAAGGTCAAATCATTTCTAAGTATTGAAGAAGCTCGCAAAAATAAATTTCATATTGACTGGAAGAATACTGAGATCAAAAAACCGAATAAGCTCGGTACACAGGTGATAGAAGACTTTGATCTTTCTAAATTACTCGATTATATCGACTGGTCTCCATTTTTCAGAAGCTGGGATCTGCATGGCCGCTATCCAGATATTCTGAAAGATGAAAAAGTTGGAGAGCAAGCCAAGAGTTTATTTGAAGATGCCCAGGTTTTACTGCAACGAATTCTGAAGGAAAAACTGCTGAAGGCTAAAGCTACTTTTGGATTATTTGAAGCGAATTCTGTTGAAGACGATGATATTGAAGTAAAATTTTATCAAGATTCAGAACAGAAAACTGCCATTTTCAGAACATTACGTCAGCAATTGAAAAAACATGGAGATCAGCCGAATTATGCGTTATCAGATTTTATAGCTCCAAAAGAAAATGGCGTTCAGGATTATATAGGTTGTTTTTGTGTGACTACAGGTTTTGGAACGCAGGAATTAGCTCAGGAATTCGAAAAGAATCTGGACGATTACAATTCGATCATGATCAAAGCTCTGGCAGATAGGTTAGCCGAAGCTTTTGCTGAATATTTACATAAAGAAGTCCGGCTGAACTATTGGGGTTATGATTCTGAAGAAAACCTGAGCAACGAAGCCTTGATCAAAGAAGAATATAAAGGTATCCGGCCTGCGCCTGGTTATCCTGCTTGCCCGGATCATCTGGAAAAACTAACGATCTGGGAAATTCTTAAAGTAAAGGAGAACATCGGCGTGGAACTTACCGAAAGCCTGGCGATGTGGCCTGCGGCAAGTGTAAGTGGTTATTATTTTGCCAATCCTGAAGCTAAATATTTTGGTCTCGGAAAAATTAAAGAAGACCAGGTTCGGGATTATGCTGAAAGAAAAGGAATTGATTATCTCAAAGCCGAAAAATGGTTAAATCCAAATATAGCGGACTAGTACTGAGTATTTAGACCAATAGGAAATTAGAGAAGTCAGAAAAGATATCAGTGAAGCTGGACTAATCAAATCCGTGAATCATCGATTTCAGCTTCTTTGAATATCCTGAAACAGGTTCAGATATTAAAAAATTGTGAAGTGAGAAACATGCGTTAGGGATTGCAGCGGCATCCTTTTAGTAAGAAGCTGAGCTTTTGAAGCATCGTGCTAAA
The DNA here is from genome assembly GCF_034372165.1 of Christiangramia sp. OXR-203. Taxonomy (NCBI): domain Bacteria; kingdom Pseudomonadati; phylum Bacteroidota; class Flavobacteriia; order Flavobacteriales; family Flavobacteriaceae; genus Christiangramia; species Christiangramia sp. OXR-203. Next base: position 2,817,800 of record NZ_CP139698.1, on the reverse strand, counting down.
GGATAAAGTGAAAAGCCCGGCCCGAAGGGCAACGCACAAATTGAAATTATTACCAATAACATGAAGATTACCGAACATCTGGAGAAAACCGCGGGAGAAACAGTATTTTCTTTTGAGATCCTGCCGCCTTTAAAGGGATTTAATATTAATTCTATTTACGAAAATATCGATCCTTTGATGGAGTTTAATCCGCCATTTATAGACGTAACTTACCATCGTGAAGAATATGTGTATTCTGAGCGTGAAAACGGACTCCTGGAAAAAAAGATCGTTAGGAAACGTCCTGGAACGGTTGGGATCTGTGCTGCGATACAAAGTAAATATGGAGTGGATGCGGTGCCTCATATTCTTTGCGGAGGTTTTTCAAAGGAAGACACCGAGAATTTCCTGATCGATCTGGATTTTCTGGGGATCAAGAACGTGGTGGCACTTCGGGGAGATGCAGTAAAAAGCGAAACTTATTTTAAGCCGGAAGCAAACGGACACCAATTTGCTAGTGAACTGGTGGAACAGATCAGGGATATGAACGAAGGTAAGTATCTGGATGAAGTCATCGAAAAAGGGCATAACACAGATTTTTGTATTGGCGTTGCTGGTTATCCGGAAAAACATATGGAGGCTCCAAGTATAGATTCTGATGTTCGGCGCTTAAGACAAAAAGTAGATGCCGGTGCAGAATATGTGGTGACCCAGATGTTTTTTAATAACCAGTGTTATTTCGAGTTCGTTGAAAAGTGCCGCGATCAGGGGATTAACGTGCCTATTATTCCGGGATTGAAGCCTTTAGCGACTAAAAAACAATTGAATTTACTGCCGCATAGATTTCACGTGGATCTTCCAGAAGCCCTGATTCACGAAGTGGAAAAATGTGAAAATAATCAAGAGGTACGGCAGGTTGGTGTGGAATGGTGCATCCAGCAAAGTAAGGAATTGATCAAAGGTGGAGCGCCTGTTTTACACTATTATTCCATGGGGAAAAGTACCAATATCAGGCAAATTGCTGAAGCGGTTTTCTAAGTTCAAACTCTAACGGAATAATATTCGTAAATATGTTAGATTTGTTTCCGTATGAAAAGAATTCTCCCCGCTCTCCTCATGTTTTTCAGCTTGTTCATACAGGCTCAGGAAGAAAAACCTGAAAAATATTATTCCTTCGATGCCAGTTATTTTTATGGAAGTATCCTCGAACATAACCCGGATATTGCACATTTGATCGATGAGCACCAGGAAGGTTTTTTACTGAGCGTGAACCGGAAAACCTACGGACTCGAAAAATGGGAAAGCAGGTATAATTATCCTGATTTTGGATATTCTTTTATCTATCAGAATATGAAAAATCAGTATCTCGGTGAGAATTATTCTGTTTACGGTCATTTTAGCTTCTATTTCCTACAGCGATTGTTGATGTTTCGAATAGGACAGGGGATTGCATATACTACAGATCCTTACGATCCTGATACCAATTATCAGAATAATGCCTACGGAACCCGCTTTTTGAGTTCTACCTATTTAATGGGAAATATTCACAAGGAAAAGATCGTGGGCGGATTGGGACTGAATGCCGGAGTGACCATTATACATTATTCCAATGCAGATATGGGTTCTCCAAATCATAGTACAAATACCTTCACTTTTAATGTAGGAGTAAATTACCTGCTGGACCATAAGGAGCATCCTGAATATATTCCAAGAGGTGAGGAAGAAAAATATACCGAACCTTTTCATTATAATTTCGCTGTTCGAAGTGGTGTGAACACTTCAGGAGTGATAGGTTCTCCGAGATTGCCATTTTTGACGGTTTCAGCGTATGCAGATAAAGTTCTGAATCATAGAAGTACGCTGCATGGAGGAGCAGAGCTTTTCTTTTCAAGATCCCTGGAAGAATTTATCAGGTATCAGTCGATTGCATTTCCACAGAAAGGAACTTCAGGCGATGAGAATGCTAAGCGAGTGGGATTATTTTTGGGTCACAAACTCACTTTTAATAAAATGTCCCTGATCACGCATCTAGGTTATTATGCATACTATCCCTATGATGATTATGTGGACAGAGTTTATAACCGAATGGGTTTGCAACGTGATTTTTCTAAAGACTGGTGGGCTTCGGTCACAGTTAGATCCCATGGAGCAAATGCTGAAGCAGTTGAATTTTCAATAGGTTACAGATTATGAAAAAACTGATATTTTTATTCTTCGGAATAGTTCTCTGGAGTTGTGATTCTGAAGATGCCAATGATTGTTTTCAGAAAGCTGGCGCGATCACTTCCGAAGAAATAGTGCTTGAAAGCTTTGACGAGATCTTGGTGTATGATAAGATCAAATTGTTTATCGAACAGGGAGAATCGCAAAAAGTTATTGTTGAAACCGGTGAAAATCTTCGAAATGAGGTCTCGGCTAAAGTGATCAACGGTCAGTTGGTTTTAAGAAACGAGAACGATTGCAATTTTGTGCGTGATTTTAATAACACCAAAGTTTACGTCACTGTTCCCGATCTCACTTACTTGAGACATGCAGGAAATTTGATGATAGAAAGTGTAGGAACTTTGCGCCTGAATGAGCTTTGGCTGGTTTCAGAAAATCAGGATAAAGACATTGAGGTATATACCAATGGTGATTTTAAACTGGATCTTAAAGTGAAGAATTTCCGGATCACCAGCGATAATTATTCGCATTTCTTTCTTTCTGGAAGCGTGGAAAATTTTGACGGCTTCTTTGCAGCAGGAGATTCCAGGCTGGAAGCAAGAGATCTTGTCGTGCAGCATTACGACCTTCTACATCGCGGAACGAATAAATTGATCATTAATCCGCAACAATTTTTAAAAGCCGATCTTTTTAGTTACGGGGATATCATTTCGGTAAACAGGCCGGCAAATGTTGATGTGACCGAACACTTCGAAGGCAGATTGATTTTTGAATAGTTCGATGATTTTTCAGATTTGGGCGTTTCCCTTCGGGCCGGGCTTTCCGCTTTATCTTTCAACACAAGGCTTCGATAAACTCAGCCTTGCGTTAAAAGGATGCCGCTGCAATCCCTAACGCAAACATCTACATTGCAGTTTAGAGTTACAACTGTAGCTTTTATGGAACCTGTGCTTGATTAATGTTATTTTTTTGGAGAGTTCAGCAACTAGAGTTTCCAGATATATATTGTAGAGATCTTTAAAAATATGGGCGTTTCCCTTCGGGCCGGGCTTTCCGCTTTATCTTTCAACACAATGCTTCGACGTGCTCAGCCTCGTGTTAAAAGGATGCCGCTGCAATCCCTAACGCAAAATCGTCCAAAACAGGATGGAGTTAGAACTGGTGTCCTTTAACATTGAACTTGTTATTTGATTGATGTTATTTTTGGGTAAGTTCAGCGAACAGGGTTTCCAGGTTCTTCGTCTTTTGATTTAGCTGTAGTGTTTTGAGTCCGTTATCATGGGCGAAATCAAAAACAGCTGGACGCATGTCTTTATTGGAATCAAAAATCAGCTCATAGGTAAAGCCGCCGGTATTTTTTGCAGAGATCATTCCAGGAATCTTTTGAAGCGCAACTTCTTCAATTCTATAATCGAATTCGACAAAAATCACCTGTTCTTTTTCATTTCTAAGATCTTTTAGATACTTATCAGCAACTATCTTTCCATTACTTATAATGATGACCCGGTCACAGATCGCTTCTACCTCACGCATAATATGTGTGGAAAGAAATACGGTTGTTCCCCGCTTTCCATCCTTGCCATCTTTTCCAATAGAACTAATTAAAGATCTTATTTCAACTAGCTGATTTGGATCAAGACCTGTAGTAGGTTCATCCAGGATCAATACCTCAGGATCATGCAAAAGCGCAGCCGCAAGACCAACACGTTGCCGGTATCCTTTCGATAGCTGTTCTATTTTTTTGTTTGCTTCAGGAGAAAGCCCGGTAAGTTTAATGACTTCTTCGATCCTGTCTTTAGAAGCTGAAAATATTGATGCATGGAACTGCAGGTACTCCCGAACATACATTTCAGTATATAAAGGATTATGCTCTGGCAGATACCCAATACTTCGCTGAAGATCTGCCAGCTGAGTATCCAGCGCGAAATCATTGATCCTGGCCTCGCCGGAATCTGCAGAAAGGTAGCCGGTAAGGATCTTCATTAAAGTTGATTTTCCTGCACCATTAGGTCCAAGGAATCCAACGATCTCACCGCGGCCAATTTCGAAGCTTATATTTTCCAGCGCCTGCTGATCTCCGAAGCTTTTTGATATGTTATTTACTTGTATAGACATAGATGGTGATCAAAATTAGGAATAATTCTTCAGAGAACTGACTGATTATCTTTCAATGTTAGCAGTCAATTTTGTGGTATTAGATCGTAATCTGTAAATAATTCACATCAATTTTCCGAATATGGGAAAAGTTCTAATTTGGATACCGTTTAATTTTGAGTCTTGAATATTAGTACTACTTTAGTGATTCATAATTAATGAAATGACAAGCTTAATTAACTGGAACGCATTCTATTATTTTTATTTCTATACCAGGAATAGAATCGGGAATGCTATATGATTAAATAAGCTAAAATTATATAAAAGTCTCGATCTTAGATCGGGACTTTTTTTTTGGAAAAAAATGAGAAAAGTCGGAATTCAGGGTATTAAAGGGTCTTTTCATCACCTCGTAGTGATGGACTATTTTGGAGAGCAAACTGCTGTGGCTGAACATATGTCATTTCAGGAACTCACAACAGCGCTTGCCTCAGGTGGGACGACAGAAGCTGTGATGGCTATCGAAAACAGTATTGCCGGCTCTATTCTTCCTAATTATGCCCTGATTGATGAATACAAGCTGAAGGTCATTGGAGAGCATTACACTCCGGTGAATATGAATTTGATGGCGGTAAAAGGTCAGAAAATAGAAGATATCAAAAAAGTATATTCTCATCCTATGGCCTTGTTGCAATGCAAACAATTTTTTAAGAAGCATCCGCATATTAAGTTGATAGAAGATGCAGATACTGCAGAGGCTGCCCGAAGAATTTCTTCCGAAGAAAAATTGAAAGTTGCGGCGGTAGCAAGTCCTGCGGCGGCGAGTATGTACGGACTCGAAATTCTGGCTTCAGGCATTCATACGATCAAATCCAATACCACCAGATTTCTGGTTCTGGGAACAGAGGAACAAAAACCGAATGGTGAAATTCTTGATAAAGCATCTTTGAAATTTGATCTAAAGAGCGACCGTGGAAGTTTAGTTTCAGTACTCAACATTCTACGGGATTCTTATTTGAATCTAACCAAGATACAGTCATTGCCAATTATAGACGAGCCCTGGAAATATTCTTTTTTCGTAGATGTGATCTTTGATAAAAGAGAAGATTTTGATCGTGCGATGGATGTTTTGAAATTAATGACCGAAGACCTGAACATATTAGGAATATACAAAAGCAGATTGTCATGAAGACAGCAGAAAGACTGGAAAGCGTACAGGAATACTACTTCTCCAAAAAATTAAGGGAAGTGGCAGCTTTGCGAGAACAGGGCAAGCCGGTGATCAATCTTGGAATTGGAAGTCCGGACCTTGCACCACCGCAGCAAGTAGTAGATGCGATGGAAAATGGGCTAAAACATTCCAAAGCGCATCAATACCAGCCTTATAAAGGTATACCGGAACTAAGAAATGCCATGACAGGCTTTTATTCTCACTATTATCATGTAAATCTGGATGCTGAGAATGAAATCCTTCCGCTCATGGGAAGCAAGGAAGGGATCATGCATATTTCCATGGCGTTCCTGAATAAAGGTGACAAAGTTTTAGTTCCGGATCCAGGCTATCCTACCTATACTTCGGTTTCTGGATTACTACAGGCAGAAGTTCAGAAATATACTTTGGACGAATCGCAGAACTGGTTACCAGATCTGGAAAAATTAGAAAAACAGGGACTTGAAAATGTGAAGATCATGTGGGTGAATTATCCTCATATGCCTACGGGAACCAAAGCGACTGCGGCCTTCTTTAGAAAACTGACTGCTTTTGCTGAAAAGAATGAAATTCTGGTTGTCAATGATAATCCATATAGTTTTATTCAGAATACAGAACCTTTGAGTATTCTAGATACCGACAAAAGGAGCGATTACGTGATGGAACTTAATTCGCTAAGTAAAAGTTTTAATATGGCTGGCTGGAGAGTTGGAATGCTCGCCGGGAGTCCGAAAAATATTGAAGCTGTTCTAAAAGTAAAATCTAATATGGACAGTGGTATGTTCTATCCTTTGCAGGCTGGGGCGGTAAAGGCGCTTCAACTATCAAATGAATGGTTTGTAAATTTAAACGAGTTATACAGTTCAAGAAAAAAGAAGGTACTGGAACTGGTAAAAACATTGAATTGTGAAGCAGCACCGGGACAATCTGGACTTTTCGTATGGGCGAAGGCTCCTGAAGGTAAAAGTGCAGAAAGCCTGGTTGATGAATTATTGTACGATAAAGATCTGTTCGTAACACCGGGTTTTATATTTGGTGAGCAGGGAAGAGATTATGTTCGTTTCTCCCTTTGTGCTACGGAAGAAATGATCGATGAAGCTTTAAAAAGAATTAGATCATGAAGGTATTTATAGTAGGAATTGGGTTAATAGGCGGCAGTTTCGCGCTGGATCTCAAAGCGGGTATTCCTGGGATTAGTATAGCCGGAATAGATGGAAATGAGTATCACCTGAAGCAGGCGCTTGAACTAGGTCTTATCGACAGAATGTCTGCGATAGAAGATATTCATGAAGCCGACCTTGTGTACCTTGCAATTCCGGTAGATGCCAGCATTAAGGTGCTTCCACAAATCCTGGATATAGTAAAAGATGATTGCGTGGTAATAGATGCGGGATCAACTAAAGAGAATATTTGCCAGGTAGTCGAGGATCATGCGAAAAGAAGAAACTTTCTGGCAGCACATCCGATAGCGGGAACTGAGTTTTCTGGTCCGCAGGCTGCAATTCATGGATTATTCAGAAATAAGACCAATATTATCTGCGAAGTAGAAAAGACCGCTTTCAAGCTTCAGGAAAAAGCTTTAGAGGTATTTCAGAAGATAGGAATGAGAATACGATATATGGATGCCCGTTCACATGATCGTCATATAGCTTATGTCTCTCATTTATCGCATATTAGCTCCTTTATGCTGGGAAAAACAGTACTGGAAAAGGAAAAAAACGAGCGGGATATTTTCGACCTTGCAGGTAGTGGATTTGCCTCGACTGTGAGACTCGCTAAAAGTTCCCCGGCAATGTGGGCACCGATTTTTAGTCAGAATAAAAAAAATGTACTGGAAACTCTTGATGAATATATTCTGAATCTTCAGAATTTCAGAAAATTGATGCAGGAAGACAATTTCGATCAGCTTTACCAGGAAATGGATCGAACCAATCATATAAAAGAAGTATTAAACGGAATAAATAAGAACGAAGAATTAAAATTACAGGAGAATGGAAAATAAAAAAGAACTCAGAGGCTGGTTAGACAACTTCAACCTGTCTCACCCGTTGGTGATTGCAGGGCCGTGTAGTGCAGAAACCGAAGAGCAGGTATTAACGATCGCTCACCAGTTAAAAGATAGTGACGCAACTGTTTTACGTGCAGGAATCTGGAAACCAAGAACTCGCCCTGGAAATTTCGAAGGAGTTGGTGCACTGGGTCTAAAATGGCTTCAGAAGGCGAAAGAGGAAACCGGAATGCTAACTACTACTGAAGTTGCAAACCCGAACCATGTTGATCTTGCATTAAAACATGATGTAGATATTCTCTGGATTGGAGCGCGAACAACGGTTTCTCCATTTATTGTACAGGAGATCGCAGATGCTTTGAAAGGAACAGATAAGATCGTACTGGTTAAAAACCCTGTTAATCCAGATCTTGCTTTGTGGCTGGGAGCGGTTGAGCGCTTACACACGGCAGATATTAACAACCTTGGAGTAATACATCGTGGATTCTCTGCTTACGAGAAAACAAAGTACCGTAATAACCCGGAATGGCAGATTCCCATTGAGTTACAGAATAAATTCCCGGACCTTCCCTTGATCCTGGATCCATCTCATATCGCAGGAAGAAGAGATATCATCTTTGATCTTTGTCAAACAGGACTTGATCTTAATTTCGACGGTATCATGGTGGAAACTCACCATACTCCAGATAAAGCATGGAGTGATGCTGCACAACAAATTACACCAGCTGCTTTGATACAGATGATGGAAGATCTAAAGGTTAGAAAAGAGATCTCTGCAAGTCAAGATTTTCAGAATAAGCTAACAGCTTTGCGTTCTAAGATTGATATTACCGATAGTCAGATTCTGGAGATCTTGTCTAAACGCATGAAAATTTCCGAAGAAATAGGACAGGTGAAGAAAGATCAGAACGTAGCTATTCTACAAACAAAACGATGGAACGAGATCCTTGGTAAAATGGTACTGGAAGGTGAAGATAAAGGCCTGAGCGAAGAATTTGTTCTAAGATTGTTCAAAGCCATTCACCAGGAATCTATTAATCACCAACAGAAAATCCTTGATGTATAGGGGATGATTTCACGCTACCCGGTAGCTTCATAAATTAATGCCTAAATTTGCGGAAAGTAATTATTAGATATGAATAGTTTAGCTTAATGCAGGGAGTTGTTTATAAGTCTACCGGGAGCTGGTATCATGTAAAAGCCGAGAATGGCCAATTTTACCAATGCCGGATCAAAGGAAAGTTCAGGATACAGGGAATTAAAAGCACAAATCCTGTGGCTGTAGGGGATGTCGTAAGATTTGATGTAGAAGATGGCGAGGAGGAAACCGGGGTGATCAAAAAGATCATCGAACGGGAAAACTATATAATCCGGAAGTCGGTTAATCTGTCAAAGCAAACTCATATTATTGCTTCAAATGTTGACCAGGTTTTTTTGCTTATTACCCTTAATAATCCGCCTACCTTAACCACTTTTATAGACCGCTTTCTGGTTACTGCAGAAGCCTATGCTATTACGGCGGTGCTGCTTTTCAATAAAGTAGATACTTATAGCATCGAGGAACTTGCTGAGGTGAAATACCTTGCAGAACTTTACCGCGGTGCAGGCTATGAGTGTATTGGAATTTCAGCTAAAGAAGGTAAAAACGTAGATAAAGTCAAGGATAAGATGATTGGAAAGACCAGTATGATCTCTGGTCACAGTGGTACCGGAAAATCTACTCTTATCAATGCTATAGAGCCTACTCTCGATCTTAAAACTTCGGAAATTAGCAGGCAGCACAGCCAGGGACAACATACCACGACTTTCGCTGAAATGTTTGACCTTCAATTTGATGCGAGAATCATTGATACTCCCGGAATTAAAGGTTTTGGAGTAGTGGATATGGACAAGGAAGAAATTGGCGACTATTTCCCGGAATTTTTTCAGCTAAAACAGCACTGTAAATTTCATAATTGTCTGCATCTTAATGAACCAAAATGTGCTGTAAAAGATGCTCTCGAAGAAGGAGAGATCGCCTGGTCCAGGTACAAAAGTTATTTACAGATCATGGAAGGTGAAGATGAAAACTATAGAGTAGATCAATACCAGAAGTAATGCGAGCAGTAATACAACGAGTTACAGAAGCATCGGTCACTGTAGATCACAAAGTTTGCGCGGTAATGCGCGAAGGCTTATTGATCCTACTTGGAATAGAGGAGGGCGATACCCAGGAAGATATCGACTGGCTCTGCCGTAAGGTCATTAACATGAGAATTTTTGGGGATGATGAGGGCAAAATGAATAAGTCTCTCAAAACTGTAAATGGAGATGCTATAATTGTAAGTCAGTTTACACTACACGCCAGTACTAAAAAAGGGAACAGGCCCAGTTTTATAAATGCGGCGAAACCTGATATTGCGGAACCATTATATCAGAATTTTGTAAAGTCTTTTGAAAAAGAATTTGGTAAAAGCGTTGGGGTAGGAGTCTTTGGAGGAGATATGAAAGTTTCCTTGCTCAATGATGGTCCAGTAACAATTATCATCGATTCGAAAGAAAAGCGTTAAAAAGAGTTAATTTTTTATATATTGCGGGCTGAACTAACCTATTTTCAGCTTAATGCGCAAAAGAATCATCACTTTTTTGCTGCTGGTCTGCATGTCTTCAATGTATTCCCAGCAAGAATATTCTATTTTAAAAATTTCCCCGGAATTATTAGAAAATGCAGATGCGGTCGTTCGCAAGATGCACACAAAACTTGTTGTTGAAGACATAGATAAAGTGGTCGTACACACTACTCGTATTGTCACTGTTTTCAATGAGAATGGTGAATACTTCATCGATGCTTACCAGCATTATGATGAGGGTGATGGGATAGAAAAACAGCAAGCCATCATTCTTGATGCAATGGGGAATGAAGTTGAAAAGTTCAGAAAAAAGGATTTTTCAGATGTTAGCGCTTTTGGCTCAGGGACCTTATTTGCAGACAATAGAGTTAGTTATATGGATTATAACGCCAGAAACTATCCATATACCGTAATTTATACCAGTGAATTTGAAAACGAAGACACCGTTTTTCTCGATCAGTGGTTTCCTCTGGAAGGTTATAATGTAAGTATAGAAGAATCTATTTTCGAACTTGAAAATCCAGATGCGCATGCACTAAGATTTCAGGAAAACAACTTTGATAAGGTTGCCATAGAAGATCATTCGGTTGAGAATCATTTCCTTTATAAACTTCGGAATGTCAAAGCGAGGAAACACGAAGATTTCGAACCGTCTTTACGCACTACTACACCCAACCTTCTATTTAGCCTTGAAAAATTTGAACTGAAAGGTGTCGCCGGAGAAACCAGGGACTGGAAACATTATGGAAAATGGATGTACGATAATCTTGTTGCAGAACATGATCACCTGCCAGAGAGCACCATTAAAAAAATGGAAGATTTGACCAGCTCTGCCAGTAGTATAGAAGAAAAAGCCAGACTTATTTACCAGTACGTTCAGGAAAATACCCGTTATATTTCTGTGCAATATGGTATTGGTGGCTGGGAGCCAGAAACTGCCATGAACGTGGACAGACTTGGGTATGGCGACTGTAAGGGATTAACGAATTATACGAAAGCCTTGCTTAAAAGTCAGGGTATCGAATCTTATTATACCGTAATCTATGGTGGAGATTCAAAGCGTCATATAAATCCTGATTTCACCATCATGCAGGGAAATCATGTGATCCTGAATATTCCTGCGGAAGATGATACAGATCTATGGCTGGAATGTACGAGTCAGACTACTCCTTTCAACTATATGGGAGACTTCACAGATGACCGTTACGCGCTAAGGGTATCAGAAGACGGTGGAGAGATCATACGTACCAGAAAATATACAGCTTCAGATAATGTACAGGCGATAGAATGCGAGATTCAGCTGGACGAAAATGGCAATTTCGATGCGGAATTCACCAGAATCTCAGAAGGTATTCCTTACAGTGATCGCTACGGATTAAAGAGAGAAACTGAAGACGATCTTAAAAAATACTATAGAAATGAGTGGGGCAGACTTCAGAATCTGCATTTTGAGAACATTGCTTTTGAAGATGATCGGGTCGCTATTCAATTTCAGGAGAAACTGAAGTTTAGTGGTAGCAGACTGGCGAGTCCTGCCGGAGAAAGATTACTGGTTCCACTCAATTTTATTCAGCAGGGGAACATCATGAAGAAAACTCCGCAGGAGCGAACCATGCCTTTTGTCTTCGAACGTGGAAAAACCTACAAAGATCACTTCAGCTTTAAGATTCCGCAAGGTTATGAGATCGAAGCATTACCTGGAAGTGACGAGATCGCTTCAGAATTTGGAGAATTCAGTATAAACATTAGCGCTTCCGAAGAAGATAAAAGTATAGAAGTAGAGAGAGTTCTAATTATTCGCGAAGGGGAGTGGCCAAGTGAGCAATTCCAGAACTTCACCCAGTTTATCGACAAAGTAAACACCTTAAATAACCTAAAAGCAGTAATCGCCAAATCCGAAAAATCCTAACCATGACCAAATACCTTTTTATCCTCAGTTTCTTAATTCTGAGTAGCACGACCTATGCTCAGAATTATAAATTTGGAAAAGTATCTAAAAGTGAAGTTGCCCAGAAACAACACGACAAAGAGCCAGATGCGAACGCTGCTGTTTTATATAAATATCAGCGTACATACTACGATTACAAGCCTAACTCCGGATTCTTTGTGGTAACCGAATATCACGAGCGTATCAAAATCTACAATAAAGATGGTTTTGATTGGGCAACGCATAAGATCAGTGCCTATAAAGGAGGTTACGAGGAAAACGTTTCTGGAGTAAAGGGAGTTAGTTACAATCTGGAAAATGGAAAAATTAAGGAAACCAAGCTTGATCGTAAGGATATTTATGAGAATGAGGCAAGCAAATATCGCGAGCTTACTACGTTCACTATGCCGGCGGTAAAAGAGGGAACTGTGATCGAATATGAGTATAAGAAAATCAGCGACCGGATCACGACTTCGATGGATCGTATTAATTTACAGTATACGATTCCTATTGACAAGCTTAATATAAGCGTGACGATCCCGGAATATTTAAATTTTGGAGTTTATAACAATCCAAAAGCAGCTTTCTATGCTAAAATCAATCAGGGAACGAAACCGTTCAGAAGATCCTTCACCAATACTGAAAGAAATACTTCATATGAGGGAAATGTTATTCGCCATTCTACCACCAACACAGAGTTAGATTATATACAGAACACGTATGAGATAGACCAGGAAAATATCCCTGCCCTGAAAGCTGAAAGTCATGTAGATTATATGGAGAATTACGCGGCGTTTTTAGATTGGGAATTAAAGTTTACCAAGTTTCCAAATTCTCCCATCGATAACTATTCTCAAACCTGGGAAGGTGTTTCCAAGTCCATTTATAATGATAGCGGATTCAACACAGAACTGCGCAATCAGCGATTTTTTGATGATGATATCGATGCTTTGCTTGGCACATTGACCAACCAGGAACAAAAAATGAATAAGATCTTCAATTTTGTGAAGCAGAAGATGACCTGGAATGATTACGTGGGTTATATAGCTGAAAATGGGCTACGTGATGCTTACGAGGAAGGCACGGGAAATACCGGTGATATCAATCTTTTACTGGTTTCCATGCTGAAGTATGCTAATATCGATGCAAATCCAGTTCTGGTAAGTACCGTTAGCAATGGAACTCCGTTGTTTCCAACAAAAGATGGGTTTAATTACTTGATTGCTGCCGCTAAAATTGGTGATAATGTGATCCTGATGGATGCTAGTGATCCACTGGCAATTCCAGGGGAACTGCCTAAAAGAGCAAGAAACTGGCAGGGTAGATTGATTCGTGAAGATGGAACTTCGGAATGGGTAAACCTGCAACCTTTATATTTTTCAGAAAATAAAACCAGGCTGAATGTTCAGCTGGCAGAAGATGGAATTTCAGGTAAATACTTCAATAATCTAGATGCTCTTTATGCCAGAAACTTCAGATTAAATCATGGGAATTTGAGCGATGCTACGGCAAACCTGGAATCGGGATTGAGCAATCATTCCATTTCCGAAGTAAAGATTGAAAACTTTGAAAAACTTGGAGAAAGTATACAAAATACTTATGAGTTTAATACCCAAAGTGGTCAGGATGTAATTGGAGATAAGATCTACGTAAAGCCTATGTTGTTCAATGTAACTTCAGAAAATCCTTTTAAAGCTGAAACCAGAACATTACCAGTATACTTTGATTTTCCAATGAAGAAGCACCACCAGGTGAATATGTTGATTCCTGAAGGCTATAAGGTGGAATCGCTTCCGCAGAGTGCTATCGTACAATTAAAAGATGCTGCCGGAGAGTTCAAGTATCTTGTAAAGCACATGAACAATGTAATTAGAATAGAATCTGAAGTGAACTTGGCGCAAACAATTTTTGCTGCGACAGACTATGAATACATTCAAAAGTTTTACGACAACATTATCAAAAAACAAAATGAAAGCATAGTTTTGAAGAAAATTTCAGCAGATGGACTTGAAGAACGCGCAGACAGCGGTAGATAACTGGATACAGGAACACGGAGTGCGATACTTCAACGAGCTTACCAATATGGCTCAGTTAACAGAGGAAGTTGGAGAAGTTGCCCGTATCATTGCCCGTCGTTATGGGGAGCAAAGTGAGAAAGAAAGCGATAGGGATAAAGACCTGGGTGAGGAGCTGGCAGATGTGGTATTTGTAGTGCTTTGCCTGGCAAACCAGACTGGTATTAATTTGCAGGATGCATTTGATAAAAAGCTCGACCTTAAGACAAAACGGGATAAGGACAGACATAAGAACAACGAAAAACTGCAATAATGAAGTTCAAAGAAATGGTTTCTGAACGTCCTTTCTGGAAGTCGGTTTTCTGGTTAGGTCTATCTTTTCTTGTATTGTATAATGTGATCACGATGCTATTCGAATACGGCGGTTTCGAATTTACGAGGTTCTTTGAAGAGCGTACGGCAAATGGGAAATTAGCTCGTTTTATCATTGGACAGTTGATCGCCTCGTTCCTGTATGGGTTTATTTTGTCGTTTGGACAGTTTCGCAGTAAAGAAAAGAAAGAGTAATTTCGTAATTCATCTTTACGAACTCTCATGAATCTATCCCTACATACCAAAGAAAAGAATCTAAAAGCAGCACTTCAAATCACCGGTTCTAAAAGTGAATCGAATCGTTTGCTCATTCTTCAGGCATTATACCCTGAAATTTCGATCGACAATCTTTCGAATAGTGATGATTCTGAAGTATTGAAAAAGGCCCTTGAAAAAGGGAACGGGATCATAGATATACACCACGCAGGAACGGCAATGCGTTTCTTAACGGCTTATTTCGCGGTGAAGGAAGACTGTGAAGTTGAGCTTACCGGAAGTAAAAGAATGAAGGAGCGACCAGTTAGATTACTGGTGGATGCCTTACAACGTATGGGCGCCGACATCACTTATAAAAATGAGACCGGTTACCCGCCTTTACTTATCAAGGGAAAAAAATTATATGCATCTTCAGTTAAGCTGGAAGCCAATGTAAGCAGCCAGTACATTTCAGCATTGATGCTCATAGGAGCTACCTTGCCGAAAGGGCTCGAGATCATTCTGGAAGGTCCCGTAACCTCCACGCCTTATATTCTTATGACGCTGGAAATTATCAAACAGTCCGGTATCCATGGTAAATTTGTAAAAGACAGAATTTTTATTGAACCTCAGGAATCTGTAAAACCGGTAAGTATTCCTGTGGAATCTGACTGGAGTTCTGCCTCCTACTTCTATAGTCTTGCAGCTATTTCTGAAACTGCGGAAATTAAACTTAATAACTACCGAAAGGAAAGCAGGCAGGGAGATTCTTCCCTTGCTGAAATTTATAAGCACTTTGGTGTGGAAACCATTTATTCTGAAAATAGTATCACGCTGAAGAAGACAGGAAAGACTCGTGCGCGAAGCCTTCGGGAAGATCTTCGCAATTCTCCAGATATCGCTCAAACTATCGCCGTTACCTGTCTCGCGACTAAAACCGAGTGTATGCTCACAGGTTTACATACTCTGAAGATCAAAGAAACCGACCGGCTGCAGGCTCTCAAGAATGAAATTGAGAAATTTGGTACAGAAGTGAGAATTACAGGAGATAGTCTGCAACTAATTCCAAATCCTGATTTGAAGCAGGGCGTTGAGATCGAAACTTATAATGATCATCGAATGGCGATGGCTTTTGCTCCACTTGCATTAAAGACAGATCTGCGCATTCTGGATGCTGAGGTCGTCTCTAAATCCTATCCAGATTTCTGGGAAGATCTTAAAGAACTTGGCTACACCTATCGAGAATAGAATTATTCTATAAATAAACCGCCATTTACTTGACAACGCCTATGTTGAGATTGTATATTTGCAGCTTTTAAAACAGGAACTATGGGAATGAAACTTTCTAATTTCAATTTTGAACTGCCTCAGGAACTTTTGGCTGAATATCCTTCTGAAAGCAGGGATGAAGCAAGGCTAATGGTTCTAAACCGTAAGGAGCAGACGATTGAACATAAAAAATTTAAAGATATAATTGATTATTTCGAGCCGGAAGATGTGATGGTTCTAAATAATACGAAAGTTTTTCCTGCGCGGCTCTTCGGAAATAAAGAGAAAACCGGGGCCAGAATTGAAGTTTTCCTTCTTAGAGAACTGAATCCTGAAACAAAATTGTGGGACGTACTTGTTGATCCTGCAAGAAAAATAAGAATTGGTAACAAATTATACTTCGGTGAAGACGAAAGTCTTGTTGCTGAAGTAATCGATAATACAACTTCAAGAGGTAGAACTCTTCGTTTTCTTTACGATGGATCTTACAGTGATTTCAGACAGAAATTAAAAGAACTAGGGCAAACTCCTCTTCCGAAGTATATCAAGCGAGAAGTAGAGCCTGAAGACGAAGAAAGATACCAGACAATATACGCTAAAAATGAAGGTGCTGTTGCAGCTCCTACTGCAGGACTTCACTTTTCCAAGCACTTACTTAAACGTTTGGAGATCAAAGGTGTTGATTTTGCTGAGGTTACACTTCACGTTGGGCTGGGAACATTTAGCCCGGTGGAAGTTGAAGATCTTTCCAAACATAAGATGGATAGTGAAGAAGCTTTTATTGAGAAGAACGCTACAGATGTCATCAATCAGGCGAAACGCGATAAGCGTAGAGTTTGTGCAGTTGGTACAACTGTAATGAGGGTGCTTGAGAGTGCTGTATCTTCAGACCAGACTTTAAACGAATTTGGTGGATGGACTAACAAGTTCATCTTTCCTCCATACGATTTCAATATTGCAAATTGTATGATCACTAATTTCCATACGCCAAAATCTACGTTGTTGATGATGGTGTCTGCATTTGCCGGTCATGATTTTATGAAAAAGGCTTACGAAGAAGCAGTAAAGGAAAAATACAGATTCTATACTTATGGTGATGCAATGCTGATCATCTAAGAAGTTGAAAATAAAATTTAAAGGCCATAATCCGATTTCGGTTTATGGCCTTTTTTGTAAGCTATTGTCTGGTAAAAGACTGAAGCTTTGGTAATAACTTTGTAATTTAGCAGCGTGAAAGACAGGAAAAAAGATATACGAGCATTAACCAAGCAGCAATTGCAGGAGTTCTTTGTGTCACAGGGAGATAAATCCTTTCGTGGAACTCAGGTTTATGAATGGCTATGGAATAAAGCAGCACATTCTTTTGAGGATATGACAAACCTCTCTAAGTCTACCCGGCAAATGCTGGATGAGAACTTTGTGATCAATCATATTCGTGTGGATCGTATGCAGCGCAGCAGCGATGGGACGATAAAAAATGCGGTGAAATTACATGATTCACTTACTGTAGAATCTGTATTGATTCCTACTAAAACAAGAACCACGGCTTGTGTTTCTTCACAGGTTGGTTGTAGTCTTGATTGCCAGTTTTGTGCTACTGCAAAGTTAAAACGTATGCGTAACCTCAATCCAGATGAGATTTACGATCAGGTGGTTGCGATCGATAATGAAAGCAGGTTATACTTTGACCGACCTTTGTCCAATATCGTGTTCATGGGGATGGGTGAGCCTTTGATGAATTACAATAACGTAATGAAGTCTATTGAAAAGATCACTTCTCCTGAAGGTCTGGGCATGTCGTCAAAAAGAATAACAATATCGACATCTGGCGTACCTAAAATGATCAAGAAGCTGGCAGATGATGAAGCTAAGATCAAACTGGCAGTATCCCTGCATTCGGCCAGAAACGAAGTGCGGACACAGATTATGCCATTCAACGAAACTTTCCCGCTGAAAGATCTTAGAGAATCTCTTGAATACTGGTACTCAAAAACTGGAAGCCGGATTACTTACGAATATATTGTCTGGAAAGATATTAACGATACCCGGGAAGATGCGCAGGCGCTGGTGCGTTTCTGTAAGTATGTTCCATGTAAAGTGAACCTTATTGAGTACAATCCAATTGATGATGGTAATTTCCAGCAGGCAGCTAGGGAAGCTACGAGAATGTACGAACAAATGCTGGAAAGTAACAATATTACAGTAACGGTGAGACGTTCAAGAGGTAAGGATATTGATGCAGCCTGTGGGCAGCTGGCGAATAAATCGGCTTAATGATAAAGTATAGAACCTCTTTAAAACTCTTATATTTACAGCCTTAATGAAGGTCATCTCTCAAATAAAGCTACCGGTAGAAAAAGAGATGGAACTTTTTGAAAAAAAGTTCTTCGAATCCATGTCTTCCAAAGTGGCCCTTCTAAACAGGATCACTCATTATATAGTAAACCGGAAAGGGAAGCAAATGCGTCCCATGTTCGTATTCCTGGTTGCCAAAATGGTTTCTGAAGGTAAAGTGAATGAAAGAACTTATCGTGGCGCCTCTGTAATTGAGCTAATACATACTGCCACGCTCGTACACGATGATGTTGTAGATGATTCCAACAGAAGGAGAGGTTTCTTCAGTATAAACGCTTTATGGAAAAATAAGATCGCCGTTCTTGTGGGTGATTATTTGTTGAGTAAAGGTTTATTACTTTCCATTGATAACAATGATTTCGATCTGCTGAAGATCATTTCTGTAGCTGTTCGCGAAATGAGTGAAGGTGAACTGTTGCAAATCGAGAAAGCCCGAAGACTTGATATCACCGAAGCAGTTTATTATGATATTATAAGACAGAAAACTGCAACGCTAATCGCAGCTTGTTGTAGTCTTGGTGCGGCTTCTGTAAAGCCAGACAGCGGTGATGTCGCAAAGATGCGGAAATTTGGAGAGCTTATAGGTATGGCCTTCCAGATCAAGGATGACCTCTTTGATTATGGTACTGAGAAGATCGGGAAACCTACGGGAATTGATATAAAGGAGCAAAAAATGACATTACCCTTAATTTATACCTTAAATACTGTTTCTGAAAAAGATCAGAAGTGGTTAATCAATTCTGTCAAAAATCACAATAAGGATCGTAAAAGGGTAAGAGAAGTGATTGAATTCGTGAAGGTTAATGGAGGACTGGATTACGCGGTAAAACGTATGAAGGAATTTCAGAAAGAAGCACTTCTATTATTGCAGGACTACCCAGCATCTGAATACCGTGACAGTTTAGAATTAATGGTAAATTACGTTATAGAACGAAAAAAATAAAGCGACACATCGTGCCGCTTTTTATATTACTGGACAGTGTCATCTGTCTCTTCCTCATTATTTACATCGTCTGTATCGTGAATTTCTTCATCGATCTCTTCACCAACTTTCTTAGCTCCACGCTCGATCTTTTCTCCAGCTTCTCTGGCACCATCTTCAATATCATTTCCAATCGCTTCCGCTGCTTCTTCAGTCTTTTCCTGGGTTGTTTCTCGGCAGGAATACATAGAAATACTCATTGCAGCTAAGGCCAGGATCGTTACAGTCTTTTTCATTGTTTATAATTTTAGGGTTAAACTAAAAAAAGCCATTCAAATGAATGGCTTTAATCATATTAAGAAAGAAAATGATTACATATCATCATCACCGTTCATATCGTCAGTTCCTTCTACTTCTTCTTCCATTTCGGTTTCAGCGTTCTCAGCAGCATCTTCTACTTCCTGACCAGCTTCTTCCATTTCGTTTTCTACGTTTTCACCTGCTTGCTCCATGTCTTCTTCCATGTTTTCTTCAGTAGTTTCTCTACAAGAATAGATAGAAAGGCTCATTGATGCAACTGCAAATAATAATAAAAATTTTTTCATTGTAAAATGTTTAATTAGTTGAAGACACAAATTTAAACAAAATTTTATTATGCAAAAGGACTCTTTTCACTTAAATATTTCCAATATCTTTTAGGCACGTGTTGAATGTGAAGCCGCATATTTACTCGACTTTTGATGTTTGTGGAGTCAAAGTATTCTTTCCATAAATGTTGAAAGTAGATTTCTCCTTCAGCAAAATAGTCGGGATTTCCGCCTGAGATACCTATATCTTCAGGTAATTCCATCGAAACATATTCTGCCTTTTGAAGATCATAATGCACTCCCAATTTTCGCTTAAGATCATAAATCAACCATCGCTGGTCTGCATACCTGCTTTTGAAATGCTTCGTGATCACAGGCAAAACATTAAAGTCTGGTTCGATCACCGCGAAATATAGGTCATCTTTAGTAAGTCTAAATCTTATAAATGCCTCCATTCTATGCTTTTCGCGTCCAACCTGTTTTGCTGCTTTGGAAATATCCAGCACTGATGGATGAGAGTAATCCAGTTCTGCCTTCTCTTGAGAACTATAGACATATCGAATCATATCATACATCTTCAGTTCGATCCCGGGAATTTCACTCAGGAAAGAATAGTATAATCTCTTAACACCATTTGATGACAACTTTTTCTTCAATGATTTTAAAACTCTCTGTACCTTGAAATCTTCAGTAATTACTTCTAGCGTTTCACTAAATAATTGTTTCTGATCTTCTCCTTCAGGAATGATCTCGGTAATTTCCAGCTTCTGCTCATAGGCATTGAAAACACAGGTCAAAAATCCCGGAAAACTTCCATCATATTTCAGTACAACGCTTTTCATTAAAATAAACTAAGTTGCTGATTAAATTCCTTTCGATATTTACTGAAGGAATTTTGAATGATTAACTGCTTTAAGTTTTCACTGCTTACATCTTTAAGTTCCTTTTCCCTGGCATCACAGGTAATGAAATACTTAGCGCGATTCATAGAGATACCGATCTTCTGAAGATGTTCCCAGTTTAATTTTCTAAATTTTCGTGCCTGAAGGATCTTATTAACCGACTTTAATCCAATTCCCGGAACGCGTAATAGTAGCTGTCTGTCGACTTTATTGATATCTACAGGGAATAAATGTCGGTTACGGAGTGCATAACTCAGTTTAGGATCTATGTCCATTTCAAGATGCTGGAAATCATTATTCAAAAGTTCCCGAACATCATACCCATAAAAGCGCATCAACCAATCTGTTTGATAGAGTCGGTTTTCACGCATCATGGGAACCTGAGTTCCTAAAGCAGGTAAACGAGGATCATTACTAATTGGGACATAACCAGAATAATAAACCCTTTTCATATTGTAATTCTTATAAAAGAATGCTGATGAGTACATGATATCCCGATCGCTTTCACCGGTAGCTCCAACGATCATCTGGGTACTTTGGCCTGCAGGTGCATATTTAGGAGTGCTTTTGATAAGTTTCGACTCAGATTTATATTGAATGATCTCATTCTTTACCTTCTCCATGGGCTTCATGAAGTCCTCATGTTTTTTCTCGGGCGCTAGTAGTTTAAGACCTGATTTTGTTGGGATCTCAATATTTACGCTCAACCTGTCGGCATAGAGTCCAGCCTCTCTCATTAATTCATCACTGGCTCCAGGAATGCTCTTAAGATGTATATAGCCATTAAAGTTCTCTTCTTCCCTCAATTTTTTGGCTACTCGAATCAATCTTTCCATTGTATGATCTGGACTTTTAAAAATCCCTGAACTTAGAAAAAGACCTTCAATGTAATTCCTACGATAAAAGCTTATGGTAAGATCTACAACTTCCTGTACCTTAAAAGCAGCTCTTTTAATATCATTGGATTTTCGGGTAACGCAATAAGCGCAATCGAATATGCAATGATTCGTAAGAAGGATCTTCAGTAAGGATACGCAACGGCCATCTTGTGTATAGGAGTGACAAATACCCATTCCTGATGAGTCACCCAAGCCTTTCTTGGTATTGGTTCGCTTGGATCCACTACTAGAACATGAAACATCATATTTAGCAGCGTCTGCCAGAATATTTAATTTTTCTTTTATTCGATCGAAATCCATAATTAGGAATTTATCCAAAAATAGGAAATATTCCAAAATCATAGTGACTCCTAAACGATAAACTATTAGCTCAAAAGATTAATTTTTTTTCAAAGAATGATAGCCTTCATAAGAATCTGGCTCCTCATCAGCGAGACGGGCAAAATTTTCATAGGCTTTTTTAACCTGAGCTTTTGGTGTAGTGGCGAATTCCTCTTCGGTCACCTCGTAATTCTCCTGAAGTTCTTCTAGCTCTAAATGTAGTTTCTTCTGAATATCCGCATACTTTTGATCGCCATATAGATTGTTCAACTCCTTTGGATCTGTCTCAAGATCGTAAAGTTCCCATTCGTCAATATCATCGTAAAAATGGATAAGTTTATACCGGTCTGTTCTTATTCCGTAGTGCCTTTTAACCATATGAAAAGCTGGAAAATCATAATAATGATAATAAATGGCATTTCTGAAGGTCTTATTGTTCTCAGAACTGGAGAGTAGAGGCCTAAGAGATTTACCCTGCATTTTTTCAGGAATTTCAGTGCCGGCGTAATCCAGAAAGGTTGGAGCGAAATCCAGATTTTGAGTCAGTGCGTCAATGACAATTCCTTTTGAGATCGCCTTCGGGTATTGTATAAGCAAAGGCATGGCTAATGACTCTTCATACATAAAACGCTTATCAAAAAAGCCTTTCTCACCAAGGTAAAATCCTTGATCTGTAGTATAAACGATAATGGTGTTCTCTGTGAGTCCTTCTGCATCCAGGTAATCGAGGATTTTTCCAACGCCTTCATCGACTGCCTGTGCAGTTCCCATATAATCCCGCATATATCTTTGCCCTTTCCATTCCGCAAGATCCTTTCCTTTAAGATCAGCTTCATGAAAGGCGTCATTTTTAGGTCGGTAGGCTTTATCCCAATCGGCACGCTGAGCTTTTGTCATTCTATCAAAATCTGTTTTCCACGGATTATGTCTTAATGAATCACTGCCTTTCTCAATGGTCATTTTGAGATCATGCCCTTCATACATGTCATTATAAATAGTTTGTAACTGGTGCTTTGCGGCAAGCTGATTTTCATGTTTACTGTAAAAACTTTCTGGAAGTGGAAACTTAATAGAATCGTAGGTATTGATGTGCCTTATTGGTGGCATCCAGTTTCTATGTGGAGCCTTATGATGAACCATCAGGAAGAATGGTTTTTTCTTCTCTTCGGAATCACGGTTCTGTAACCACTCTATACTCATATTGGTAATGAGGTCTGTTGCATATCCTTCAACAACGCTGGTGTCATTTTTGGTAATAAACTCGGGGTTGTAATAATTTCCCTGGTCATTGAGGATTTGCCAGTGATCGAAACCCTCTGGCTTACCATGCAAATGCCATTTTCCGACTATAGAAGTATTATATCCTGCACCTTTCAAATATTTTGGCAATGTAGGTTGAGAACCATCGAAGATGTCCCCATTCATTCTGAAACCATTTATGTGACTAAATTTTCCAGTTAGGATCACAGCCCTGCTGGGTCCACAAATAGAATTCGTGCAGAAATTATTCAAAAAGCGAGCTCCGTTATTGGCAATCCGGTCAATATTTGGAGTGGGAGCCAATTGACTTACTGGATGTCCATAGGCACTTATAGCCTGAGCAGCGTGATCATCTGTCATGATAAAGATGATATTGGGTTTTTTATCTGCAGTCACTTCTTCAGAAGTTTTTTCCTGGCAGGATTGTAAAAAGATAGAGCTTAAAAGAATTAGAAAGTAAATAGGCAAGCTTCGATGTAACATTGAGATAGATTTTGTATAGAGGAAAAATGCAAAAGTTTTATAGGAATTGTTTAATTTTCACCTGCTCATAGCATGCACAATTACCTGTACGAAATGATTCATAAAATATTTAAAATACTGATTATTATATGTTTAACTCTGAATGCTACTTATTCTCAGGAATTACTTCCACCTATACAAAACTATAATCCTGCTTTATATGATGCTGCCAGCCAGAATTGGGATATTGCTGTGGATGATCGCGGGGTAGTATTTGCTGCAAATAATCAGGGCCTCTTAGAATTTGATGGATTAAGCTGGGAATTACATAAACTTGAAAGTGGCTCCATCATTCGATCGGTATTTCCAAAAGGAGATAGAATATATACAGGATCTTTCAGGGAATTTGGTTACTGGCAGACCGATGAAAAAGGTAAAATGGTTTATCACTCGTTGAGTAAACTAATGACCGGACTGGAATTGCAAAGTGATGAATTCTGGAGCATAGAATCCCTGGGTGAAACTATTTACTTCAGATCTTTTGGAGGTGTTTTTAAATATGAGGATAATGAGATCTTAAAAGTTCAGAACCATATTTCCACGGCAATGGAGGTTTTTCAAGGTCGGTTGGTAATTGCCGAAAGAAGCAAAGGAATATTTTATTTAACGAATGATAATGCCAGGCTGGAACTGGAAGGAGATCTTTCAGCCCTGGAAGGATTAAATATTGTAGAATTATTCGCTCTAAATGATACCTTATATATAGGAAGTAAAAATTCTCTTTTTATTTACTCCGAAGGGGAATTATCAAAGATCGAGGACATAGAACTGAATGAATTTCTTTCAGAATCTGAGCTTAACCATATTCTGAGCGTTTCAGAAGAAAAAGTTCTTATTGGAACAATCAAAAATGGCGTAGCGGAATACGATCTTGATACTAAAGAACTTCGGTTTTACAATCGTATTGAAGGTTTACAAAACAACACGGTCTTAGGGATGAGCTATCATCAGGGGAATTTATGGCTGGCATTGGACAAAGGAATAGATAAACTTGATCTTGATTCACCTTTAAAATTCTTTACAGATCATTCTGGTGAACTAGGTGCTGTTTATGATATTGAAGAGTTTGGAGGTAAAACATATCTGGCTAGTAATACCGGTGTACACACTTTTCAGAATGGAAAGATGAGTTTACTGGAAGGAAGTCAGGACCATGTCTGGAATCTTGAAGTTCTGGATGATCAACTTTTTGTGAATCACAATACAGGCATCTATCAGGTACAAAAGGATCAGTTCATTCCGGTTAAGAAAAGAACGGGTAGTTTCTGTATAGAGAAAGTGCCCGGTAGTGAAAATCTTTATTTGCTGGGAGAGTATACGGGAATTAGTATTTACGATCAAAATACTGGAGAAGTAAGCGAAGTGGAAGGAGTGAATTTTCCAGTGAAGCAAATTGTATTTGAGAATGATCAGGTACTATGGGCTGCCCATCCTTACGAAGGTTTGTACAGAATTACACATAATAATTTTCAACAAATAGAAGTCCAGAAACTTCCTGCACTAGGGGAAACTGATAACTACAGAGTAAACTTATTCAAACTGAATGGCCAGATCATTTGCTTTGTCAACGAGAACTGGTATAGGCATAATCCATTCAAGGAGACTTTTGAAGAATTTGAAGAATTCGAAGACTTTAGAGGTTTGAGGTTGCTTCAGGATACAAGCGATTTTTTCGTCTTCAATAATGAAGAAAATGGTAGTATACTATTTACAGATTTCGACAAGAATACACTCGGGCTTTCTGCAAGTGTACTGGATAACAGGCTGGTAAAGGCTAATGAAAATTTGACCAGACCGAATGACTCCACTTATTATATAACCCTAAATGATGGCTTCGCTAAGCTGGATTTTGCAGCCTTTAAAAGGACTGATTCTGAAGAATGGGAATCGATAGGATTCATAAAAAAGTTCGGTGACAATAATGGTTACTACGACCTTAGTTCTTCACCTACCTTGAAGTACAGAACATCAGGAAATATTAGCGTACAGGTTGGAGCTCCAAATCTTAATTTGAACGAGCTATCCTATAAACTAAAGGGAGATGAAGAATATAGCGGTAAAATAGGTAGCGACGGCTGGTTGAATCTTAGAAATCTTTCCTATGGTGATTACGCGCTAGATATCATCCATGAAAGGGAGCAGGATAACAAGAAGGTTCTGGCGAAATACTCCTTTGGAATCGCTCCTCCATGGTATTTGTCTGCCTGGATGAAAGCTTTATACGTATTACTGTTTATGGCCCTTATCGCCGTGGTCTTTCTAATTAACAAGAGAAAACTGAGAAAACATCAGCAGAAGCTGGAAGAAAAATTTGAAGATGAGCACCAGGAAAGATTAGCTAGAATAGAACACGATCGCCTGGTTCATGAAATTGACCTGAAAAGAAAAGAACTGGCTAATACTACCATGATGGCTGCAAAGAAGAATGAAGTTCTTATGGAGATACAAAATGAACTTTCCAAGGATAAAAATTCCTTCTCCAACCAGTACAGGATGAAACATATTATGAACAAAATCAATGCGGCGGTTAAGAGTAAGGATGAATGGAAAGTCTTCGAAACTAACTTTAATGAAGTTCATGAAGATTTCTTTAAGGATATACTTTCGGAGTATCCAAAATTATCTGGGAAGGATCTAAAGTTATGTTCATATTTAAAAATGAACTTGAGTTCAAAAGAAATTGCTCCGTTAATGGGAATTTCTGTCAGGGGTGTTGAGGTTCACAGGTATCGTTTAAGGAAGAAAATGGCGCTCGAAAGTGATGTGAATTTGACAAAATTCCTGATAAAGAATTTCTAAATTATCAGTAAATAGTCATAAATATTACAAAATTTAAGTACTACAATACTACATCAACACGAAAAATATTTACTTTCAAATTACTTCAAAACTATTATAGAGCCTTGATAACAAGATAGTTGCACTAAGAACATACTTGAAGTAGTAGATGTGTACTATAACGTTTGCGTAAAATTTGAGCTTGGATGTATATTGTGACTTCAAATAAGCATAAACACCCAACAAGTATGAAGGTAAAATTACTATTAGCCTGTGTGATTTTTGGAGTATGTTCTATACTCGCTCACGCACAGCAAACAAAAACCATTTCTGGTATCATTACAGACACAGGTGGTGTTCCATTACCAGGTGCAGAAATTAAAGTAACAGACAAAGATATTTTTGATGTTACAGACTTCGATGGTAACTTCAGCCTCGAAGGTGTAGAAGAAGGTGATACATTCAGAGTAACTTTCTTAGGATTTAAACAGCAAACCGTTCAGGTCACTTCTAGTAATGATTATAATATCTCTCTTGAAGAAGATGCTGGTCAATTAGACGAGGTCGTAGTAGTTGGATATGGTACTCAGAAGAAAAGAGACCTTACGGGAGCGATCGTTTCAGTAGATTCCGAAGAAATTGAAAAGACTCCTACTTCCAACGTGATGCAGTCATTACAAGGTAAAGTTTCTGGGGTGCAAATTGTAAGTGCCGGCTCTCCGGGAGATTCACCTACAGTAAGAATTAGAGGTCTTGGTACTTACCAGGATGCAACGAATGTACTTTATGTAGTAGACGGTACGCTATATGACAATATCGACTTCTTGAATACAAAGGATATCAAGTCAATAAACATTCTAAAAGATGCTTCGTCTTCCGCTATATATGGAGTAAGAGCGGCTAACGGGGTAGTAATCATTGAAACCAAGTCTGGTAAGAAGAATCAAAAGCCACAAATAGAGTACGATGGCTATACCGGGATACAAAGAGCTCAGAATGTTCTGAAAATGGCAAATGCCGAGCAGTTTACTACGATGGCGTACGAATCTGGCTCTGCTCCAGATGTGCAATTTGTATTAAATGCCATGGAACGTTATGGCCGTAGCAGGATCAATCCTAATGTACCTGCCGTAAATACAGATTGGTATGAAGAAGTACTTCGTGATGGGATCATCCAAAACCATAGTATTGGAATCACCGGTGGAGCAGATAAAGTAACCTACTCCTTGGGAGCCAACTATTTCGGACAGGAAGGAATTCTTGATATGAAAAACGAATATGAGAGATTCAACCTTAGGTCTAAAATTGATGTAGACGTTACAGATCGTTTTAAAGCCGGGGTGAACACGGTTTTCAGTAATGCTACAAAGTATGCTCCCGAAAATGCAGCGTGGTTTAAATCATATTTCGCGGTACCAATTATGCCGGTGCTTGATCCTACGAATACAGATGCGCAGCCAATTCCTTATGCGAATGCTCAAAACCTGGGTTACCGGGGAACACAGAATCCATTTACAGATCTTACTTTTAATGAGAACAGGTTAAAAATTAGAAAGATTTTAGCCAGTGTTTATTTTCAATATGAGGTGATTCCTGAATTACTTGATTTCAAAACGACCTATAGTCACAACTATTCAGCATTGGAAGAGCGTTATGTAGATCTTCCATATACTTTAGGAAATAATGTAGAAAGAAGGTCAAGTATTAAAAGAGAGAACAATACTTTTTCCAATCAATACTGGGACAATATCCTAACTTATCAAAATGAGTTTGGCGATCATGATCTTACTGTGATGGCCGGTGCTTCTTATCGTGATGAGGCTAGCAATGGTTTTGCTGCAACAGGAACCGATATCGCAGGTATTAAACTTGAATCAAGCTGGTACCTGGATTTTGCAGATAATGAGTCTTTTAATAACAACGTAAGTGAAATTGGAAGAAGATATTATGGGATCTCTTATTTCGGAAGGATTGCTTACAATTTTGATGATAAGTATCTTCTCTACGGAACTTTTAGAGCAGATGGTTCTTCGAAATTCACCAAAGATCCATGGGGTTATTTCCCTTCGGTTGGAGCTGGTTGGGTAATTTCTGAAGAAGAATTTATGGAGGATAATGGAGTTGTCGATTTTCTGAAGCTTAGAGCGAGCTGGGGAAAATTGGGTAATGATAATGTTGCTGCCAGTGATGGATCAAATACCATTGAAGTAATTACTGCTGCTCTTGGTGAACAACCGGTTTCAGGAATAACTTCTACCAGTGTTTTCTCTAACAATACCTGGGAAATAATCGAAGAAAAGAACTTCGGTCTTAATATTGAAGCTTTAGATAACAGGTTGTCTATAGATGCAGATTACTACATTAGAGATACTAAAGATGCCATACTGCCGGTTTTTATTCCTATCATTAACCGAAGTGTGAATCAAAATTCAGGAACTATCAGGAATGAAGGTCTGGAATTGGCCGTAAACTGGAACCAGTCTGTGAACGATGACTTTAGCTATAGGATTGGTGCAAACTTTACCACTATCAACAATGAGGCTTTAGAAATTGCCAATGAAAGTGGTTATATTGATTCAGGTTCAGCTGAATTTCGTCAAAGAACACAGGAAGGTGGTCCTCTTTTCGCCTTTTATGGTTATGAGAGAACAGGGGTTTACCAGAATCAGGCCCAGATTGATGCAGATCCAATTGCTGTGAACAATGGTCTTGTTCCCGGAGACCTTATTTTTAAGGATCAGAATGGTGATGGGGTCATTGATGATGCCGATAGAGTTATTCTTGGATCGTTTCTACCAGATTTCACATTTGGTGGAAATATAGGATTCAACTATAAAAACTGGGATTTCTCTACAAGTTTTTATGGACAGGTTGGGAACGAGATCTTAAACCGTAAGCGAGGGGAGATCATCTTCACAAATGATACGAACATGGATGCAGATCTTGCAATTAACAGATGGCATGGTGAAGGAACAAGTAATACGTATCCATCATCTGCTGGATTGCGAAAAGTGTGGAACCAGAAATTGAGTGACTTCTGGGTAGAAGAGGGAGATTTCTTCAGAATACAGAATATCCAGTTTGGATATACTATTGAAAGTCCATCATTACCTGAAACCAGGTTGTATTTTACAGCAGAAAGACCTTTCACTTTCTTTGATTACAATGGTTTTGATCCTGAAGTATCAAATGGAGTAGACAGACAAACCTATCCAATACCTTCAGTATATACTATTGGACTAAACATTAAAATTTAAAAAACACGATATGAAAAGAATTGATAGAAAAGTAATTCTTGGCGTATTCTCTATGCTTTTCCTTGCTACTGCAATTTCGTGTAGCGATAAGCTGGATACGCGGGAAGGTCAGCTAAATACTGGCGATATAGATTATACAAATACCAGTGATATGATCCAGCCCGTGATTGGAGCTTATTATGAGTTTTCAACGAGGGGATGGGAAGAACCTTTGCTTTTGGGAGTGAGAGGAGATGATGTGAATGCTGGAGGAGAAGGTGATCAACAGCCATTTTCTGCGACAGATCAATTTACGTACGATAAAGATTACTGGATGTACAATTCTCTGTGGAATGTACATTATAATGACATCGTTAATATGAATACTGCGATCCTTCAAGTAGAATCGTTTAAAGAATTTGCTGAAGGTAATGATATAGCAAAAGCAGATCAGTATATCGCAGAGATTAGCGTTCTAAGAGCCTGGTTTCATTTGAACCTGGCTAGAACCTGGGAAGATGTGTTCATCATTACTTCAAATCAACCGGCTAGTGAAGTAGAAGCTGGACCAGCTTCTAAAGCTGAAGTTATGCAGTGGATCGTTGACCAGATGGATGAAGCAATTCCAAACCTGCCGGATATGAGACCTAACCAGAGAACAGATATTCCTGGTGGAGTAACCAGATATACTGCTTTAGCTATACAGGCATTGGCTTACCAGGAACTGGAAGATTACCAGGGAGTCGCAACTTCAACAGGAGAGATCATCAATAACGGCGGATTCTCTCTTTACAATGATTTCTATCAGCTATTCAAAAAACCAGGAGAGCTGAGTGATGAAAGCCTTTTGGAGATGCAATATTCAGATTTTGGACAGGAGAGTGGAGGAGAAGTTTATCATCTATACGCACCATTCGGTCCTTCCAACTGGACACCTGCAAGAGAAAATGCAAGTAGTGGTTGGGGATTCTATGAGCCAAGTATGAAGTGGATCGAGTTTATGATTAACAGAGGAGAAGAAAGACGTCTCGAAACTTCGGTTCTATTTACAGACAGGGGTATTGCTGCATTAGAGGCAAATGGTGTAAGCGTACCAGGTTTTATAGATAATACTACAGAATCTGGTGATGTGATCAACGATTACGCACGTGCACTATTTGCCAGCGGAAAGCATTATCTACCTTCAGTACAATTGACTGATGGTAGAAATGACTATGGTGCAGGGAAGAATAATATTGTAATTCGTTATGCTGAAATCTTATTAATGTATGCAGAAGCCGTAACACAGGGTGCTTCAGCCTCAGCTATCTCAGCAGATGAAGCGGTGAACATGGTAAGAGAAAGAGCAGGAATATCATCAATTTCCGGCGTAACAACTCAGGATGTGATTGATGAGAAATTTGCTGAACTGGCAATGGAATGGGGAAAACGTTATTATGACCTTATTAGATTAGATCAGTATGATGAGTTGAGCTATGATGGCAGAAACTTTTCTGCAGCAAACGAATATTTGCCTTATCCACAGGCGCAGGTAGACGCTTTACCTCTAAACGCTACGGCAGTTGACAGGAATACAGTGATGAATGAGATTTTGAACCAATTAAATTAGTCTAAAAATGAAAAAATTCAACATATATTTTCTTGGGTTGCTATCATTTTTCTTCACGATCACATCCTGTGAGTATGAAGGAATCGATCCAATCACAGAAGTAGATCCAGGTCCAGATCAGGGAGCTCCAGAGGTAACTATATCATCTCCGGCAGATGGTAATGTGATCAAGGTACTGGACGAAGTTTCCAGTATCGTTATCAAATTTGGAGTTGAGGATGATATTGAAGTAGCCATGGTAGAAGTCCTGGTGAATGACAATGTGATCGCAACCATGAGTGAATTCATGGATTACAGGATCGTTAACAGGGAAGTTATATTTGATAATGTAACCAATGGAGAACATACTGTCACAGTTAGAGCAACAGATCTTGAAGGTAATGTAACATCTAAAACGGTGAACTTTAGTAAGGAACCACCGTATACACCAAAATTCGAAAATGAGCATTTATATATGGCTTTCGATGGTGATTACGTAGACCTAATTACGCTTAGAAGCTCAGAAGTAACTGGCAATCTTAGCTTTGCCGGAGAGTCTTTTGGAGGTTCCAATTCTTTCACAGGATCACCAGATTCATGGTTGGAATTCCCATTTAATGGATCTGTTGGAACAGAGTTTACTGCTTCTTTTTATTACAAAGTTAGTGGAGATCCATCCAGAGCAGGGATTCTTGTAGCTGGAGCAGATGAAAACCGTACTCAGGGATTCAGATTATTCAGAGAAGGAAGTGCTGATGAGCAAAGAATTAAACTGAATATAGGAACCGGAGCAGCAGAAAGCTGGAATGACGGTGGAGTTATTGATGTAAATGCCGGAGAATGGGTGCATGTAGCCTTTACGGTGACCGAGTCTCAATCTACCATATATCTTAACGGTGTTGCTATGAATACCGGGAACCTTGCTGCGCCTATCGACTGGACAGGAGTTGAGCAACTTACTATTGGTGCTGGTGGCGAAACCTTTAGTTACTGGGATCATAAGTATGACAGCAGCGCAATTGATGAATTAAGGATTTTTGACAAAGCGCTTAGTCAGGATGAGATATCAAACCTTATTAATGCTTCTTCTGAAACTTTAAAAATATCATTCGATGGTTCTTACCAGGATGCTGCGAGTAATCGTGATATCGCCACGGTAGGAAATCCAGGCTATGCCGGTGAAGCTGCCGCAGGATCGAATGCATACGCTGGTGCCGCAGATTCTTATTTAACTGCTTCTACGGAAGGGCTTACGTCTTCACAATTTAGTGCCACTTTCTGGTACAAGGCAGACGCAACGAACGACCGTGCTGGAATTTTAACGATGGCTGCTGCAGACTCAGAAAATCCTGATGCTCAGAACAACCGTACCAAAGGTTTTAGATTATTTCGAGAAGGAAATGCTGAAGAGCAACGTATCAAACTAAACGTTGGAACCGGCGATGGCGAAAGCTGGAATGATGGTGGAGTAGTAGACGTAACCGCTGGAGAGTGGGTGCATGTAGCTTTCACTATTTCAGAAACTGAAACCGTGATCTATCTTAACGGCGAAGCCGTAAATACAGGTACTCTTGCTTCACCTATAGACTGGACAGGAGCAGATCTTCTTTCTATCATGTCTGGAGCTCCAAGATTTACCGGCTGGGGTCACCTTGCCGATACCAGCTACATGGACGAGCTAACATTCTTCAATAAAGTACTTACTGAAAATGAAATCGAATCCATGATGGCTCAGGAATAATTTGTTTACAGGCTTCGGAGTACCACTCCGAAGCCTTTCTTTAAATCCACATAATCATTAATTTCTGATTTAAAATTTCAAAATTTTGAACCAGATCAAAGCTTTATTATGCTCAAAATCAAAATTCCGTCTGTTTTTCTTCTTCTGAATATCCTGCTTATATCAGCTTGTTCAGATGACTCTGGTCCAGGTTATCAGGAACCCTACAACCCAGACCCAACAGATGATGACGTGGCTGAAGTTCCTTCGATCACAGATGAGGAGCTTCTTGATAAAGTTCAGGAACAAACCTTTACATATTTCTGGGATTTTGCTGAACCTAATAGCGGGATGGCAAGAGAGCGATCCCAGGATGAAGCTTATGGTGGTGATTCACCTAATATCGTAACTACTGGTGGTACAGGATTTGGATTAGCCTCTTTTCCTGCAGCAGTTGAACGTGGCTGGATTAGTAAAACTGAAGCTCAGGATCGCGTGATAAAGATTCTTGATTTTCTGGAATCGGTTCCAACTTATCATGGTGCATTTTCTCACTGGTATATGGGAAACACCGCTCAAACTAGAACATTTGGTGAATTTGATGATGGTGGAGATCTTGTTGAAACAGCATTTTTAATACAGGGTTTGCTTATTTGTCGGGAATATTTCGAGAACGATGAGATCGATTCTAGAATTACAAGTTTATGGGAAGCAGTGGAATGGGATTGGTATACTAAAGAAGAAAATACACTTTACTGGCACTGGTCTCCAAATTTCGCTTTCCAAAAGGATCTGCAGATCAACGGCTGGAATGAATCTTTAATCGTATATGTGCTTGCAGCCTCATCACCTACCCATTCTATAGATAAAGAAGTTTATACCAATGGCTGGGCTTCTAATGGGAACATGGTGAATAACCGTGAGCATTATTCCATTGGACTGCCACTTGGACCTTCCTATGGCGGACCTTTATTTTTCAGTCATTATTCCTTTATTGGTCTGGATCCAAGAAACCTGGAAGATCAATACGCCAATTACTGGGATCAGAATACAGCACATACATTAATAAATTATGAGTATGCCGTTACGAATCCGAAGGATTTTGAAGGCTACGGACAGAATTCGTGGGGCCTTACAGCCTCAGATTCTAAAGATGGATATGCCGCTCATAGCCCTACGAATGATTTGGGAGTGATCACTCCTACTGCGGCATTATCCTCTTTTCCTTATACTCCTGAAAAGTCAATGACAGCATTACGTTACTTCTACGAAGAACTAGGAGATGATCTTTGGGGAAATATGGGCTTTTATGATGCATTTTCTGAAGAATATGACTGGTATGCCGATGGTTACCTGGCCATCGACCAGGGGCCTATCATTGCGATGATAGAAAACCACAGAACGCAATTATTATGGGATCTCTTTATGTCTAATCCTGAAATATCTGCAGGATTGGATAAACTGGGTTTTAGTTACTAGATCCTGAATCAAATTTTAAAGTAATTGAATGTTAAATAGATCTTTATATATTCTAAGTCTCAGCCTTTTTCTATTAACAGGTTGCAAGGACGCAACGAATAAGACTGAAGCTTCAGAGGAATCAAGCAGTAATTCGCCGAAACTCACTGAAGCCGAGTTATTAGACACTGTTCAAAAGCAAACCCTGAAGTATTTCTGGGATTTCGCAGAACCAAATAGTGGAATGGCACGAGAGCGCTTTCATCCAGATGGTAATTATCCAAAAGATGATAAACATGTGGTTACAACGGGTGGAACTGGTTTCGGACTCATGGCGCTTGTTGCCGGAGTAGAAAGAGGTTTTATTCCGAACGATTCAGCATTGATAAGATTTAATAAGATCGCAGATTTTCTGGATAGTACTCCCAGATTTCATGGTGCCTGGTCTCACTGGCTAAATGGTGAAACTGGAGAAATTCAGGCGTTTGGGGAAAAAGATAATGGTGGAGATATTGTTGAAACTTCTTTTTTAGCACAGGGCTTTATCGTGGTGCGCGAGTATTATAAAAATGGAACTACAGAGGAGAAAGCAGTAGCGGCAAAATTTGATAAACTCTGGAAAGGTATCGAATGGGACTGGTATACAAATGATAAGGATGGTATTTACTGGCATTGGTCACCAGAATACGAATGGGAGATGGATTTTATGATCGAAGGTTATAATGAATGTCTTATCACCTATATCCTGGCCGCGTCCAGTCCGGATCATGCGATTAAAGCCAGGGCATACCACGATGGCTGGGCACGAAGTGGTAAGATCACTACAGGAGCTGAAGCCTTCTCTTATCCTCTTATTCTAAAACATAATACTCGTGGCAATATGGGAGGTCCATTGTTTTGGGCTCATTATTCGTATTTGGGGCTGAATCCAAAAGGTCTAAGCGACAGGTATGCAAATTACTGGGATCTTAATGTAAATCATACGCTCATCAACTACGAGTATGCTCTTTCAAAAGCTGATAGCTCTAAAACTTACGCTGAAAATTCCTGGGGATTAACCGCAAGTTATACCCGAAATCAGGATAATTCTACTGGTTACACAGCACATTCACCAGATAATGATCGTGATGTGGTTTCACCTACAGCAGCGATTAGTTCCATTCCATACACTCCTGAAAAATCTCTGGCAGCGATGAGGTTTTTCTTTGAGGATCAAAATGACCTGCTCTGGGGGCCTGCTGGTTTCTATGATGCTTATAGCCTGGAAGATGAGCCATGGGTAAGCCAGAGATATCTCGCCATAGATCAGGGTCCAATGGTAGTGATGATCGAAAATTATAGAAGCGGACTTATCTGGGATCTTTTTATGCAGGCACCGGAAGTTCAGGAAGGATTAAAAAAGCTTGATTTTCAATTTACAAAATAGAAGATATGAGATTTAGATTGACACTTTTAGTATGCTTTTTCAGCTTGATAGGCTATGCTCAGGAAAATTCAGAATATCAAAAAGAGCATTTTGTTTCAGGAACTGATACTTTGGATTACCGAATCCTTTTTCCGAAGGACTTCAGTGAAACTGAAAAATATCCGGTGGTATTAGTGCTACACGGTGCAGGAGAACGTGGAGATGATAATGAAGCTCAACTGGTTCATGGTGGTGGTCTTTTTCTGAAGGATTCGGTGAGAGAGCAATTTCCCGCTATCGTCATCTTTCCGCAGGCACCAAAGGATGATTACTGGGCAAAAGTTGAAGTGAATAGAGATATTAAACCTTTTGAATTCGATTTTAAAAATAAAGCTGAAAGCACACCATCCTTGAAACTGGTCATGGAATTAATGGAAGAAATGAAGCAAAAATCATTCGTGGATGATGATCGTTTATACGTGGGTGGATTGAGTATGGGTGGAATGGGAACTTTTGAAATCATCTTCAAAAAACCTGAATTGTTCGCAGCTGCATTTGCCATATGTGGCGGAGCGAATACCGAGATCGCAGCTGCGTATCCTGAAAATTTTGATATCTGGATCTTCCATGGAGAACAGGATGATGTAGTGTTGCCAAAATATTCCAAAGCGATGGCGCGTGCGATCAATCATCATGGGGGAAATGCTAAACTTTCCCTATATCCTGAGGATAATCATAATAGCTGGGATTCAGCTTTTGCAGAACCTTTTTTACTGAAATGGCTATTCTCACATATTCAGAATCAAACAAAATAAACATCCTGATTTAATGATCAAAATGAGTGGAATTAGACAGTATTTCTTAGGTGCAACCCTAACGTTTTCAGGTATTCTGACAGCGCAGGAGAGCTTGCCTGAAACCTACTGTAATCCATTGGATATCGATTATACCTATATGGTATATAATTCCAGTAAGAATATTTCCTATCGTTCCGGGGCAGATCCCGCTGTGATTGAATACCGTGGTGAATATTTTATGTTCATTACCCGTTCTTTTGGCTACTGGCATTCTACAGACCTGGTAAACTGGGAATTTATAAGACCTAAGCAATGGTATTTCGAAGGGTCAAATGCTCCTACGGCTTTCAATTATAAAGATTCGCTGGTCTATTTTGCTGGTGATCCTGCAGGCTACGGAAGCATTATTTATACAGATGATCCTAAGAAAGGTGAGTGGGAACCGGTTGCTTCAATTTCTAATAATATTCAGGATTCAGAATTATTTATTGACGATGATGGTAAAACCTACCTGTATTGGGGATCTTCGAACGTTCACCCGCTAAAGGTTAAAATGCTGAATAAAAACGATCGGTTCCTGGAGACCGGCGATCAAAAGGAGCTTTTCAATCTGGTAGAAGAGGAGCATGGATGGGAGCGGTTTGGAGAGAATAACTTTCATCCCACTTTGAAAGAGGGTTATATGGAAGGAGCTTCCATGACCAAACATAATGGTAAATATTACCTGCAATATGCTGCACCCGGCACGCAATTTAATGTATATGCAGATGGAGCTTATGTTGGTGAAACACCATTAGGACCCTTTGAATACATGAAAAATAATCCTATGAGTTTTAAACCGGGAGGCTTTACCAACGGCGCAGGACATGGGATCACAGTGAAGCAAACAAATGGACAATACTGGCATTTTTCTACCATGGCGCTGGCGTCCAATTCTCACTGGGAAAGAAGACTGGCGATGTTTCCTACCTATTTTGATGAGGACGGACTCATGCATTCCAATACCAGTTATGGTGATTATCCGCTCTTTGCACCAGACCATCCAACAAAGCCAGGAAAACATACGGGCTGGATGTTACTTTCTTACCAGGCCAAAACCACGGTTTCAACTTCGAAGGTACAGGTGCGAAAAAGTACATCTGCAGACGGGCAATTTGATATTGAAGAAATCGCAGCAGGCAGGGATTCCAATAATAATATTACTACGGAATTAATTACTGATGAAAGTCCTAAATCTTACTGGGTTGCTGAAAGTAATAATGCGGAACAATGGGTGGAATTAGAAATGAAATCTTCCGGTGATGTCTATGCACTTCAGCTAAATTTTCATGATCATGAGGCCGGTATTTATACCAGAACTGAAGGATTGAAACATCAATTTACCTTAGAAACTTCCGAAGATGGAAACAATTGGGAAATGATCGTGGATCGCAGTAATAGTGAGATAGATGCTCCTAATGCGTACCTGCGTTTAGATAAACCCGTGAAGGCGAGGTACGTGAGATATCGAAATGTCAAAGTACCGGGAAATAACCTGGCACTTTCAGAAATAAGAGTATTTGGAAAAGGCTATGGAGCTGCACCAAAAAAAGTAAAGGATTTTAAAGTTGATAGAGAGGATGATAGACGTAACGCCAGTTTAAGCTGGAAGAAAGTTGTTGGTGCTCAGGGATACAATATCAGGTGGGGAATAGCTCCAGATAAATTGTATCATTCCTGGCTGGTGTATGGCAAAACAGATCATTTTATGAGAAATCTGGATAGAGATACAAAATACTTCTTCTCTATTGAATCCTTCAATGAAAATGGAATTTCAGAAAAGACCCAAATTATAACTGTAGAATAACCGAATTCAAATTAGAAAATCAGAAGAAATGAAGAAAAATTATTTATCCATATTATGTGTAGCCATTTTTGGAATATCTATGCAGGCACAGGATAGAATCCCGGAAGTGGAAGAGATTCTGGCAAAAATGAACCTGGAGGAAAAAATTGGTCAGTTGAACCTGGTAACACCCGGTGGTGGAGTAGCTACAGGAGCCGTAGTTAGTAAGAATGTTAAGGATAAGATAAAGCAAGGAAAAGTAGGAGGTCTTTTTGGGGTATCTGGTCCAGATAAAATTAGAATGGCGCAGGAATATGCTGTTAATAATACACGATTGGGGATCCCGCTGCTAATTGGTTCAGATGTCATCCATGGATATAAAACGACTTTTCCAATTCCACTGGGAACTGCCTCCAGCTGGGATATGGAATTAATTAAAAGGACAGCTGAGGTTGCAGCTAAAGAAGCTACTGCAGACGGGATAAACTGGAACTTTTCACCAATGGTGGATATAGCCCGTGATCCAAGATGGGGTAGAATTGCTGAAGGCGCAGGAGAAGATCCTTACTTGGGTAGCCAGATCGCGAAAGCGATGGTAGAAGGTTATCAGGGAGAAGATCTTGCTCTGCCAAATACCATGATCTCTACTGTCAAACATTTTGCACTTTATGGTGCTGCGGAAGCTGGAAGAGATTATAATACGGTGGACATGAGCAGACTTAGAATGTTCAATGAATACCTGCCACCATATAAAGCCGCTCTAGATGCAGGAGCAGCCAGTGTTATGAGTTCGTTCAATGATGTGGACGGAATCCCGGCATCAGGGAACAAGTGGTTGCTTACCGAGCTACTTAGAGAAAAATGGGGATTTGATGGATTTGTGGTTTCAGATTATACTTCAGTGAACGAAATGATCGCTCATGGATTAGGTGATCTGCAGGCCGTTTCAGCCCTATCTTTAAAAGCAGGTCTTGATATGGATATGGTTGGAGAAGGATTTCTGACTACTCTCGGAAAATCTGTTGAAGAGGGAAAAGTTTCCGAAGAAGAGATAACTATCGCTGCCAGAAGAATTCTGGAAGCAAAGCATAAACTGGGACTTTTTGATGATCCTTATAAATACCTGGACAGCAACAGACCTGCTACCGATATTCTGACTAAAGAACACCGAAAGCTGGCAAGAGAAGCTGCTAAAGGTTCTTTCGTATTATTGAAAAAGCATGAGGATGTTCTGCCAATTTCGAAATCTGCGAAGATCGCTTTGGTCGGTCCATTGGCTGATAATAAGAATAATATGCTTGGAACCTGGGCTCCAACCGGAGATCCTTCCTTATCAGTTTCAATATTAGAAGGCTTTAAAAATGTAGCTCCAGAGGCTACAATTTCGTATGCAAAAGCGGCTAATATTTCAAATGATACCAGTTTTGCCAAAAAAGTGAATGTCTTTGGTCCACGAATTATGATTTCAGAAAAGTCTTCGGAAGCTATGCTGAAGGAAGCGCTGGATGCTGCTAGGAATGCAGATGTGATCGTAGCTGCTGTCGGGGAAGCCACCGAAATGAGTGGAGAAGCTGCCAGTAGAACCGATATTAAGATTCCTGAAAGTCAGAAAACAATGATTCGCGAATTGGCTAAAACTGGTAAGCCGATGGTTTTAGTGCTAATGAGTGGTAGACCTCTGGATATTTCAGAAGAAATGGAATTACCAGTAAGTATTTTGCAGGTATGGCATCCAGGAGTGGAAGCTGGAAATGCTATTGCCGATGTTGTCTTTGGTGATTATAATCCATCCGGAAAGATCACAGCTTCCTGGCCTCGAAATGTAGGACAGATTCCTGTATACTATTCAGTAAAAACGACGGGTAGACCAGCACCTTCTGAAGAATTTGCCAAATTCAAGACCAACTACCTGGATACGAAAAATTCAGCATTGATACCATTTGGCCATGGGCTTAGTTATACGACTTTTAAATATGAAAGTATAAAGGCAAATAGTAACGAACTCACTTCAAATGGTTCCATAGAATTAAGTGCGAAGATCACTAATACCGGAGGTTTTGATGGGGAGGAAGTGGTACAACTTTATTTACTTGACAAAGTTCGAAGCGTAACTCCACCGGTTAAAGAACTGAAAGGTTTTCAGAAGATCGCTTTGAAAAAGGGTGAGTCAAAAACTGTCACTTTTAAGATTACTGAAGAGGATTTAAAATTTTATAATTCACAATTGGAATTTGTTGCTGAGCCAGGAGAATTTGAATTCTTTATTGGAGGTTCATCAGCCATAGAAGCAGCGGGCAGTTTTACTTTGAAAAAATAATTGATAATTGAAAAATTAAAATGAACACTTAACCAATTAGTATCAACCATTAAAACATTTATTATGAGAGTTTCCAGGCAATTTTACCGGTTTAGTTATGTCTTCCTCATCTTTGCAGCGATGCTGCTGGCGTTTACTGCCTGTGAGGACGATGATATTGAAGAGCCACTAAGTACGGTCGCATTAGATCTTGACTACGCACACATGGTTGTAGGAAACGAGCTGACTCTAACTCCGCTTATAAGAAATTTTAAAACTGCTTCCAAAGAGTATCAGTGGGCAGTTTCAGATTCAACAGTGATAGAAATAGTTTCAGTAGCCAGCAATTACGCGGCAACTGTAAGAGCTATTGGTGAAGGCACCGCGACCGCATCTATAAGTACTATCGATGGGACAGAAGAAGCCAGCACCACCATAGAGACCAATTTGATCATGGAATCTGAAGTGCGATTGCCTGCGACTATTACCGCCTTTACTCAGTCCACGGTAAGTATCATTCCAGATTTTAACCTGGTGGAGCGTCCAGTTAGAAATTATACCTGGACCGCCAATCCTGAAGGAATCATCTCTTTTGAAACAGATCCTGAGACTTATGAAATTGAAATTCAGGGTTTGCAGGAAGGTACTACAGAACTTACTATACGTTCTGATGATGGTCAGGTTGTGGGTTCTACAAAAGTAATCGTAGAAAATGAGAACGACGGAATTCTAAAGGTTCTGGCCATTGGAAACAGTTTTTCTGAAGACGCCTTGGAATCTTACCTGTATGGACTGGCAGATGCAGCCGGTGAGGAAATCGTGATAGGTAATCTATATATTGGAGGTGCAGAACTGGACTTACATGCTCAGAATGCTGCGGAAAATGCTGGAAGTTATAGCTACCGGAAGATCGATCTGCAGGGAAATAAGAATACTACTGCAGATGTGGCGATCTCTACCGCCCTGGATGATGAGAACTGGGATTATATTAGTTTCCAGCAGGTGAGTCAGAAATCTGGTCAGTATGAAACTTTTGTTACACCTCTAACCGAATTATACGAATATGTAGTTCAAAATGTGGATAATTCGGATACTAAATATTTGCTTCACCAAACCTGGGCATATTCTGAAAATTCAACTCATTCCGGATTTGTAAATTATGATAATGACCAGATTCAAATGTATGAAGCTATCGTTGATGCTTATGACCAGGCCGGGGACCTTATCAACACGCATAGTGTCGTTCCTGCCGGGACTGCCATTCAGAATGCGAGAACCAGTTATTTAGGAGATAATTTCAATAGAGATGGTTATCATTTAAATGAAATAGGAAAATATACTGCTGCAAGTACATGGTTCGAGATCCTTTTTGATCAAAGTGTATTGGGTAATAGCTATGTTCCGGAAGGCTTTGTTCCGCTGGATGCTGAAATTGCTCAACATGCTGCTCACGAAGCTGTTCAGAATCCAATGATGATTACGGAGCTTACCGACTATCAAACTGCAGGAGGGTCTGGAGTTATAACTAAAAATGTACTCATCGATTTTGCAACCTCTTCAAATTCTACAGGATGGAATGGTTTGACCAGTTTCCTTGAAGATGCTACGATACCAAATCTAAAGTATGAAGACAATGAGTTCACTGGAATTGAACTTACAGTTACAAGTAGATTTAACGGCCAGAATACTGCAGGAGAGACTGTCACCACGACAGATTTAAATATGCCAGCAGAAGTCTCTGGAAATTCTTTCTACGGAAATTCAAAG
The DNA here is from genome assembly GCF_034372165.1 of Christiangramia sp. OXR-203. Lineage (NCBI taxonomy): Bacteria > Pseudomonadati > Bacteroidota > Flavobacteriia > Flavobacteriales > Flavobacteriaceae > Christiangramia > Christiangramia sp. OXR-203. The sequence continues at coordinate 2,775,321 of NZ_CP139698.1, read as the reverse complement.
GGTGAATGGGCCGGAATACTTGTTGAAAAAGGTGTTCTGAAGCTAAGTGGTTTTGAAAGTGATAGCGCATATGAGTTCTGTTTTTTTGGATCTAGAACAGCTACAGATAACAGGGAGACCTTATACACCGTAATTGGTCAGAACTCTGATTCTGCAACCTTGAATGCCGCGAGTAATACAGATGAAATCGCCTGTGTTCAAGGCATACAAGCAGATGAGAATGGAGAGATCTTTATTGAAGTAACATCGGGATTAAATAACGATAATGCAAATGGATTCTTTTATATTAATGCCATGCGCATTGCTCCGGAAGAATAAGAAAGTGAATCGATTTCCACAGAATTCAAATCGTAAGTTTTAGTTTGTTGGCCCCGGGTTTTGGTTTTTACTCCCGGGGCTTTTTATTGAAATCTGTTGATTCCTAGTATAATGGATAAACTTGTGATTTGGATGTTATTGTGTTCGTAGGTATTTCTGAATTTACTTAATTTTCATTCAGTTATTCTATAGTGTATTCTTGAAGAAAATTTTATCTTCGCTGCATAATTTTTCAGTCATGAGTTTACAGGAAAAAGTAATGGGCGAAATGAAAGCGGCCATGAGAGCAAAGGATAGTGTGAAGTTAGAGGCTTTGCGTGCCGTTAAAAGTGAAATACTTTTAGCGAACACAGGCTCATCGTCTAAAGACGGACTTACCGAAGACGAAGAAATGAAGTTGTTGCAGAAGCTTGTGAAGCAGCGTAAGGATAGTGCTGAAATTTACAAGCAACAGGGAAGGGAAGATCTTGCTGAACCTGAATTAGCTCAGGCTGCTGTGATCGAAGAATTTCTTCCAGAACAATTGAGCGAAGCTGAAATTGAGAAAGAGGTGGACCAGGTCATCACAGAAATCGGTGCAACCGGAATGCAGGATATGGGAAAAGTAATGGGTGCTTCTACGGCTAGATTAGCTGGTAGAGCAGATGGAAAAACAATCTCAGCTATCGTTAGAAAAAGACTGAATAAATAAATTATAAGGCCCCGTGGCGCAACTGAATAGCGCATCAGATTTCGGCTCTGAGGGTTGCAGGTTTGAATCCTGCCGGGGTCACAAAGAGAATCCGTAGAGCATTTGTTCTACGGATTTTTTATTTCTGTTACTTCTTCAGCAGAATATTTGAAATATATACATCTATTGAAGCCTATATCTCAAATTTTCCAAATGAAACTACCAGATAGAAATAAAAAAGCCAGATCGGATATTGCGAACCGACCCTACTCAGTTAACAAATCCATATGATCTGGCATTTTATGATGAACTGAAAATTATCTCTCGCTCAATTCAATTGATCGCAATGTATTAAAGTTTCAACAATCAAATTATGGATATCCGTAATTGAATGGCGATAACTTAAGAAAATTACTAACTATATAGTAACGCGTACGAAAATATACAATATTGTGAATTTTCAATCTGAATCATCAGCTTATTTGCAAATTTGATATTTTACATCTCCGGGATCATTTAATCTTCATTCATTCTAGCTCTGCAATGGCATTGACACAGAACTAAAAAATTCTACAATGTTCTTAGAATAAATTTGAAAATTTTTGATTTATTTAGACACTGGCGTTAAACATTCTATAAATACTTTCCGAAGCCTAAGGTATCTGATACTTTAGCCATGAGATAAAAAAGCAAGTATTATGGCAGCATATTTTAATACCAACCAGTTGAGATTGACAATGAAGGAACTGGTAAAGATTTATATGAGTGATTGTGAGGAATGTAACGAACTTTCTCAGGATTGTATGGATCTTTTAAGACATAATTTTCAGGCTGAGTACGCAGTGTATAATAAACAAACGAAAGCCGTTGAAATTGGAATCAATAAAACCGAGGATGATTTTAATTCTTATCCGCAAATAGAAGTTTATTCATTTCCAATTAAAGAAATAGGTAAAAAAATTGATCACTCTTTTAAGCACAATCAAGAAGATCTTGAGTTTTACGGTAAGCTAATTGGAAGAAAAAAAGGTCTTGGTTCCAACTCTGTAGTTCTGATGGACTAAGGTATTGATCAGTATAAATAAAAAAAGTCGATTCATTTGAATCGACTTTTTTTATTTACCTATATCGTTCATGATCATCTTTGCATGAACTCTGGAGTTTTCAATAAACCATTTGTGAGTTTCAGTTCCACCACAAATTACGCCGGCAAGATAAATGCCTGGGATGTTTGTTTCCATTGTTTCTGGATCATACTCAGGAATTTTCCTGCCATCTTCTGAAAGATGAATCCCAATATCCTGCAGAAATCCAAAGTTAGGCCTGTATCCTGTGAGTAATAACGCAAAATCATTAGGTATCGAAACTTCACCTTCATCAGTATCAATAACAACCTCTTTAGTCCTAATTTCTTTAATACCTGCATTAAAATATGCTTTAATGCTTCCTTCCTCTATTCTATTTACAATATCTGGTCGCACCCAGTACTTCACTCTTTCCCCAATTTCTGGTTTTCGAACGATCATAGTCACATCACCACCTTTGCGGTAGATTTCGAGTGCAGCATCCACGGCAGAGTTACTAGCCCCCACAACAATAGTTTTCTGGGTTGCGTAGTAATGAGGATCATTGTAATAATGAGAAACCTTTGGCAGGTCTTCACCGGGAACCCCGAGGTAATTAGGAATATCATAGAAACCTGTTGCGATGATTACTTTAGAAGTATGATATTCAGACTTCGTGGTTTTCACAATATGGCCTGAATCTATATTAGGCTCCACAGCAGTAACCTTCTCGAAAAGGTGAATATTGATCTTATTGGCGACCGTGATTCTTCGGTAGTATTCAAGAGCTTCTCGCTTCTCAGGTTTTGGATTGTTGCTAATAAATGGAATATTATTCAGTTCCAGTTTTTCAGAAGTGGAAAAGAATGTCATATTCGTAGGGTAATGGTATAGCGAATTCACCAGGCAGCCTTTTTCAAGAATCACATAGGAAATCCCTTTCTTTTCAGCTTCCAGCGCACAGGCGATACCAATAGGACCACCACCAATAATTACCAGTTCGTAATTCTCGTTAGGAGTTTGCAATAGATCTTAGATTTTTAATAGTTCCAGGCTGATCATCAGACTTAAATACGAAACTACCGGCCACCAATACATCTGCTCCGGCCTTACTTAATTCCGCAGCATTTTTATCGGTTACACCACCATCAATTTCTATAAGTGTCGGTGCGTTATTCGTCATAATGATTTCCTTCAATTTCTGTACTTTCTTAAAAGTATTCTCAATAAAACTCTGTCCACCAAATCCAGGATTTACGCTCATTATACAAACCAGATCAATATCCTTGATCACATCTTTTAGCAGATCTACATTTGTATGCGGGTTAATTGCAACACCAGCTTTCATGCCTTCAGCTTTGATAGCTTGTAAGGTGCGGTGCAAATGGGTGCATGCTTCGTAATGAACTGTAAGTATATTAGCGCCCAAAGCGGCAAATTCCTTAATATACCTATCTGGGTCTACGATCATAAGGTGAACATCGATAGTTTTAGTCGCGTGTTGAGAAATAGCTTTCAAAACCGGCATGCCAAATGAGATGTTTGGTACAAAAACACCGTCCATTATATCAATATGAAACCAGTCTGCTTCACTTTGATTGATCATTTCTACATCTCTCTGTAGATTTCCGAAATCTGAAGCCAGAACTGAAGGGGCTATAAGTGTTGTGCTCATCAAAATTTTGTTGTGTGAGCTGCAAAAATAAGAAGAATTACAGGCTTTTAGAGTATTACACGATAAATGCTTTTAGAATATTAGCAACGGCTTTTTTTGTAGGCTTGTCCAGAACTTCGAGATAACGTTTATAATTCTGAAGTCTATCACTGCTATAGCGGGCATCTGCTGAAATAAAATCACTTTTAAAACCATCGAAGGCTTCTTTTTGAATTTCTTTTCCGAAGAGCTTTATAATATTGTAATGACGGGAGTCATCTTTGATAGTTTCATAAAGCTGAATAATCTGCTGTTGATTTCCTTCAATGATCTGGAAAAAGTTTCCTTCTGAATAGAGTAGTAGACCGGTAATATTCTGCTTATCATTATTGATTTCAGAATCATCCAGAATTTGTCTAATTTCTGTTTCTGAAAGACTTCTTTTAGCTGTGCTAACGTAACTTATGGCATATCTCATAGGTTATTATTTCGTTTATAATTATATACAGTTAAATGGAAAATACAGAAATTGTCGAATGGAAGGTCAGGAAAATTAACTACAATTCCATGGGAAATGGGTTATTATATGTAATAACGAATATCCTAAGATAGTTTAATTCCTTCGGTAAATTTATTTAGTATATATCTTACAGAACTTTGAATTTCTGGATTTAATTTTTCGATCTGAGAAAAATATAGGGCTATGTTTTTACCTTGAAAACGTGAATCCAGCGATATGAAATCTGATTTATAGGTATTAAATTTTGTCTCAGAAACTTCTTTTCGGAAAAGAGTGATCAAATTACGATGTCTTTCATCTGTACTTATTCTTGAAAATAATGATTGCAGAAGATCTTTGTCTCCTTCCAAAACCTGGAAAAAATTACCTTCAGAGTAGAGTAATATTCCGGTAATATTATGCTCGATATTCCAGTTTCTGCTATAGTCTAAAACCTCCTGGATTTGATCATTTGATAATGTGTGGCTTACGCTGCTTACGTAACTAATGGCATAACGCATTGCAATAAAAATTATTTAGGCCTACAATTTAAAAAAATACAGAGACCAAGAGCTGAATTTTTTCACAAAAGCATTCGAAGAAAAGATGTCAGGAAAAATCTTGCACTTGCTGTTGAAGGAAAATAAGGTTTAAATTTATATTTGCCTATCAATCTGTTCTTGAATTATAGTATTAAACTTAAAATTATTTTTCCAGGAACTTTTCAGCCGATCTCGCTGCGTAATATCCACCCATTCCATGAACGCCACCACCAGGAGGGGTTGAAGAGGAACCTATAAAAATCCTGGGATTTGAAGTAGCATGTGGATTAGTGCTTGCTATTGGTCTAGTGAATAACTGACTAATATCCTGTTTACCTCCATTGATATCACCACCTATTAAATTAGGATTTAAAGCCTGCAGTTCATCTGTCCTCATAGTGTTTTTTGCGATGATACATTCCTTAAAACCTGGAGCTGCTCGCTCTATCTGTTTCTCAATATATAGAGAAACATCCTCCTTGTTGCCATTTGGAACATGACAGTAAGCCCAGGCTGTATGTTTTCCTGCCGGAGCCCTGGTACTATCGAATACTGAAGGCTGTGCAAGCAACACATAAGGTTCACTGGATAACCTGTTTTCATGTGCCGCTGCTTCAGAATCTTCAAGTGATTCCTTACTATATCCAAAATGTACGGTTCCGGCTTTTTTGCAAATTTCGTTCGTGAAGGAAATAGGTTTGTCGAGAGCCCAATCCATCTTGAAGATCCCGGCTCCATATTTATACTTTTCCAATCTAGTTCTGTATGTTGTGCTAAGATCAGTATTCTTTACTTTCAGAATTTGTTTTGGCGTCATGTCCAGAATGAAAGTCTTGCTTGGAGGTAAATCTTTAAGATCAGATACAGTCTGGTTTAGAAAAATTTTACCTCCGTGGTCTTTGTAGTAAGCGAGAAGCGAATCCACGATCTTAACTGCGCCGCCTTCAGGAAACGGCCACCCATGTCTATGCGCCAGGATATTCAACACCAAACCGAAAGAGGAAGAGACCAGCTTTGAGAGAGGTAAAGTGGAATGTGCAGCGGCACCATAAAAGAAGATCTTAGTCTTTTCTTCTTTAAAATAACGATTTACGGTAAATTTAGCTGATGGCAATGCCTTGAGACCAAATCGGAACATCATTTCAAGATTCTGTGGGAATCGCAGGGGAGCAAGTAAATCTTCTTCCAGTTCTGGCCATTTCTCAACAAAGTCTAGAAGTAGGTTGAGATAGTTCTGTTCGTCTTTTCCTAACTGTATGGCGGTTTTCCGGATATCTTTATAACAGGCAAAAGCGGTACCGTCATCAAAAGGATGTGCGAATGGAATTTCCGGATGTATCCATTTAAGTCCGTAATCTTCCAGAGGTAAAGTCTTAAAATAAGGAGATGCAAAGGCCAGTGGATGCACAGCAGATCCCAGATCATGCTTGAAACCAGGTAAGGTGATTTCCTCTGTTCTGGCCGCTCCACCAGGTTTCTCCGCCTGCTCGAATATTGCCGTTCTATAACCTTGTTTTTGAAGATAGGTGGCTGCAGCCAGTCCGTTTGGACCACTTCCAACTATAATGACATCAAATTCCTCATTCATTAGGGTAGCTCGTTTTCATCTATATGTTCTAAATATTCTTTAAAAGTCTTAGTTCCGTAGGCTTTCCCAATCATCTCATGAGTGGTGATATATTTAAAGTTTTCAAGTTTGTGTTTAATATCTTCAGAAAAGGAAGATAATACAACACCTGCCTCAGCAATACTTTCTGGAACTTTTAATGTCTTAGCATCGAATCTTTCAGCGATCATTTCAGCCATCTCCATACGAGTATGAATTTCTGGACCACCTATTTCAATTAATTTATCCCCTGATTCCAGTATTTCAGTAATGAATAGCGCGAGGTCTGCCTGATGCATGGAATTTGTTTTCGCTTTTCCGTCGCCAATCACTGGTACTAGCTTCCTTTTGGCCATGATCCCCAAATCGTGCAGGCCGCTAAATAATCCTACTGGTCGAATGATCGTATAATCAAGACCGGAGCTTTCCAAAGATTTTTCGAAAAGTCTATTGGAGCCGGGAATGCTCATTTTTTCATTTTCTTCTGCTCCCAGGATTGAAACATATATAAATCTACTGACCTCATTCTCTTCTGCATCTTCAAGAATTTTTTTGTTGGTATAAAGATCAGTTTGATAGAATGATGAGTCGTTTTTAGTAAAGAGACTCACACTATTTCCTAGTGCAGAAACTACAATATCAATATCTGCAGCGATACCGGTAAAGTCATCCTCATTTCCCGCGATGAAGATATCGGTACTAAAATTTTTCAATTTTTCAGCTCCTTCACTGGAACTGGTTTGTAGTCTTAGCTCTGTACCTTCGTCCTGACTCAATAATCTGCAAAGTTCCATACCTAATACTCCAGAGGCTCCTGCAATTAATATCTTCTTCATGATCAGAATTTCTTTTGAATAGAATTTAAGAACAAAATCGCGGATTGGAGTAAACCGGAATTAGATTAACAAAAATTTAGTCAGATATAGAAAAGAAAAAACCCCGGTCATCACTCCGGGGTCATTCATCAATCAAAAAACGAACAGTTATTCTCATAACGGGTCATCACTCCCGTCACTAAACTGTTGTCATCTTAAATATTTTAACCAAGATAGGTTTTTAAAATCTTACTTCTGGAAGTATGCTTTAATCTTCTAATAGCTTTTTCCTTGATCTGGCGTACTCTTTCTCTGGTAAGATCAAAAGTTTCACCAATTTCTTCCAGTGTCATAGGATGTTGATCACCAAGTCCAAAATAAAGTCTGATCACATCAGCTTCACGCGGAGTAAGAGTTTCCAATGCACGCTCGATCTCAGTTCTAAGAGACTCATGGAGAAGTTCCTTGTCTGGATTTGGAGATTCACCTGAACGTAGTACGTCATAAAGGTTGGAATCCTCACCCTCTACAAGCGGAGCATCCATGGATACATGACGACCAGAATTCTTCATTGATTCCTTAACGTCATTAATTGTCATATCCAGTTCTTTTGCAATCTCTTCAGCACTTGGCGGACGCTCGTGTGACTGTTCAAGGAAAGCAAAAGTTTTGTTGATCTTGTTTATAGATCCAATTTTGTTCAATGGAAGACGAACAATACGAGACTGCTCAGCTAAAGCCTGCAGGATAGATTGACGAATCCACCATACGGCATAAGATATAAATTTGAAACCACGAGTTTCATCAAAACGTTTCGCAGCTTTTATAAGTCCTAGATTCCCTTCGTTGATAAGGTCAGGTAAGGTTAATCCCTGGTTTTGATATTGTTTGGCTACAGAAACAACAAAACGAAGGTTCGCTTTGGTTAATTTCTCCAGCGCGCGGTCATCTCCCGCTTTAATTCTTTGTGCCAGTTCCACTTCTTCATCAGCCGTGATCAGGTCCACTTTTCCAATTTCTTGCAAATACTTGTCTAACGAAGCGGTTTCACGATTGGTAACCTGCTTCGTAATCTTCAGTTGTCTCATCTATCTCTCTTGGATTTTAATTGTGCATAGGGTCTCTGTGTAGTTATACGTAAGAATTCCAAAAAATGTTACAAAAAGTTTTAAAATATTTTTCCGTGCGTTGCACTTCGTGCCGGGCTTTACGCTACTAGTCCGCGCTCCTTGCAGTCGCTGTGGGCTATTCGCTACAATCCCTAACGCAAATTCTCACATAATAATTTTGAAAAAACCTTTAGATAGGTTTGCAGGAAGTTGAAAGCCTTACAGCATAGAAACAAAAAAGCCCGGAAGATCCGGGCTTTTTTTATTAGTGAGGGATAAACTATTCTTTATCTTCTCTTGGTTTTCTATCGTCACGACGATCGTCTCTACGATTATCACGGCCTCGGTTATCACGAGAACCACGATTATCTCTGGATCCACGATTATCACGTTTGTCATCTCTTGGTGGTCTTGCCACGTAACCTTCAGGTTTTTCTAGCAATGCCTTACGAGAGACTTTATCTTTTCTGGTTTTAGGATCAAGACCAAAGTATTTCACGTCGATCACATCACCCATTTTAAGAACGTCATTCACATCATTGGTGCGTTCCCATGCGAGCTCAGAGATATGAAGTAATACCTCATTTCCTGGTGCATCCACATATTCCACAACAGCTCCAAAATCAAGGATCTTGATCACTTTTACTTCATATACGCTACCTTTTTCAGGCTTGAATGTAATTGATTCGATCTTAGCAAGAACCTTGTCGATTCCTTCCTGTTGAGTTCCCAGGATTTCAACAACACCTTCTTCTGTAACCGGATCTTCGTTAATAACGATCGTAGTTCCAGTTTCTTTTTGAAGTTCCTGTATTACTTTTCCACCTGGTCCAATCAATGCACCAATGTATTCATTTGGAATTCTTCTGGTGATGATCTTAGGAGAATGAGCTTTAACTTCAGTATTTGCACTTGGGATCGTCTCAGTAAGTTTCTCTAGAATATGAAGTCTACCGTCTCTAGCCTGTTTCAATGCAGCTACCAGGATTTCATAAGAAAGTCCTTTCACCTTAATATCCATCTGGCAGGCAGTTATACCATCTACAGTACCTGTAACTTTAAAGTCCATGTCGCCAAGGTGATCTTCGTCTCCAAGAATATCAGAAAGTACTGCGTAGTCATCACCTTCAGAAATTAATCCCATGGCGATACCTGAAACTGGTTTCTTCAATTGAACACCCGCATCCATCAATGCCATTGTACCGGCACAAACTGTAGCCATCGAAGAAGAACCATTAGATTCCAAAACTTCAGATACTACACGTACGGTATAAGGACAATCTGCTGGGATCATTCCTTTTAATGCTCTTTGAGCAAGGTTCCCGTGACCAACCTCACGTCTCGAAGTACCTCTAATTGGGTAAGCTTCTCCGGTTGAGAAAGGAGGGAAATTATAATGTAAATAGAAAGTCTCTTCTCCTTGTTGAGTTGGAAGATCTACCTGGTTAGCTTCTCTGGAAGTACCTAAAGTAACTGTTGCCAGTGCCTGAGTTTCTCCACGAGTAAAGATCGCTGAACCGTGTGTGGATGGAAGGTAATCTACCTCACACCAGATTGGTCTGATCTCATCGGTTTTTCTACCGTCTAATCTAGTTCCTTCTTTAAGAGTTACATCACGAACAGCTTTCTTTTGAGCATCTGCAAAATATCCGGAGATCATTTTACCTTTTTCTTCTAACTCTTCTTCAGAGAACATCGCTTTTACTTCATCTTTTAATGCAGAAAAAGCTTCACTTCTCTCTTTTTTGCTGGTACCGCTTTTAGCGATATCATATGATTTCTGGTACGTAGCATCAAGAATTTTCTTCTCAATATCTGCATCTGTTGCAGCTACTTCGTATTCTCTTGGTTCTTTCTTTCCAAATGCTTCAGCAAGTTTCACCTGAGCCTCACACTGAATTTTAATAGCCTCATGAGCAAATTTAATTGCTTCAGCCATCTCTTCTTCAGAACATTCATCAAATTGTCCTTCAACCATCATTACAGAATCTGCAGAAGCTCCAACCATGATATCCATGTCTGCTTCAGCAAGTTTCTCTCTGCTTGGGTTGAGAACGAACTCTCCATTAATTCTTGCTACTCGCGCTTCAGAAATAGGAGTTTCAAAAGGAATATCAGATAATTGGATTGCAGCAGAAGCTGCCAATCCTGCTAGAGCGTCTGGCATAACATCATCGTCATGAGACATTAGCTGGATCATTACCTGAGTTTCAAATTTGTAGTCTTTTGGGAATAGTGGACGCAATACACGGTCTACTAAACGCATTACTAAAATCTCTTCATTGCTTGGTCTCGCTTCTCTCTTGAAGTAACCTCCAGGGAAAAGACCTGCAGCTGCAAATTTTTCACGGTAATCCAGTGTTAGTGGAAAGAAGTCCATTGTAGTAGGCTTGTAAGAAGATACTACAGTACAAAGTAACATAGCGTTACCCATTTGAACGACAACAGAGCCGTGAGCCTGTTTTGCTAATTTTCCGGTTTCGAGGGAAATAGTTCTACCATCTCCTAAATCGATAACCTCCTTAAATGTTTGTGGAATCATAATAATTTCAAATTCGATCTGAATAACTTCAACCAGATCATTTTAGTTAAACAAAGGTCTCCGCCATCCGGACGGCCGGGTTGTGTGTTGTGTGTAGTTGTTGTGACCAATGAAAAACTACCCCCTGGGCGACAATTTTAAAAACCTGTAACAGGTTGCTTCAAGATATAAAAAAAGGGGGCATAAAGCCCCCTGAAAATTATTTTCTTAGTCCAAGTTCCTTAATGATTGCACGATATCTCATGATATCCTTTTTCATCAAGTAGTCAAGTAAGCTTCTTCTTTTACCAACAAGCTTTACCAGTGAACGCTCTGAGTTAAAATCCTTTCGGTTTTTCTTCAGGTGCTCAGATAGGTGAGCAATTCTGTAAGTAAATAATGCGATTTGTCCTTCTGCTGAACCGGTATCATTTTTTGATTTACCGTGTTTTTCGAAGATCTCTTCTTTTTTCTCTTTTGCTAGATACATTCCAATATTATTTAAATGATTTTTATGTATTGACAGCATATCTGTCAGGCGGCAAAGATATCATTTATTTTTTATTCCGTATGTATAAGGTTTTAAATTTAAATGTCAGGTAAAATTTATACTTTCGCAGGGTGAAAACAGGTATATGTCATAAACTTATGGTTTCAGTACTGGCGCTTCTTGTGCTGGTCATTACCAATTCATTTGCCATAGAAAAACATTTTTGTGGCGATAACCTAATCACTTCTTCTGTTTTTGCTGAATTGGAGAAATGCTCAGGTTGCCTCGACCCCGATGATGTAACCAACATCATAGATCATTGCTGTAAAGATGTAATTGATGTTCAGGAAGGACAGGATGCCACCACCGCCAAAAAGATCGACGATCTGGATGTAGGTCAACAGGTCTTTTTTGTTGCATTCGGCAACGCTTTCTTCTCACTCTTTCAACCGGATTCTAAAAGGCTGGAAAATTCACTTCATTACGATCCACCTACTATTAGCTTTGACCTTCAGTCGTGCTACCAGATATATTTAATCTGAATTTAGATTTTTAATAGAATTATCACTTTCCGCAGAAAGACGGGCGGAGGGTACTTTAATTATTATCAAAAATCAAAATTTAATTGATGAAAATCATACAATCTCTCATATTATTACTACTCCCTGCGGTAATTTTTTCCCAAGAAACCTTCAAGGGTAAAGTACAGGAAATGGGTACAGAAATGCCTGTGCCTGGAGCTAATGTTTACTGGCTAAATACGGAAGTTGGAACCATAACCAACTTCAACGGAGAATTTTCAATTCCTTATAAAAAGGAATATGACAAGCTGGTCATTAGTTTTATGGGCTTTAAAGCAGATACTCTCAATATTAAAAATAATCAGGATAATTTTATTCATAAATTAAGTCCTTCAGCAAATCTAGATGAAGTAGACCTGGTTTCCCGGAAAAAAGCAACGTCGAGATCCTATCTGGAATCTACAAATGTTATGAATATTAGCAGCGATGAACTTTTGAAGGCAGCCTGTTGTAACCTTTCTGAAAGTTTTGAAACCAACCCTTCCATAGATGTAAATTTTGCCGATGCTATATCGGGAACCCGACAAATAAAAATGCTGGGTCTAACCAGTCCTTATATATTAATCGCTACTGAAAATATTCCGGCAGTTAGAGGAGCCGCTCAGGCTTACGGACTTTCCTTTACACCGGGAACATGGGTGGAGAGTATTCAGATTACTAAAGGAGCGGGTAGTGTGGTTAATGGTTATGAAAGTATTGCCGGACAGATCAACGCTGAACTTCAGAAACCTGCAAATTCAGATAAATTTTTTGTAAACCTTTATGGTGCCAGCAGTAAGCGCCTGGAGCTCAATACTCATTATAATACTCAGCTGAATAAGAAGTGGAGTACTGGTATTTTTGTACACGGAAACTCACATCAGGAAGAGCACGATGTCAATAACGACAACTTCCTGGATATGCCTTTGTATAATCAGATCAATTTGATGAATCGCTGGCAATATATCGATAACGAGAACGGGATCGTTGCTTTTATGAATTTCCGTTATCTAAACGATGAAAAGCAAACCGGAGAGCTGGAGTTTGATCCTGAAACAGATAAACTTACCACAAATGCCTGGGGAAGTGAGATCAATACACAGCGCTATGAGTTTTCAGGAAAACTAGGATATGTAAATCCGGAACTTCCATGGCAGAGTATTGGAATGCAATTAGCGGTGAGCAATCATCAGCAGGATTCCTATTTTGGTCTTAGAGTTTATGATATAGAGCACAATAGCATTTATTCCAACATTATCTATAATAGTATTATTAGTGACTCCAGACATAAGATCAAAACTGGTCTTGATTTTACTCAGGATTCTTATGATGAGCTGGTAGAAGATACAGATTACGTTCGTAAAGATAATTCTGTAGGTGGTTTTTTCGAGTATAACTTTGACGATATGGACAAGCTTAATCTTACCGCAGGAGTGCGTGCAGATTATCATAATCGGCTTGGTTTCTTTCTAACTCCAAGAGTTCATGCGAGGTATCGACCATGGGCAAAATCTGCTTTGAGAGCATCATTTGGTCGTGGGAAACGGGCTGCTAATATTTTTGCTGAAAATCAAAATTTATTCGCGTCTTCCCGGGAGATCAATATCCAAAAAAGTTCCAGCGGAGATATTTATGGTTTGGATCCTGAGATCGCCTGGAATTACGGAATTTCATATATGCAGGGATTCAACATTTTCAGTAGAAAAGCAGAGCTGATATTTGATTACTATCGTACAGACTTTCAGAACCAGGTGGTCGTCGATTGGGAAAACCCACAGGAAATAAGTTTTTATAGAAAGGAGATAGCTATGCTAACAGTTTTCAGGCTGAATTTAGCTACAATCCTGCAGAGCGCCTGGATCTAAGAATGGCTTATAAATTTTACGATGTAAAAACTAAGTATCAGACTGGAACTAAGATCAAGCCCCTTATCCCAGAAAATAGAGTCTTTGCAAATCTTTCCTATGAAACTGAAATAAAAAATAATAGTCAGTGGAAGTTTGACGCTACCTATAATTGGCTCGGGGAACAAAGATTTCCGTCTACAACCACAAATCCGGAGGAGTTCCAAGTAGGAGAATATTCACCATCATTAAATACACTAAACGCACAAATAACCAGGGTTTTTTCAGGTAGATTCGAGGTTTATATTGGAGGAGAAAACATTACGAATGTTAAACAGGATCGACCAATACTTGCTGCGGAAGATCCTTTTGGAGATTATTTTGACTCAACTCTTGTGTATGGTCCTGTTTTTGGTAATTTATACTACGCAGGTTTTAGATTTAAATTGAATTAAACAGTAGAATATGAAATACTTAGTATTATTAATTTTTATGGTAGGTTCTACCAGCATGTTTGCTCAGGATCGCAATGCAAAAGCGTCATTTCAAGTAGATGGTGTTTGTATGATGTGCAAGGATAGAATTGAGAAAGCAGGTATTACATCAAAAGGTGTGAAATTTGCAGATTGGAATTTAGAAACTCAGGAACTACAGTTGATCTTCAATGAAAAGAAAACAGATCTTAAAACGATCCAAGGCAATATTCTCGATGCCGGGCATGATCTCGATAGCTTAAAAGCTACCGATGAAGCTTATGCTAAGCTTGATGATTGTTGCAAGTATCGCGATCCAAAAGTTAGAGAAGATCATGTTTCAGGAAAGATCGATTAATCCTGAAGCGCAGAAACAAAAAAAACGACCTGAGAGATCAGGTCGTTTTTTTTGTTCTGTAAACTGAAATATATACTTATTTTCTCACAGGTTGATTCTGGATTAGATCAAGATATAAATTCACTTTGTTCTTCAATTCGGATCTATGTGTGATAAAGTCTAAAAATCCTTTTTCCTTCAGAAATTCTGAAGTCTGGAAATCCTTTGGAAGATCTTTTCCAGTGGTATCTTTTACAACTCTAGGTCCTGCAAATCCTATTAATGCTCCTGGTTCAGAAATATTAATATCTCCTAGCATAGCAAAACTTGCCGTAGTTCCTCCAGTGGTAGGATCTGTAGCAAGAGATATATATGGAATTTTCGCATTGGCAAGTTGAGCTAACTTCACAGAAGTTTTTGCAAGTTGCATCAATGAGAGTGCAGCTTCCTGCATTCTGGCACCTCCAGATTTGGAAATGATCATGAAAGGAATTTTATTCTGTAGTGCATAATCTGCTGCTCGGGCAATTTTTTCTCCTACAACAGACCCCATAGAACCACCAATGAATTTAAAATCCATACAGGCGATCACCAGGTCTTTTCCTTTAGATTTTCCAACAGCAGTTCGTACTGCATCCTTCAAACCGGTCTTTTCCTGCGCAGCTTTGAGTCTGTCTGTATATTTCTTAGTATCCTCAAAATTCAGAGGATCCTTGGAAGTGACATTTTTATCAAGTTCCTTGAAATTGTTATCATCAAAGAGAATTTTGAAATACTCATTGCTACCAATTCTTACGTGATATCCATCTTCCGGACTTACATAAAAATTGCTTTCCAATTGTTCGGCATCTACGATCTTCCCGGTAGGTGATTTGTACCATAAACCTTTAGGGACATCTTTTTTATCTTCAGTAGGAGTTTGAATTCCTTTTTGTGTTCTTTTAAACCAAGCCATTTCTTTCAAATTTTAATCGTCAGGGTTGTCAAATTTATGGCAATAAAAAACAGTCTGATTCCGAAGAAAAAGACTGTTATAGAGAATTATTTATAATGTATTTACGTTATTAATGTCCTCAAAAGCTTTCTTTAAACGCGTTTTGAAAGTTAATTCACCTTCTCTAACCCATTTACGTGGATCATAATATTTCTTGTTAGGTACATCGTCGCCATCGGGATTTCCAATTTGTGTAGCCAGGTAATCCTTTTTAGCTTCCATATAATCACGAATTCCCTCTAGATAAGCATATTGAAGATCGGTATCAATGTTCATTTTGATAACACCATATCCTATAGCTTCACGAATTTCTTCTACTGTGGAACCACTTCCACCATGGAAAACAAAATCGATATGGTTTTCTTCTACATTGTATTTTTTAGTGATATATTCCTGAGAATTCTTGAGGATCTTCGGAGTTAACTTTACATTTCCTGGTTTGTAAACACCATGCACATTTCCAAAAGCTGCAGCGATAGTGAATTGATCACTCACTTTGCTTAATTCTTCATAAGCATATGCAACTTCTTCTGGCTGAGTATAAAGTTTAGAAGCATCAACATCAGAGTTGTCCACTCCATCTTCCTCACCACCTGTTATTCCAAGCTCGATCTCGAGAGTCATTCCCATTTTGGACATTCTCTCAAGATATTTTTTACAAATCTCCATATTCTCTTCCAGAGGTTCTTCGGAAAGGTCTATCATATGAGAACTGTATAAAGGTTTACCAAATTGTTCATAGTGTTTTTCACTGGCATCTAAAAGTCCGTCGATCCATGGAAGTAATTTTTTAGCACAGTGATCTGTATGCATGATCACTGGTACACCGTAAAGTTTTGCCATTTCGTGAACATGTTTTGCACCAGCAACTCCACCGGCAATTGCAGCCTGTTCTCCTTCATTAGACAATCCTTTACCAGCGTTAAATTGCGCACCACCATTAGAAAATTGAATAATAACAGGTGAATTTAACTCAGCAGCAGTTTCCAGAACAGCGTTCACACTACTTGATCCAATTACGTTAACAGCGGGAAGGGCAAAACCTTTCTCTTTAGCATAATTGAAAATCTCCTGAACTTCTTTTCCAGTGGCAACGCCCGGTTTGATATTGTGACTCATAACTTTTAGTTGATTATGTTTACAAAAATAAGAAAATAAACTGGCTTAGAAAGGATAATTGATTCCTACGTTATAAACAGCATGGTTAAAATTATACTCTTGAAACCATCGATCTCCTTCAGGTTGTCCTGGATCGTGAGTTTTGAAGCCTATATCAAATCTTAATACAAAAAAGTTAAAGTCATAACGAAGACCAAATCCACTTCCAACAGCTAATTCCTCAAGATCTGAAAATTCCTCAAAAACTACATCTTTAGAAGTTCTGGAATCAAGAACGTTCCAGATATTTCCCACATCTACGAATAAAGCACCCTTGAACTGGTCAAAAATTCCGAAGCGATATTCTCCATTGAACGCCAGTTTTAAGTTTGCCTCATTAAACTCCAGGATACTTCCGCTGCTACCGGGTCCAAGGTCATAAGCCTGCCACGCACGATTGTCATTAGGTCCACCAGCAAAAAATGTTTTGGTGATTGGAATATCATTTGCATTGCCATAGGGTATGGCGATTCCTCCAAATGCACGAACTGCAAAGATCTGATCGTTCCCAAGATCCCAGTGCTTGATAAAATCCAGTTCAGTTTTGACGTATTGAGAATATGCGACTCCTAAAACTTTCTCATTTCCCTGGTCATTTTCGGGGTAATTAAAAACATTAGAAAGAGCTGATAACACATTTCCGGCGGTTTCTATTTTGAATCTAAAACGCGAGAACTCCTTATCGTAAAGGCTTTCCCGTGTGTTCCATAAATAAGTGTAGCTGGAAGCGAAAATCAGGTTATTTTGAGTAAGTCTCAATTTACGCTCGTAAATGTCTAGCGTATTCAGGTAGTCTTCATTCTCCAGACCAGTATTTGGCCTGTCTTCATTAATGACATAATCTATAAATCCATCGGCTTCTTCAGGAATTTGCAGATCACTTCCCGGAGTGCTGAAGTTAAAATTACTTCGCTGCGCAATAGAATTTAATTCTTCAAATGAATTTCGATAGACATTGAAGTAGTTTTCAGTATTTAAATTTCGAACGTATTGGATATTGAGTAGATCGAGGCTGTTAGTAAGCTGTTTAGACGGGTTCCAGTTATAATTCAAAATCCCTGAAAATGTTTGCTTATCCAGACCAATATTTCTCTGGGAGCTAAATCCAAGACTCATACTGGTAAAGGGTGCCATGTATTTTTTAATAAGCCTTTCAGTATCTATAGGTAAGAATATCCTCGGAAGAGTCAATTTTAAATCGGCACCAACTTCAGTGATATCGAAAAAACGGTCCTTATCTGCACTTGCTGCCGCATCTGTAGAAGAGGCGATGCTACCACGACCAGATAATTCCAGGTTCTCCAGTCCGCCAAAAATATTCCTGATCAGAAATGAACCTCCGAATCCAATTCCGAATTTCTGAATATTACTTTGTGAAACGTCAAAATCGAAACCAAGCGAATACTTTGGAAGCGGGCTAAGAAATATATTAGAAATCAGTTTTGTGTTGGTGCTATCTGAAGGATCTGGAGTATACTGAATATTGGGATACTTAAATACTCGAAGTGAATTTAGTCTGTTATAGGTTCTTGTTCGGTCAAGATCACGATAGATCATACCGGGTCTTATAAAAACAGCATCGGTAACAGCTTCTGGCTTATACCGCATTTCATCAAAACTAAACAGCTCATAACGGCGATAAGTTGCACTGTCCAGAATCGGCATATTTCGGTTAGCGAAACTATAATCTGTAAAGATCTTTACTTTACTTATCGTATGGATTTTAAAAGGGGTTCTAGTTATACTGTCTCCTATGTTATTCCGCTCATTCTTGATGATCAGAGTAGTGTTTAACTTGTGGTTTGTGTCCACAGTATCTGCGTCGAAACTAATATATTCCTGGTCAAAATTATACACTCCATTGTTTCTGAAAAGGTCTGATAATCTATCTCTTTCTTCGTTGAAATCTATAGTGTTATACTGCGTACCAGCTATGATCTCACTTTCATTTTTGTTAGCTTGGTAAAGACTGTCAAGTGCGGGTGAAGCAATTTCTGTAATAAGCGAGTCTAGCGTGTAAGGCTTTCCAGGTTTGACGTAGTATTCTACTTTAGCCCGTTTTTCTTTATTTTCTATAGGCAACACCTTGTAATCTGCTTCCACATTAAACCATCCATTATTCCAGTACCAGGATTTTAACCTGTTAACTGACTTATCTGCCTGCTCCTTATTTAGAATAACTGGCGCCTCTCCAGTTCTTTTGATCCACTGGTTAAACTCTTTTTTAGAATAAACATATTGATCAAATTGTTTTTTGGATAGTATTGCAGTAAGACGCTTTCTTCGGGATTCGTTCTCAAGAAATTTTTCTGTTAGTATACTGTCAATTTCAGGCCGTGCTAAATTGTAGAAATGCAGTCTAAGCGGAAAACCTAATAATTTGGTATTTGGTTTTTGGTAAAGTTGATTTTTAATTCTGGAATCCTTAACTAGTTCGTCATTGGCAAAGATTTCGTTTTTTACCAATAGATTTTCATCGGCTTCTAATCTTTTTACAGCATTACAGCTAAGGATAAGAACAGTCGTTAAAAAAAATAATAATATTTTTGCGAGAAGCCGTGTCAAGTATAATCGATTAGGGCTCAAAAATACATTTTTTGTATGGTAAGCAAAAGCCAGATTAAGTTAATAAAAAGTCTTTCTCAAAAAAAGCACAGGCTACGTGAAAAGCTATTCACAGTTGAAGGAATTAAGGGTGTGAAAGAGTTTTTGAAATCTGATTATGAGCTATATGCCCTATTTGGACCGGAAAATTTAGAACAGGTTAACGAGCGAGATTTCTTTGCGGCAAACTCAACCGATCTGGCCAAGATAAGCTCCCTGACTACTGCTCCAGATTATCTTGCAGTTTTCAGAATGCGCGAAGATTTACCGGTAGCAGAAAATGGATTGAAGGTAGTTTTGGATGGAGTTCGAGACCCTGGAAATCTTGGGACAATCATCAGGCTTTGCGATTGGTTCGGGATTACAGATCTTATATGTTCCAGAGATACAGTAGACTGTTTTAATTCCAAAGTAGTACAGGCCAGTATGGGTTCTCTGTCCCGTGTAAATATTGTGTATACAGACTTATATGAATTCATTTCTGAAAAACAATCTTTCCCGATATATGGAACAATTTTAGAAGGTTCCGATATTTATCAAAGTGAGTTAAAATCAGAAAGTTTTGTCATCTTCGGAAATGAGGCAAATGGCATTTCTTCTGAAATTCACAAATTAGTGAATCAGAAGATAAGCATTCCCCAATATGGTAAGGAGCAAAATACTGAAAGTCTTAATGTAGCAACGGCAACAGCAATAACGCTTGCAGAATTCCGAAGACAGGAGTCTATTGGAAAGTGAAGTTGATAAAAACAGCTCTTGAAGACATAGAATCTACGTTACCCGTATATATGCTATTAGGGTCTTCATCTCTCACTAATTCGTCATTAATTGCAAATACTCCTCTAATAGATGGCGTTAGTTTAAAGTAGTATAAATACAGGTCTATACCAAATCCAATCTCGTAATAATACGTATTGGTTTTCATGCGGAATTGACCAGCAGAATTGTCATCCGGATTATTTTCATTGCTACTAAGATTGATCGATGTAGAAAGACCACCGGTCACGAAAGGCCTAAAATTATTCAGCCTGTTCGCATTGAATTTCAGTAATAATGGTATGTGTACATACGTTGCGCTTATCTCTCTATAGGTACCTTCATCTGCCTTTAGCGCCTGAAAATCTCTGGTATTGAAATTTACACCAGGCTCTAGCCTAAGATCTAGATTGTTGTGTAGTTTTAAGTTTCCGATTAATCCTACGTTAAAACCAGTTCTAGTTCCAACTCTAAAATCCTGACCCGTTACGGGGTCTGGATTATAATCAATATAATCGAAATCAAAATCATAACTATTAAAACCTAGAAAATAACCCCATGACCATCGAGCATTATCAATATTAGGTTGGTTTACAACGCTCTCACCTGAAAATAGCTGGGCGAAAGACGCATTTGAAATGAATAGAAAAAGGGCAATTATAAAAAATTTCTTCATGTATCTACTTTGAAGCAATGTATATAGTGGAGACTCCCAGGGTTTGAGGTAAGTCTCTCACATTAGTAAACCCGGTTTTCGATAAAATATTGTTGAACTCCTTGCCATAAGGAAAACTTGCAGCACTTTCGCTTAGGTAGGAGTAGGCATCCTTGTCCTTTGAAAATAACTTTCCTATAGCCGGTAATATCATGGATGAATATATCTTATAGCCCTGTTTAAATGGAAATCTTGTTGGAACTGAGGTTTCCAGAACTACGAAGATACCACCAGGCTTTAATACACGAAATATTTCTGAAAGTCCGAGTTCCAGGTTTTCAAAATTTCGAACCCCGAAGGCAACGGTAATCGCATCAAAACTATCAGCTTCAAATGGTAAATTTTCGGAATCTCCCTGAATCATCTCAATTTCAACATCCAGCTCTTTAGCAGCAATCTTTTTTCTACCAACGCTTAACATTCCGTCAGATAGATCAAGGCCAACGATTCTAGTCGCTCCAGTATTCGCCATTTGTATGGCAAGATCGCCAGTTCCGGTAGCAATATCTAGAATACTATCAGGCTTAGTTGCAGCTACAGCAGCAACAACCTTCTTTCGCCAGCTTACATCGGTTCCCATAGATATAACCCTGTTTAGCCCATCATAGTTGTCAGATATACTGTCGAACATTTGTTCTACCTGCTTTTTTTTGGTGAGCTGCGAGTCTTTATATGGAGTAACTTTCTTACTCATAGGTGAAATTTGCTTCAAAGATAACTGATATGTAGAAAATAACGGATATAAGCCGATTATTTATCTCTGAAAAGAGATTTTTCCTTTCTGCAAAATAACTTAACTTTGCTTTCACAATTTGAAGCTGTTATATGAAAATAATTATCGCCGGCGCAGGTGAAGTAGGATTTCATTTAGCTAAATTACTCTCCTTTGAATCTCAGGATATTACGCTAATTGACCCAAATAGAGATAACCTTGCTTATGCTGACACTCATTTGGATATTAGGACCATTAAAGGCGATGCCAGTTCCATCAGAATATTAAAGGATGCGCAGGTGAAACATACAGATATGGTGATTAGTGTAACTTCAAGTGAGGCTACTAATATTACCGTATGTGTACTGGCTAAGCAGCTTGGAGCGAAAAGAACCATCGCCAGAATTTCAAATACTGAATATCTGGAAAATCAGGGAGAATTGGGATTCACCCGTTTTGGAATAGATGAACTTATTTCTCCAGAAGCGCTTGCATCACGTGAAATTGAATTACTGCTGAATCAGTCGGCGTTCAATGATAGCTACGAATTTGAAGAGGGTGCACTAACCATGATTGGTGTGAGTTTATCTAGAACCGCGACCTTTGTAGGAAAGACAGTAAAGGAAGCAGCCAAGATATTTCCAGAATTAAACTTTGTTCCTATTGCAATTCAGAGATTTGGAACTCAATATACGTTGATACCGAGGGGAGATACACAATTTAAGGATGGTGATCAGGTTTACTTTATCACTCTTAAAAATGGTGTAGAGGAGTTATATAAACTAACCGGGAAAGTTCGACAGGATATCAAGAATATAATGGTGCTTGGGGGTAGTAAGATTGGTAGAAAAACCGCACAGGATCTTTGTCGGAATAATTTCAATGTTAAGCTGGTAGAGAAACATCGAGAAAAAGCATATGAGCTGGCAGATGAACTTCCTAATGTTTTAATTATCAATGGCGATGGTCGTAATGTTGAATTACTAGAGGAAGAAAATATCCATGATATGGATGCTTTTATTGCTGTAACCGGAAATTCAGAGACTAATATTATGTCCTGTCTGGTTGCGAAGTCCAAAAGCGTTAAGAAAACTATCTCATTGGTCGAGAATATGGATTATTTTCAGCTGAGTCACTCTATTGGAATAGATACACTTATCAATAAGAAACTATTGGCGGCGAATAATATTTTCCGTTATGTAAGAAAAGGTGAGGTTGTAGCGATGACCAAGCTTAATAATATGAATGCCGAACTTCTGGAGTTTATAGTAAAACCAAATTCCCAGGTTTCAAATAAAAAGATCAAGGATCTGGATTTCCCTCGTTCAGCAATTATTGGTGGAATTATTCGCTATGGTAAAGGTTTAATCGCTCTAGGTGATTTTCTAATCAAACCTGGAGACAGAATTGTGGTTTGTTGTTTACCGAGATCTATTAACAAAGTAGAAAAACTTTTCCTCTAATGCCCAGATTGAATTATCAGATAATTCTTCATGTGATGGGATTATTGCTGCTGTGTAATGGCGGCTTTATGCTTTTAGCAACCCTTGTAAGCTATATTTATGATGACGGCGTAACTCTTGAAATTTCAACTGCTGCTCTAGTAACGTTATTTACCGGGACCTTGCTCATGTTTACAACTCGTGGTCATAGTAAGGAGGTAAAGAAAAGAGAGGGTTATATTATTGTAACCTTTGGATGGATTTTTATGGCCTTAAGTGGTAGCTTGCCTTATCTCATCAGTAAGTCTATACCAACGTTTACAAATGCGTTCTTCGAAACTATGTCTGGATACACCACTACCGGTGCCTCCATTCTTAATGATATTGAAGCGATTCCAAAGGGAATTCTATTCTGGAGAAGTCTAACCCACTGGATTGGCGGAATGGGAATAATCGTTCTAGCCATCGCAATTTTGCCTTTGCTTGGAATTGGAGGGATGCAATTATTCTCTGCGGAGTCCCCTGGTCCAAGCGCAGATAAATTAAAGCCACGTATTACAGATACTGCCAAGCGTCTATGGCTTATCTATGTTTCCTATACGGTAGCTGAAACTATCCTTTTATGGGTGGCTGGAATGACCTTTTTTGATGCTATTAATCATGCGTTCAGTACATTATCTACAGGAGGTTTTTCTACCAAGAACGCAAGTTTAGCTTACTGGAATGATAACCCTATAATTCAGTATATCATCATACTTTTTATGTTGCTGGCGGGTAGTAACTTTGTATTGAGTTACTTTGCTTTTAAGGGTCAGGTGCAAAAAATTCTGCATGATGATGAGTTCAAATGGTATATGTATTTCATCTTCGGATTCACGGTAATTTCAGCACTGGTGGTTTATTTCCAGGCGGATGTTGCAATTTCAAGTATTGAGCATCCAATGGTTTGGGGGGAAGCAGAAAGTGCTTTCAGACACTCTCTATTCCAGGTTTTAACCGTGATCACCACTACCGGGTTTGTTTCTGCCGATTATACGATGTGGACGCCTTTTCTAACTATTCTCTATTTCGGACTGTTCTTTCTGGGTGGTTCCGCAGGGAGTACCGCTGGTGGAGTGAAGGTAATGCGTCATATTATCATGATCAAGAACGGGATCATCGAATTTAAAAGAACTTTACATCCAAATGCAATACTTCCGGTACGATTCAATGGGAAGTCGATTAGTAAGGAGATCGTTTTTAATATTCTAGGCTTTTTTATACTGTATATGCTGTCCTTTATCATTGGAGCAGTAGTATTTGCAGGAATGGGGCTGGATTTTCAAACAGCCATTGGAGGTGCTGCATCTTCACTGGGGAATATTGGACCCGCATTCGGAGGTTTAAGTCCAGTGAATAACTTTGACATATTATCAGATTTCGGAAAATGGTGGTCAGCTTTCTTGATGCTGATAGGTAGACTGGAACTATTTACTGTACTTATCATATTAACTCCATTCTTCTGGCGTAATAGATAACCTGAATTTATAGAACAAAAAAAACCGGCGAAAGCCGGTTTTTTTTGTTCATAACTGCAATTATGATAATACTTCTTTTATTCTTTTAATAGCTTCTTCGATCTGACTTTCACTTGCGGCGTATGAAATACGAATACAGTCAGGATTTCCAAAAGCTTCACCAGTTACTGTGGCAACGTTCGCTTTTTCTAATAATAACATCGAAAAGTCACTTGCATTTTCAATTTTAGTACCATCGATCGTCTTTCCGAAGAAGGCTGAGACATTTGGGAACACATAAAACGCTCCCTGAGGTTCGGTAGTTACAAATCCATCGATCTCATTAAGGTGATCAATAATCAGCTTTCTTCTTGATTTAAAAGTATCGATCATATGACTAATCTTGCTCACCGGAGCTTCCAGAGCAGTGATCACAGCACGCTGCGCAATACAGTTAGCACCACTGGTAATTTGTCCCTGCATTTTATTACAGGCCCGAGCGATATAAGCCGGCGCTCCAATATACCCGATTCTCCATCCGGTCATGGCAAATGCTTTTGAAACTCCATTTACTGTGACCGTTCGGTCATACATATCTTCAAATTGAGCCATAGACGCGTGATCTCCTACAAAATTAATATGCTCGTAGATCTCATCGCTAACAACCACTATATCTGGATATTTTTTAAGTACATCTGCAAGTGCTCTTAATTCTTCCTTGCTGTACACCATTCCACTTGGATTACAGGGAGAGCTATACCAGATCATCTTGGTTTTAGGAGTAATAGAAGCTTCCAGTTGTTCAGGAGTGATCTTAAAATTGGTCTCCACACTAGTTGGAACTTCCACTGGAACACCTTCTGCAAGTTTTACAATTTCAGCATAACTTACCCAGTAAGGGCAGGGTAGAAGTACCTCATCTCCGGGATTAAGAACAACCATGGCAACATTCGCCAGGGATTGCTTGGCACCGGTTGAGACAACAATCTGTGAGCGATCATAGGTAAGATCATTATCTCTTTTGAATTTAGAAATAATGGCATCCTTTAATTCAACATAACCATCGACCGGAGTATAGGAATTGTAGTTGTCATTAATGGCCTGTATTGCGGCATCCTTAATGAAATCTGGAGTATTAAAATCTGGTTCTCCAAGACTTAATCCTATAATATCCTTCCCTTCCGCTTTTAATTCTCTGGCTTTTGCTGCCATTGCAAGTGTTTGGGATGTTGCCATCGCATTAATTCGGTTCGATAGTTTTTCCTGCATGTCTTTAAATTTTTAATGATTCTGAAAATGCCACTTTATTTCAATGTAGCATCAGCTTCGGAAACATTTCAAAGTTATAATATTAAAATTTTCAGCTACTGTTTATTCAGAAAAAATGGACATAAAAAAATGCCTATTTTTGCTGAAAATTGAATGCTTTGGAACTAATAAAGAAATATTTCCCAAATTTAACTGAAGATCAACTTCAGAAGTTTGAAAAACTGGAAGAATTATATAAAGACTGGAACCTTAGAATTAACGTAGTGTCCAGAAAAGATATTGACGAATTATATATTCGCCACGTTTTACATTCTTTGGGTATAGCAAAGGTTCAGGCATTTCTTCCAGGATCAAGAGTTCTGGACGTTGGAACCGGTGGTGGTTTCCCAGGAATCCCTCTAGCGATCCTGCATCCAGAAACTAAATTCGATCTTGTTGATTCTATAGGTAAGAAAATTAAAGTGGTGGATGAGGTTTCAGAAGGTCTGGGACTCGAGAATGTGACCACACATAATCAGCGTGTAGAAGATCTGCAAGGTCAGTATGATTTTATCGTGAGTAGAGCGGTAGCAGTAATGCCAACTTTTGTTCGCTGGGTGAAAGGTAAGATCGCTAAGGAAAGTAAGCACGATTTCAAAAACGGAATTTTATATCTGAAAGGCGGAGATCTTTCAGAAGAATTAAAGGATTACCGGACAGCCCAGATCTTTGAGCTATCCGATTATTTTGAAGAAGACTTCTATGATACTAAGAAAGTGGTCTACTTGCCTATGAAATATAAAGGTTAATTGCCAGATTATTTGGTGATGATCACCTTCTTGGAATAACTCTTTTTCCCAACATAGATCTTCACTACATAAACTGCAGAACTCAATTTTTGTTGAATTCTTAGGCTTATTGATTCTTCCGTAGGAATTTCGCTAAAGGTCATGATCTTCTGTCCAGAGACGCTGTACAGCTCTACAAAATCTATATTCTGTAGATCAGGATTGTATAGCGCAATTTCATCTGTCTGGCGAAGGTATCTCATATCCAGAAAATCTGGGTCTGATTCTTCTATGACTTCTGGCTTTTCTTCCACTACTTCTTCGGAAACTTCCTCTTCCAGTTTTTGAAATACGATCTGGTATTTCTCATTGAAAACACCAACACTATCTGTACTCACCGTATAATCAGATTTCATCAGGTCATGATATTCTTCAGTTGTTGTGTCTAACAGATATATGTCTATATCACTCTGAATATTCTCAAGTTCATCGATCTTAATAGTGTACTCTCCCGCTTCAGCAATTTTGAAACCTATAGGCAGAACTCTTGCTTTATTGAAATCTGGAACACCCTGAATTACGAATTCAGATTCATCGATCATCCAATAGAGATCTTCCACATTGTTTTCGATAAGCGGTGCGTCGTACCCAAGATCAAAACCATCAGTAGTATTGACATCTGCAGTGGCAAGAATCTGGCGGTGGTAACCTTTAGGAGATTCCAGTTTTAATCTAATCTTATGTCTCGTGTCTTTTTCATATTTATTCTCATCCGATTTTTTAGGATCATCTTCCTGAGAATGGAATTGAGAGTCTGAACTGGATTCTTTTACGAACGTTCGATAAGAGTTTCTAAAAGTAATTTTATCTGGGTTGGATACACCTTTCGTATTGATAAAGAATGCCTGTCCTACAGGTACGTATTTGCCTGGTGATGATTTCTGACTCTTATCATTATTAGCGTTGATACGGGAATCGATGGATGATGCTGCTGCAATTCCCCCTGAGAGGTTAAAAACTGCATATCCACCAACGTATTCTTCGAGGTAGTGTGAGTATTCAGCACCAAAATGATCCCACAAGTAAATATTTCCATTAAAATTCTGAATGTTATCCTGTATGAATTTTTGTGCGTCCAGGGCAGAGGGGTATGGATTACCTGTAAGTAGATTTTGATCAGTACCTACATTAACAGAGATATCTCCGTTGTTTGGCAGACCTCTAAATGTATAGTTCTGCTTACTACTTACTGCAGCACTACCTCGAGTACCTTTCATACTGAAGCCAATCCCAGGCTTCAGGACATCGTCCTCACTAAATTGAGACCACTGGAAATAATCATCGGCTGTTCCTTGGAACGAATGTAGCCAGTAAGTGCTCAGTCTTAATTCTCCTGAATAATCACTGTCTGCCCAATGAAACTGATAATTATAGTTAATTCCAGCAGGTTCATCAGGATTGGTTCCATCCCATAATACAGAGCTCAAGCTAAAACCTGAATTGATAGAACCTCCTGTAGTAGAGACTGGTGAAGTCCAGTAGTTATAATTATAACTATTCTCGGTTCCTTGTTGATCACGTTCCAGGTAACCGACACTATTTTCCTCTAGGATACTTCCTTCAGTTTGAATAAGTTGAGATTCTCCATTGAGATCGAGAATACCATCCAAACTTAAATATTTCGTTACCGTTAAAGCGTTTCCAGATTGAGCTGAATTAGACCCAATCATATCCAGTTTATTCTCATCAACATAAAGACCCAGCAGAGAAATATCAGTTGCATCTGAATCAATATTATGTTTTATTTTAGCAATATTCCAATTGATTTTGGTGTTATTAATACCTACACCATTAGGAACACCCCACCAGTTTTCCTGAGCATTTCCTATATTCGTATCCCATGTAGAACGAGTTCTCCACTTTCCACTTGCTTCAGAAATGTAGGGTAATGGTGCGCTTTGATATTGGTCAGTATCAATATTTCGCATTGCTCCAGAAACTGGAGTATTGGACAAATCCAAAGTCTTTCCATCTACGATCTCTCCTGGGACTAACTTATAATAACCCTTAAGAGCGGACCAGGCTAAGTTACCTGGAACGTCCAGAGGTAATACCGAGCCTCTCACGACATCACCATTCGCTGTAGCTCTCTGGTTCATCATGAAACGCAATTGTGTTTGGGTAAGAGCAACATTCCAGATACGTAGTTCTTCCATCCAACCTGAGAAGTGTGATTGTGGAGTAGTTGGGTTCGCAGAATTATAAGTAGCTCCAAGAAGGTAAGGAGCAACAGAAGTAGAAGGGTTGGTGCCTGTGGCATTCCCAACATCGATTCCATCTACATATAGTCTTGCCGTCCCATCATAAATTACAGCGATGTGGAACCACCTGCTTGTATTGACCTTCGATGACGTACTAACTGTTTTGCCGTTCCATTTAAAAGTAGGTGAACCATTGTTTATAATAAGCTCATAACCATTGTTTCCTGTAGAAACATCTCTTTTACTTAAAATTGTTTGACTTCCAGAAATTGATTCAGGTTTTACCCATACTTCAAATGTAAAGTTCCCGGAACTGAAGCCGTAGTTGTCACCAAAATCTATATAATCATCTATTCCGTCAAAATCAAGTTTGGAACAATCACCATCAATTATAATTTCTACACTGTCAAAATTATCATCACCACAATTCCCTTCTGCATTCGTAATAGTCCAGTTTAATATATAGGTGCCCTGGACGCCAGTAAATGTGGAAGTGGGATTGGAAGGGTCTGTAATAGTACCGCCTGCACTTGACCCGTCGGCTATACTCCAGGAACCAACTCCAACTTCTGCGACATTAGCATTTAACGTAACCTCTGTTATTCCACATCCCAGATTTTGATCTTCTCCTGCAGCGGGTACTGTTAATTGTTCGGGTTCTGTGATAGTAACATCAGCAATTTCCTGACAACCGTTAGCATCGATCACTGTAACTGTATAATTCCCGGCAGCCAGATTAGTAGCAGTTTTGGTATTCTGGTTTTCGGCATCATTCCACAGGTACTGGTACGGTTCGCCAGATTCAAATGGCGTTCCAGAACCTTCGGTCACATTTACTGTAGCTTCGCCTAGGGCGCCGAAACAGATTGGTTCGGTTACTGCCGTAGTAAGGGTTATCGGGTTCGTTGGTTCAAGAATGGTTACTTCATCTGTTTGATAAATTGTACCCTGTGAGTCTTTTATCCATGCTGAGTATGTCCCGGCAGGTAGATCGGCAAATCGTTTTCCAGATTGAAATCCAGCAGTTGCGCTGGTAATACTATAGTCGTAAGGAAATTCTCCCCCTGCAGCATTTACCTCTATAACCCCTGTCTCTAATCCATTACATGGAATTTCATTTGGTGTAGCAATCCCAAATAGTGGAGTGGTTACCTCATTGCCATCATCACTACCATAACATTTTGGTTTGTTGCTGGTACCACACTTTTTATTCTTATTATTCTGGAATGTTAGATAAACACCTTCAATAGTTACCTGATCACCACAGATCCAGTTTTCAATTTCAAATAATCTAGCCTGATCGGGAATGGTTTCATTACAAAAGAATGTACCAGTTTTATTAACCCCTTCTGGACTTGTATTGAAAAAACGATTTTCCTTGACATACGAAACCTCAACATACAAGCTATATCTATCCGGTCCAGGATCGAGCGCTAGGTATAGATACTTTCTACCAATACTAGCACAGTCAGCTGAATTCAATCGGTTTCCATTGGCATCGCCTACGTAAAAATCATCGATTCGCAAATCATTAGAGCCACAATTATTCGCAAAGCATTGGCCAATAAACTGTTCAATTATAAAAAGTTCGCTTTCACCTCTACTATCTGTAACAGTTAACCTAATTTCCTTTACCCCTTCTGAATTGTATTTTACTCGGTACTCTTTATTACCATCTGTAGTAGTTGCATTTACAGGACTTGCCCCATTTCCAAAATTCCAATTATAGGTGTACGGTCCAACACCGCCTGTAGCAGAACCATCCAGAACGGTATAGTAGGAGGTTCTAATATCGCCAGCACCGCCTTCACAGATGGATCTTGGATCTATTTCTGCATTAATTCTGTCTAGAATTGTTACATCCTGGCTTTCAATACAACCATTCTGATCTGTAACTTCAACTACATAATCTCCGGCTTTTAAATTGCCGGCTGTTCTGGTGGTCTGGATCACGGCAGCTGTACCTGCTTTAAACCATTTAAAGGTATAACCACTCGTTCCCCCGGTCGGATTTGCGGTAGCACTTCCAGTCGCAGTATCAGCCCCGGTCGTAGAAGTCGTAGTTACATTGATAGCTAAAGGACTTGCTGGTTCATCCACATTTATGGATCCTAATTCTACCACACAATCCTGTACCGATTGGTCTCTAATATACACGGTATAATTACCAGCTATCAATCCATCAAAAAGCTGAGCATCCTGCCATGAAATATTATCAAGACTGTACTGGTATCCAGCATTACCTCCACTAACATTACTAACCTCAATAGTTCCATCCTGTCCTTCAAAACAGTTTACATCAGTTTTTGAAAGGTTACCATCCAAAGGATTAGGTTCTGATACTGAAACGTCTTTCTGCAAAGAGCAAGCATTAGCATCCTGCACAAATATGGTATAATCACCAGCCTGAAGGTTGCTAAATGAAATATTATTTTGGTAATTAGTATTATCTAAAGAGTACGAATATGGTCCCGTACCTCCAGTCATTGTTCCTACGATTATTGATCCATCACTTCCTTCATTACAACTAACGGGTGTGGATGAAGGATTAGTCATTGCAAGAACATCAGGTTCTGATATGGTAATTTCATCTATTAGTTCGCAACCATTAACGTCGCTGGCTGTAACCTGATAAGTTCCAGCCGGGAGATTAGTGATACTCTCATTTGAGCCTAAATCCTCATTCGTACTTTTATTGATCCAGGTATAATAATAGGGTTGTACTCCTCCATTTAAGTTCGCAGTAGCCTGTGCGGTTTGAAAACCATTACATTCAATTTCCGTAGCGCTTAAATCTAATGCTAAAAGATCGATAATAACCGTTTGATTGACAGATACTGAATTGCCAGCCTTATCCGTGAATTTCCAAGTGATTGTATATGTCCCAGAAGTGTTAAAGGTTGTAGGGTCTTCAGTTGTCGCTGTTACTTCGTCATCACAGTTATCTGAGGTAACAGGTACTTTAGCTGTATATTCGCATCCCCAGGTAATAGTCTCCAGAACAGGAAGTACCGGTTCCTCATTGTCTGTGACAATAACCTGTTGTTCTACAGGGATTGCATCATTGTTATTGTCATCAGTAACTGTCCAGGTGATTACCGTGGTTCCTACAGGATATGGGTCTGATAAAGATTTATTATCACTACGTACACCACTGGCAGCTCCTACATTGCAATTATCCGTAATTGTGGGTGCAGGGACAATAACATTAGCTTCACAAAGACCATTGTCATTAAAAGAGTTTACCGTTCCAGTTGTTGTGATGACCGGAAGCTCATTATCAGTTACTACAACGTTTTGATCATCTGAACTCATTCTTCCGCTAGCATCGGTAACGGTCCAAGTTACAGTAGTACTTCCAATAGGGAATTCGTAGGTATCTGGATTAATTACATCCCCATTAACAAATGCTTTTACTGAATCAACTTCACAATTATCGTTGGAGGTAGGTGTTCCCAGATCGACTGAAGTTGTACAATCACCATTACCGTCAACACTGGTATTTGCAGAAACATCTGCTGGTGCAGAGATTGTTGGATCCTCGTTGTCGGATACTGTTACAGTCTGGTCATCAGAGGCCGTTCGATTACTAGTGTCAGTAGCTGTCCAGGTCACAACCGTAGTTCCAATAGGGAATGAATAATTATTTGGGTTTATCTCACTTCCGTTTACAAATGCTTTTACTGATTCAACTTCACAATTATCGTCGGAGGTAGGTGTTCCCAGATCGACTGAAGTTGTACAATCACCATTACCGTCATCGCTGGTATTTGCAGAAACATTTGCTGGCGCAGAAATTGTTGGATTTTCGTTGTCAGAAACTGTCACAGTCTGGTCGTCAGAGGCCGTTTGATTACTAGTGTCAGTAACAGTCCAGGTCACAGTAGTAGTACCAATAGGGAATGAATAATTATTTGGGTTTATCTCACCGCCGTTTACAAATGCTTTTACTGATTCAACTTCACAATTATCGTTGGAGGTAGGTATTCCCAGATCTACTGAAGTTGTACAATCACCATTACCATCATCGCTGGTATTTGCAGAAACATTTGCTGGCGCAGAAATTGTTGGATTTTCGTTGTCAGACACTGTTACAGTCTGGTCATCAGAGGCCGTTCGATTACTAGTGTCAGTAACTGTCCAGGTCACAGTAGTAGTTCCAATAGGGAATGAATAATTGTTTGGGTTTATCTCACCGCCGTTTACAAATGCTTTTACTGATTCAACTTCACAATTATCGTTGGAGGTAGGTGTTCCCAGATCGACCGAAGTTGTACAATCACCATTACCGTCATCGCTGGTATTCGCAGAAACATTTGCTGGAGCAGTGATCGTTGGATCTTCGTTATCTACAGCAGTAAGTGTGAAAGTTTCTGAAGTGGATTGAGCTGGATCTGAACTATCAGTTACCTCAACGGAGTAGGTCCCTTGTGTAAGATTTGATTGATTTTGAGCTAAAGTATTAACTCCCGTACCAGTCCAGTTGTATGTATAGGGTGAGGTTCCACCGCTAACAGTGATTGTTATAGAGCCATCTGCTGAATTTTCGCAGGTAGGATTTGTGGAATTTGCATTTATGGTTTGCGCATGTAATTCTAACCCATCTAAAACTACAGATGAGAAAAAAAAGAATAGCGAAAAAAGTACAAATTGGAGTTGGGGTCCAATAGTAATTTGTTTCATAAGGTTACCGATCTAGATTTTCATCGGTAAAAGTAATATAAATTCGATTAAAAGCGTTAAGTATATGGTAAAAATAATGTCATAAAAGTCTTTAATTCAGTAATCTAAACAAAACTTAGTACTGTTAATATGATCTTGTAAGAAACTACTTTCTATTATTTCACGATGATCTTTTTATTACAAATTGCATTTTCACAGAAAACCTTAACAATATATATTCCAGATCTCACTGGCCTTAAGCCAAGATAAATTTCCTTTTCTGAAGGAAGTCCATCGAACTCCTGTATCAGCTTACCACCCATGTCATAAATCAGAACTTTTTCAACTTTAAGTAAATCTTCATTACTAATTTTAACATTTCTGCTGAAGGTACTATAGGATATTCCTACTAGACCATCGACTACTGGCAATTCAGGTTCTTCTGGAATGATAACTGGATCAGGTTCCTGTGCCATTTCTTTGAAGAACACTATTTCGAAACGATCACTAATTTCACCTTCTGTCGTCGAGCCTTTAAATGAACCGGCAAGCAGGTCGTGGATACTGTCATTTTGTTTATCCTTCAGGTATAGTTCTTTATTTGCAGGCCAGTTTTCGGTACTATCTATTTTTATAGTAAATGACCCTTCCGAAGAAGTTTTTATAGCTAAGGGCAGTACTTGATCTTTTTCAAAATCAGGAACTCCCTGTATTACAAATCTATTTTCGGCAAACCACCAGTACATATCCTCTTTATTATTTTCGATAAGAGGCGCGTCATAACCAATGTCAAATCCGTTAGTAGTATTCACGTCTCTCGTAACCAGAATCTGTCTGTGATAACCTGCCGGAGATTCAAATTTCAACCTAATCTTTGCTCGATCATCCTCTGAGCTTTTTGCAGTCTTATTTTTGGAAGATTTAGGATTATCTTCTTGTTGTAGAAAAATAGATGGATCTACACTTTCTCTTCTATAAACTCTCTGGGTATTAGTAAACTGAATCTGTCCACCAAATGTATTTCCATTCACAGGAGCACTATTCAGAAAGAAACCTTGTGCTACCGGAATATATTGCAAAGCTTCTTTAGTTCCATTTCCACCTACCTGGCTTATACGCCAGTCATTTAAAATTGCAGGAGCAGAGCCTGCCAGGGTGTAGGTGGCATATCCACCAACATATTCTTCGAGAATATGTGTGCTTCCCGCAAAATGATCCCAGTAATAGAGTGTCCCATTAAAGACATTTTGAGAATTGTTTCCAGTTCCAGTTCCTACAACATTTAAATTATCTCGTAAAAATTCGTTAGCATCCAAAGCAGAAGGGAATGGATTACCAACCAGAAAATTCTGTGTTGAATTCAGACTCAATTCGGTGGTCGGAATATTACCGTTATTCGGTTTTCCGCGGAAAACATAATTCTGGGTCATTTGGTTTGGGCCCACAGTACCATCGGTTCCTTTCATAGAATAACCAGCGCCTGCAATTTGCATAAAATCTTTACCCATAAAGAGCCAGTCTCCGTAGATATCTGCGTCGCCTCCTCTGAAATCCCAGATCCAGGCATCGGTGATTGTTATAGGTGAAGTTCTTGCTCCATCTGCATCGAAATATCCAGTTTTCCAGTTAATTGCAGCAGGATTTTCGGCATTTGTGCCATCCATTAGAACATCTGCTAGTCGGTAACCTAAATTGTTCGAAGATCCCTGGGTACTCACGGGACTTGTCCAGTAATTATAATTAAAACTACTCATTCTACCTTGTTGATCTATTTCAACAAACCCACCGCTTTCATTCGCCAGGATGCTTCCGTGGTTTTGTAATAACTGAGATTCCCCCTGCAAATCTATACTACCGTCCAGATACAAATAATGACTAATGGTTATTGGATTACTAGCATTGATAGTTAATTCCTTACCTGTGGTCTCAGAAAGTAGACCGAGCATCGTGATAGCTCTATTGGCTTCAAAAGTATGATTGATTCTTGCTATGTTCCAGTCAATTAAAATGCCATCATAACCTTGGCTATTAGGTGCGTCCCAAACTTCGGGTCTTGCCCAGGTGTTAATATCGCTCCATGTAGAACCATCAGCATACGTAAAGTATGGCGTTGGAGAAGTATTCTCCTGATCTGTTTCAATATTAACCATTCTACCAGGATTCGCTGCATTAGCATGATTGGGTGTAAGTCCGTTCAATGGTTTTAGAGCATCCAGGAAGTAACCTGGAAGTTTATTATCCGGGTCTGGATCATTGGAATAAAGTCGATAGTACCCAGCAAGTTCAGTCGCAGTTTGATCATAGAAACTAACTCCATCTTCATCTAAATTGAAACCATTAGCGGTATAGTAGCTGCCATCAACGGTTCTGTTTGGTACAACTTCCCCTTCAATTGGACTAACGACCTGATTGGAAGAATTGAGTTTAAGTCGCTGGTTCATCATGAAACGAATCTCTTTTTCTGAAGGAGCAGTATTCCAGATCCTGACTTCCTCTATCCATCCTGAGAAGTGGTTGGTAGCAGTTTTAGTCGAGGCACTGTATCTCGCTCCAATTGCCGCGGTATTGGTTCCAGATGTATTTACACTAGTTCCTCCGGTGATTTCAATACCATCAATGTATAGTGTAGTTCCATTACTGGAAACTGCGATATGGTACCACCTGTCATTAGTAGTTACAAATTCAGAAAGATTTTCCATACTAAGTTCAAATCCAGGAGCGCTGAAAATTGTTCCTTTTGAAGCGTCTGTCATTCCTCCATCAGGAAGTGGTCTGTCGAATGGCATTATCCATGCTTCTAAAAAGAAACTGCCGGTATAATTATTTCCCAGATCTACATAATCATCATAACCATCAAAATCAAGAGTAACACAATCCACCAGACTTATAGTTTGTGTGGTATCTATTGGCGGGCAACCTGTATTTTCAATCAAAACTCCATTTTCATCTGTTGCTGTTGGACTAAGGACCCATCTTATTTTATAGTCACCCAGGTTTTCCGCAGTGAAAATAGCATTTGGGTCATTTACGGGTTCAAGATCGCTGCTATTATCCTGATTATCGAAACTAAAGCCAGTAGTAACTTCAATGTCATTTGAATCAAAAACTTTCCAGCTACCTACATAACCATCCAGAGTAGGGTACTCAACTATTTCCATGTTCTGTTCAGTTGCTGTAACCGTCGCATTGAGCACAATGGACAGGCTACCACATGCGCCTACAGCAGCAGAAACTTCTGTGGTATACTCATCAAAAGCCCAAACTCTAATGGTTTCAAAATTGTCTATACTCTGGCAGGCATTACCATTACTATCCAGGATAATTCTGGTCTGTACTTCAAAATCATTCCAGCCAATTTTTCTTGGAGTAAAGAATACTGTGTTTTGATTCACTTCGCCGATTTCTTCCAAAACGTTCCCGTCATCTGTAAGATCATCGTCATAATACCATTGTAATAATATATCCTGTGGCCCTTCAGGAACTTTAATGTTATCTACTGCCCAAACGTCTCCGTCTTTTCTGCCGTCATAGTTAAATCGAACACGCAGATTAGATTGACCAAGGTAATCACCAAGATCAACAACCATCTTGTTTTTAGGTCTGGTCGAAGGTGTACCTCCCCCAAAATCCAAATAATTACCACTTGATCCACCAGCCACGGTGCCGTCACCGGTATGAGTATATAATACAGTTTCATAAGTGCTACCGCCATTAGTAGAAATTTCCACAGTAATTGTTGCTCCGGCAGTAAGATTATAACCCTGATCCCAGATAAAAATGGCTTCATCCATACCGCTCAATGAAAACGGAGGAGTTTCCATATAAGAATCATTGGGCCCGGTTACCAAAGCAAATTTCTCATTCACATTTAATTCTGAAGTCCATCTTATAGTCGTTCCGGTGTTACCGCTAGGTAATGTTCCTGTATAGACCTTGCCATCTGGACCACCACTTGCATTCATTTTTAACCAGTGATCTGCTCTTCCATTATTGGCTGCGGCATCATAATCATTTACTGTTCCATCAGGTTGTGTAAAGTCCCATCCTTTATTTTTAATTCCAGCCTCTGTAAATTGTCCTCCTTCGAATTTTTCTCCGGTTGTGCTATACCCTGTTTCTGAGCTCAGGCTAATTTCTTCTCCGATGCAAATAATAGGTTTGTCGACTTCTACAGGTGTTGGTTTAATATCAGCAACAATTACGCTTGTGATAGCGGTTTCAGAAAAAACAGCATCAGTACAACTACCATTACTTAATACTGCTCTAAAGGTTGTAGATAAATTATTAATTAGTCCTTCAATCTGATTACTTTCTAAAAAAGTTTCGTTTGTTTCAATTGCAACCCATGTGTTCGAAGGTGCATTTCGATATTGCCAATAAGCTACCTCTCCAGTATAGCCAGAAAGACTCAATCTGCTTCCAAAACCATTTGCCGGATTTTCACAAGTGAGGAATATACGATCATTGTTGGAGTCCCAGGTTAGTTCACCACCAACCGGAAGTTGGTCCACAATAATAGTTGTTTCCACCGTATCTTCTGAGCATTCGCCATTCTGAACAGTTACTCGATAACTTGTAGTTTCTGTAAGTGTAAAGGTTCGTTCAGCACTTAAATTCCCATCCTCGAAATTTGTCCAGGCATCGCTGGTTTCCGCAGATTTATATTCCCATCTTATAATTTCGCCGGTAGTACCAGTTAGGCTTAGAGTGGCAATTCCATCCTGGATACAAATTCTTTCAGGTGCTGCTAATGTTCCAGCAACACTTACTTCGTCGACATTGATCGTAATATTGTAACTATTGGTACATCCGTTTAAGGTTCCTACAACAGTATAGGTGATTTCACCAGCTTCAGTTGGAGTAGGGGAATAAGTTGCACCGGTTGTTACTGAAGTGTCATCAACAAACCATTCGTAACTCTCTGCTCCGGAAGCATTCATTGTTATACTATCGCCCAAACAGATGGTACTCTCTTCGCCATCAATTTCCACGATCACATTCGGAAGATCCTTAATTCGAATTTCAACAGGCGTACGATCACTTTCACATCCGGTAGAAGCAAATGTCTGACTTACGTAATAAGTCTCATTTTCTGAAATACCTGTGTTCGGAATTGGTGCGGCAATAGTTTCAGAAGCATCGATAGAAGCATACCAGTTGATGGTTGCATTTTCTGCCGGAGTGACAGCGATAGCCTCTGTAACCTCTTCCTCAAAACAGAATTCGAAAACTACAGGTTCAGTCGAAATTGGATCTGGAGTATCCAGAATTGTAATCGTAATAGGCTCATAATCACTTTCACAAGAATTAGGTCTGGTTTGAGTAGCGAAATATTGTAAAGTTTTTGGCTCACTGGAATCTATAGTAATGTTGTTACCAATGAAATCGTATTCTGAAGTAGTTTCATTGTAAGTATACCATTTTGTTTCATTACCATCTTCAACTGTTGCCGTAAGATTCCCAGCCTCTTCATTTAAGCATAGAGTGAGGTCTTCTGTGACCGGATTTGGAGGTCTGGCTTCCACTCTAAACGTAAATTTATTAGAAGTTGCTTCGGAGCAAGTGAAATAATCGGGCCCATCTACCACTACCCAGTATTCACCAGAATCTCCATTCTCTCCAGCAGTAGGATTGGTAATTGTTAGGGTTCCGGTATATTCTCCATTAGTCCCCGATGGTCCTAGAACGTCAATGTCAATCTTACCAGCTTCTTCCGTCACGATTTCACCATCTTTGATCCAGTCGAAATTTAATATTGCACCATTAGCATGTCCTTTGAAAGTAAACGTAATGTCCTCCCGTGAATCTTCACAGATGGTAATATCTTCTGAAGGTTCTGTAATAGTAATGTCTTCGTCGACATTTAACGTAAAAATGGTTGACGTCGCAGTGTTACAGGAATTAGCTCCGGAAACTACCACAAAATATTCCAGAGCATCTTCTGCCGTAACGTTAGAGAAGCTAAGTACAGATTCATTCTCTCCTGGAATAACCTGATCAACTCCTTCGATGATTCTAAACCATTCGTAAGTGAGATCATCACCAGAAGCAAAAACTTCAAACTCAGCAGGACCGTTTGAACAAACACCTAAATTTACAGGGTCTGTGGTTATAATTGGTTCGTCTTTTATAGTGAAGTTTGCCGTTGCTACTACTTCTTCGCATGCCTCTGATGAGTCTATTATATAAGTAACTATATGATCACCCGGAACACTGGCCGAAGGATCTATCTGTCCATCTTCATTGATAGCCAGCCCGGTACTACCCAAGAAGGTTCCGTTTTCATAAATACCATCTTCATTCGAGAATGTAACGGTGATAGCTCCTTCTGAATTACAAATAATTTCGGGATAGCTAATAGTTACATTTGGAAGTCTTGTTATTGTAACTTCTGTAGTAATAATGACTTCAGCACAAGAGTTTGCAGCAGATATAGTATAGTATATATCATATGTACCGGCAGAACTTGCCTGTGGATTAATAGCGCCAGTCGCCGGATCTATACTTAGGCCTCCAGGTTCTGCGGAAAATATTCCTCCTTCGTAATTACCAACTCCGTTTTGAAATTCCGGAATTTGAAGGCTTGAGTTTGACGTGCAATATGCATTTGCATATACTATTTCAACTGAAGGCTCTTCGTTTATAATAACTTCAGTCGTCGCGATAGCCCTGTTACACACATCAGGTCCTTCATAGCGAACGGTATATGTATTCGCAATACTTAGTGAAGGAGTTATCTCACCGGTTGCCTCATCAATTATAAGTCCGCTTGGAGTTGCAGAATAAGTACCGCTTTCAAATTCGCCGGTTCCACTAAGCGTACCTGAGTAACTTCCTCCCTGTGAAGTGCAGAATTCACCAGAATAAGCAATTTCCGCTGTTGGATCTGGAGTCACCGTAATAGTTCCGGTTTGGCTTACCTGAACGCATTCCCCAGTGGTAGTAACTTCATAATCAAAACTTCCAGCTTCAGTGGCTGTCCCTGAAATTGTGAGAATGCCATTATTAAAACTACCATTTAGACCAACAGGCAAACCGGTAACAGCGGCACCTGTGCCAGGTTCAGTAATGGTAAACTCAATAGCGTCAATAGCAGTATTAATACAAATCTCCTGATTTTTATTTGTTGGATCACTGATAGTAACATCAGGATTAATTGTTAATGTGCCGGTAGTGGAAGCACTTATACAACTTCCTACGGTGTTCAAAGTATAATTAAAAGTCCCTACTTCTGCAGGAGTACCGCTTATTACAAAATTCCCACCTTGAATTACTCCGGAGACCCCTGCTGGCATTCCGGTCACCTGTACAGAATTAACTGAAGAATTTACAGGAAACTCCATATTAGCTATTGCAGAATTAAGGCAAACAGTTTGATCCTTATTAACTGCATCAATAATTTCATGATCTGGAGAAACTGTAATTGTACCACTAATAGAAGTTTGCTGGTCTGAGCAATCTCCTGTACTGTTAACAGTATAATCAAACTCACCATCTTCTGTTGGTGTACCGCTAATACTAAAAAGTCCATTATTGAATGTTCCGATAAGACCAGATGGTAATCCGGAAACAGTGGCACCTGTACCTGCTTCAGAAATTTCAAAGTCAATGGTTTCGATTGCTGTATTAATACAAACGGTTTGATCTTTTTCTGTAGGAGAACTTATTACTGCATCCTGAATAATATAAAGGGTAATGGAATCACTGGAATCTCCGCAGTCATTTCCAGTATTATCCTGTTTTTTAGGTTCTGGAACAGTCATAGTAAGTGTGACCTGCCCTGCAGCTTTATCTGCTGCATTAGGAGTGTAAATTACATTGAAAGGGCCATTTTTATTATTTCCTCCCACAGTCGAACCTGAAAATCCATTATTTCCGGAACTCGAACTTGAAAACGTAACGTCAAGTGTTGCATTCCCAAAGCTTCTCGTTCCAGATAGCTGAATACTGTTCTGCGATTTACAGATCGTTTGATCTTCCCCGAAATCTGCAATAATATGGTTATTGATCTCTATTCCAGTATAGGTGGCTGGTGTGCTTTCACCACAGATATTTTCGGCTACAACTGAAACTTCGCGGGTTCCACTAGATGCAGCGTTGGTTACATTAACCTGTATCGTATTAGTGCCTGCACCGCTAATTATATCCCAGCCAGTTGGAACTGTCCATTGATGTGGTCCTATGCTGGCTACGCTGAATGTGATAGGGTACGGCGGACAAACTAGATTGACACCATCAAGATCTGAAGTTATAGTTCCAGGATTTGCCGGAACGCCATCCACAGAGGTTACTGTAAAAGTAGTATTTGCACTATCACCGCAACTATTGGAAGCTACAACACTTATCTCACCCGAACCGGTACCGGCATTCACCGTTACATTATTGGATCCGTCACCAGATGCAATGGACCAGCCTGCTGGAAAGTTCCATATATAATTGGTTGCGTTATTTGCCGCAGGGACAGAATATATCAATCCGGTTGCGGTAGCACAAACTTCATTCTCTCCGGTAATTTGCGCAGGTGTATCTGGAACAGGTGGAAATACTTCCATTGTAATGTTGTTACTACTAGCTCCTTCTGAAGCTAAACATATTTCACTGGAGATAACTTCGAGAGAAACAACCTGTCCATTGGTGAGACTGGTGCTGGCATACGTTGTGGTATTTGTTCCAACATTTGCACCATCTAACTTCCATTGATATGTTGGACTAGCACCTTCATTAACAATAGATTCTATGCTGAAAATGACTTCATCTCCAGGACAAATATCCGTATCACTTGCTGTAATTGAGACTGAAGGTGTAAGATTTTCTAAAACTGTGGTTTGTATTTCATTACTCAGTACAGGGTTGGAGGTGGTACATTCTTCAGTACTGGTAAGTTCCACACTTACAATGTCTCCGTCGTTTAGAGAGCTTGTAGTAAAAACGCTCGAATTTCCTGCGCCAGTAGCATTGGAGTTGTTGACCTTCCACTGATAAGTTGGATTAGTACCTTCGTTTGTTGGTGTCGCTGTGAACGTAAGCTCTGTACCTTCACAGATTTCATTATCAACATCTGATGAACTTATAGTTACCCCAGGAATGAGATTTTCGTTCACTGTAATGGATCCTTCAAGAACTTCAGAATTTGAACAATCACCTGTGCTATAGATGCTGAAATTATGTGTTCCTACGAGACTAGTAGATCCACTTATAGTAAATGTTTGTCCCGAGAGAGTACCTGTAATTCCAGATGGTAAACCTGAGACACTAACAGCATCTGCAGTCTCTCCGATCGTATATATGATATTTTCGATGTTTTCACCTTGACATATTTGTTGCAAGTCATTTCCATTTGTCAATTGTATTGTTGCATCATTTAGAACTACTATAGTTCCAGACAGAGTAGCATTTGCACAGGCTCCTGTCGTTGTAACCGAATAGTTATACGTGCCAGCAGTCGTAGGGCTTCCCGAAATTCTAAAATTTCCACTGCTGTAGCTTCCTGTAACTCCAGGCGGGAGGCCGGATGCGTTTGCTCCACTCACAGTTCCCTGAAGAGTAAAATTGAGATTTGGAATCGCTGTATTTATACATGCATCACTAATATCACTTTCAGGTATAGTGATACTTGCGTCTGGTTGGATGGTTAAAGTTTTGGTTACTTCTGCAGTTTGCGATGTATAACAATTCACATTACTGGTTAGTAAAAGTCTAATATTGTAGGTTTTAGCTTCCGAATAAGTTCTGACTAGTCTTTTATTGCTGGAAGACTGCACTGAGACACCGTCAACAAACCATTCGTAAGTAGGGTTTGACCCTCCGTTTGTATTAGAACCCTCTATGGTTATACTTTGCCCAATACATTTATTTCCTGGAGGAATGAGAAAATCTACGGTTGGAGTTTGTAAATCATTCACTGTCATGGTGAACCTGCTGCTGGTAAGATTACAAGCAACTCCGCCTATCTCTGTAACAGATACGGTCACATAATCATTGTTCGCAAGAGAGTTACTAGAAAAAGTATTGCTAGTCGTGGGCGACCCGGCGTTATTTCCATTTATTTTCCACTGATAAATTTCCACACCGCTACCACCGGTAGTTGTAGCAGTAAATAATACTTCCGTTCCAGCACAAATCGTATTTCCAGTATCAGATGAAATTGACACAGAGGTAGGACAAAC